>JAURZK010000002.1 GCA_030653505.1 Rubrivivax sp.
CAGCGGGATGTCGCGCTGGCAGCACAGCTCGACGAAGTGCGCGCCCTTGGCCGAGGCCTGCGAGGTGAGCAGGCCGTTGCCGGCCAGGATGCCGACCTCGAAGCCCTCGATGCGGGCGAAGCCGCAGACCAGGGTCTCGCCATGCAACTGCTTGAACTCCTGGAACCGGCTGCCGTCCACCAGACGGGCAATGATCTCGCGGCCATCGACGCCGGGCTGGTCGCCGATGCGCACCAGCCCGGTGAGTTCCTGCGGGTCGTACTGCGGCGGCTCGACCGGGGCCGGTGTCCAGCGCAGCCCAGGCGGCTCGCCGAGGTGCGCGACGATCTGGCGCGTGATCTGCAGCGCATGGGCGTCGTCCTCGGCCAGGTGGTCGGTGACGCCGCTCACCCGGCTGTGCATCTCGGCGCCGCCCAGCGGCTCGACGTCGACCACCTCGCCGGTGGCGGCGAACACCAACTGCGGGCTGCCGAGGAACATCGCGCCGCGGTTGCGGATGATGACGACCTCGTCGCACAGCGCCGGGATGTAGGCGCCGCCGGCGGTCGAGGGCCCGAACACCAGCGCGATCTGCGCGATGCCCTCGGACGACATCTTGACCTGGTTGTACATGACCGAGCCGCCTTGCCCTTCGTCGGGAAAGATGTTCTCGAGGTCAGGCAGGAAAGCGCCGCCGGACTGGACCATGGTGATGCAGGGCAGGCGGTGCTGCCAGGCGAACAACTGCGCGCGCACATGGCGCTTGGTCGTCATGCCGAACATGGTGCCGCCCTTCACCGTCGGGTCGTTGACGATCAGCATGCAGGCGCGGCCGCCCACCTGGCCGACCCCGGTGATGATGGTCGCCCCGGGCGGCACGCCCTCGTAGAGATCGGCGGCGGTGAGTTGGCCGATTTCCAGGAAGGGCGAACCCGGGTCGAGCAGGGCGGCGATGCGTTCGCGCGGCAGCAACTGGCCGCGGCTCTTGTGCAGCTTGCGCGCCTTCTCGTTGCCGCCGACCGAGGCTTCCTCGCGTCGCGCCTGCAAGGCCGCCATCAACGACAGGCAGGCCTCGCGCTGGCGCCGGAATGCCACCGTGTCGGTGGCGAGTGCGGACGACATCGGGGTCATGGGCGCGGCCGCTACATGCGGAAGACGGCGAACTCGGTGGGTTTGGCGGGCGTCCGCCCGGCCACGTCGAGCAACTGGGCGAGGACGGGGCGCGTTTCGGCCGGGTCGATGACCATGTCGCACCACAGATGGCGGGCCCAGTTCAGCGCGCCGGCCACGTCGTCGCTGGCGTCGCGCGAGGCGGCGGCGCGGGCGTTGGGCCACATCAGCAGCGCGTTGGGCTTGAAGGCACGGCCGCACAGCGCGTGGTAGGCCGCGCCGTAGGCTTGGCCGACGATGAGGGTGAAC
>JAURZK010000039.1 GCA_030653505.1 Rubrivivax sp.
CGGCGTCGAAGTCGCGCGCACGGCCTTCACGCTGACGCTGCCGCGCGGCGCCGCCTGAACGCGGTGCCGCGCGGTGCGGCTAGCGCTGCAGCGCCAGGCTGCGCCGAAGCCAGGCCAGCAGCAGCAGCGCCCCGGACAACATCAACGCCGCGCTGGCCGGCTCGGGCACCACCTGCACGACCTTGCCGGCGTAGTCGACGATGTAGAGCTCGCCGCCAGGGCCTTCGCCGAAGGACGAGATGTTGCTCAGCGCACCGCCCGCGCCGGCGTCCAGCATCGCCGTCCACTCGGTGGCGTCGGCCATGGTCTTGGGGTTGCCGTCGGCCAGCACCGACCAGATGCGGCCACTGACGAAGTCGCCGAAGACGTACTGGCCGTACAGCGGCGAGCCGGCCTCGCGCACGACGTAGCCGCCGGTGATGGACGCGCCGAAGCTGCGCGGGTAGACCAGCAGCGGGTCGACCATGCCCGGCTGCAGTGGGCCGCCCACACCCGGGGTGGCGATGTCGCCTTCACGCACACGCCAGCCGAAGTTCTGGCCACCGGGGCTGCTCGCCAGCACCAGGTTGACCTCCTCGCGTGCGTTCTGGCCCACGTCGGCGATCCACAGGTCGCCGCTCAGGCGGTCGAAGCTGTTGCGCCAGGGATTGCGCAGGCCCAGGGCGAAGATCTCGCCGCGTGTGCCGGCGATGCCGTAGAACGGGTTGTCGGTGGGCACCGCGTAGTTGATGTCGGGGCTGGCGAAGTCATCGCCGTTGATGTCGATGCGCAGCATCTTGCCCAGCAGCACGCCCGCGTTCTGCGCGTTGTTGGACGGGTCGTTGCTGCTGCCGCCGTCGCCGGTGGCGATGTAGAGGTGGTTGGCGTCGCCCGGCTTGAAGCCCAGCCAGCCGGCCTTGTGGTTGCTCAGGCCATTGGGCTGGTCGAAACGCATGACCTCGACGCGGCTCGCCGCGTCGGCCAGCAGCGGGTCGGCGCTGCTGCGGTAGCTGGCCACCACGGTGTCCTGGTTGACGGCGTCGATGTAGTTGACGAAGAAGCGGCGGTAGCCGGCCGAGGTCGGGTCGGCGTAACCGGGGTCGAAGGCCAGGCCCAGCAGTCCCTGTTCGCCGCTGCTGCTGACCGCGATGTTCAGGAAGTTGCTGGCCACGCCGCCCTGCACGGCCTTGATGGCGCCACCCTTCTCGACCACGTAGACCGGCCCGCCAGCCAACGGCGAAGTTGCGTAGAGCGGCTGCGACAGCCCGCTGGCGATGAGCCGGGTGTCCAGCGTGTCGGCCAGCGCGGGCGTCAGCGCCGGGATGACCATGCAGGCCAGCAGGGCCAAGATGCGGTGCGGTTTCATCGTGCGCTCCTCGAGTCGAGGCGCGAAACTTAGCACGCGCCGGCGCGCCTGTCCGTACGGAACAGGTCCTCCCGCGGCACACGTTCGCGGGGCCCCACCGGGCTGGACTGTCCACCCGGCGTGACATACTGGCCCTGCCGTTGCGCGAAGGCCCCCACCCCGCTGTTCACCGATGTCGATGTTCCCGCCGGATCACGCGCTGAGGGCCACGCTGGCCGACGAAGTCCACGCTCGGCCACCCGAAGCCATGAGGGCGCCGGCCAGTACCAGTTACGTCGCCGTGCTGGTCGAACCCGAACAGCGCAGCCGGGAGCTGGAACACCTGGCTACGCTGTGCGAAACCCAGGGCGTGCCACCCCCGAAGCCCGGTGCGACACATTTCCGCGCCGACTTCGGCAGCGGCCCCGGCGCCCACGTCCTGAAGTGGGAACGTCACGGCGAGTTCTCGGGTTACACCGTCATTGCCAGCGGCATCGACGAGCAGCCCTTCCAGAACGTCGCTGCGGCGCTGCTGCCCACGGGCTGGCTGGCCGGCATACCCGGCGCCACCATCGCCGCGGTGCACGCCAGGCTGCTGGCCGCGCCCGACGAAGACCGGATGGCCTGGCTGCTGGGGCAAGCCTTCGGCAGCCAGGGCGTGGTGGGTTCGGCCATTGCCGACGGCGCGGCCCGCGTCTACACCGACTTCCACCTGCACGAAGGCTGCACGCGCTTCGTGCTCATCGACCACCACCTCACCGAGCGCCAGGCCGGCCGGACGCTGCAGCGCTTGTTCGAGATCGAGGCCTACCGCATGCTGGCGCTGCTGGCGCTGCCCATCGCGAGGCGGCAGAACCCGCGCATCGTGCAGATCGAGACCGCGCTGGCCACGCTGACCGACGGCATCGCGCGCGACCAGGGCGACGACGAGGCGCTGCTCCACGAGCTGACGCGCCTGGCCGCCGAGGTCGAGAGCGGCCTGGCCGCCAGCCAGTTCCGTTTCGGCGCCTGCCGTGCCTACGAGGAACTGGTGGTGCGGCGCATCGGCGAACTGCGTGAACAGCGCCTGCCCGGCATCCAGCCGCTGCAAGAGTTCATGGCGCGGCGCTTCACGCCCGCGGTGGCCACGGTCAACACGGTGTCGCAGCGCCTGCACGACCTGTCGGAACGGGTTTCGCAGGCCAGCGCGCTGCTGAGCACACGTGTCGACATCACGCGCGAACGGCAGAACCAGGCGCTGCTGGCCAGCATGGACCGCCGCGCCAAGCTGCAGTTGCGGCTGCAGCAGACGGTGGAAGGCCTGTCGGTGGCGGCCATCTGCTACTACGTCGTCGGCCTGGTGGGCTACGGCGCCAAGGCGCTGAAGGGCGCGGGCCTGCCGCTGAACGTCGACCTCGTCGTCGGCGCCAGCATCCCGCTCGTGGCGCTGGGCGTGATTGCCGCGGTGCGCCGCGCACGCAAGCATGCCAGCGGTGGCGAACGTTCGCAGACCTTCACGCGCTGAAGGCGCGTCCCCCACACCGCTTCTTCGAACCGCGCCCGCCGCATGACGGCTTCCTGCTTCCCGTTCTCGGCCAGCGTCGGCCAGGACGACGTGAAACTGGCCATCCTGTGCGCCGCGGTCGGCGCGCGCATCGGCAGCGTGCTGCTCGGCGGCGACACGCCGCCGGCGCCATGGCCAACGGGCGGGAAGGGCCAGCGGTGGAAACCTCTTGCGGGCAAGCCGATGTGACGCGGCGCTCGTCGACAGCTCAGCCTGGCACGAGCCACAGGCTGAGGCTGACGACGGCGTTGGACAGTTCAGTGAGCTTTCGAAACATGGCGGCTCCTGCTGTGCGCTTGTCGTGGCTGAACGAGTTTGCGTGCACCGCAAGCCCTTCGGCAATCCCGTCTGACCCCGAGGACCGCGGAACGCCGTCGGCGCGGGACCCCGCGCGCCGGCGACCGGCCTGCGCTCGGCCGGACACCGCGCTCGCGCGCGCCAGGCACCCTGTGCAGGCCGCCGAGGGTCACGCCTGGCTGGGCGCGCTGCTGACCCATGCCGGGCTGGCGGCGATGGCCATCACCGAAGGTGGTGCGCCGGCGATGGTGCCGGCCCTGCTCGATGCCGTGGAAGCCAGCACCCAGCGCGCCGCGGCGCTGCTGGCGCGTATCGAAAGCCCGGGCCGCGGCGAGCCCGGCTGAGCCACGTTCAGGCGCTGGCCGCGTCGAGCATGCTCACGTCCTGCGGCGTGAGTTGCAGCCGCGCAGCGGCCACCAGTTCGGCCAGTTGCGCCAGCGAGGTCGCGCTGGCAATCGGCGCCGTGATCGCGGGCTGCAGCATCTGCCAGGCCAGCGCCACCTGGCCCGGCGTGGCGGCGTGGCGCGCGGCCACCGCATCCAGCGCGGCCAGGATCTGCAGGCCGCGTTCGTTGAGGTAACGCTTCACGACGTTTTCGCCACGCGCACTCTTCGCGGCGTCCTCGGGCTTGCGGTACTTGCCGGTGAGGAAACCCGCCGCCAGCCCATAGAAGTTGATCACGCCCACGCGCTGCGCCAGGCACAGCGGCTGCAATTCGTCCTCGAACACCTTGCGGTCGACCAGGTTGAACAGCGGCTGCAGGCTCTCGAAGCGTGGCAGGCCCCGTTCGGCACTGATCTTCAGCGCCTGGGCCAGCCGTGCGGCGCTGTAGTTCGAAGCGCCGATGGCGCGCACCTTGCCCGCGCGGATGAGTTCGTCGAAGGCGCCCAGCGTGTCGGCCAGGGGCGTGTTCTCGTCGTCGGCGTGTGACTGGTAGAGGTCGATGTGGTCGGTCTGCAGGCGGCGCAGCGAGTCCTCGACTGCGCTGCGGATGTAGGCCGGCTTCAGCCCTTCCCTGCCCGGCCCCATCGGCTTGCCGACCTTGGTGGCCAGCACCACCTGGCTGCGCCGCCCGCTCTTGCGCAGCCACTTGCCGATGAGCGTCTCGCTCTCGCCGCCGGTGTGGCCCGGCACCCAGCTCGAGTAGACATCGGCGGTGTCGATGAGGTTGAAGCCGGCATCGAGCCAGGCATCGAGCAGGCTGAAGCTGGTGGCTTCGTCCACCGTCCAGCCGAAGACGTTGCCGCCGAAACACAGCGGCGAGACCAACAGGCCCGAACGGCCGAGTTCACGGAATTGCATCAGGGTCCTTCCCGTCGAGTGGCATGGCGCAAGGGGCGCAGTCGAGAGCGCACAGCAGGTGCCGCGTCGGCGCCAGAAGGACCAACGGCCTGGACATTGCTGTCCAGGCCGTTGATGTGGTTGGTGGGCCCCGACAGATTCGAACTGTCGACCAATGGATTGAGAGAAGCGCGGAGCGTTAGTTTCTGCGCGAGTAAGTTGAAGGTTCTTAACGTGTTTCTCCTGGGCCCTCGCATTTCGGTCCGGGCACCGAACCCAGACCGAACCGCTATGGTTCGCCAGGGTGCGCCCACATTAGTTTTTGTGATTGGAATCATCGACTTACCCCTGCCGAACTTCGAAGCGAAACCGAAATTCAGTCCGGGTTCGTTGTCGGTCCGCGGGTGTCGCCTCGTGGCCCATGGCGCCCTTGGCGCAGCCCACCTGTGGTGCGACACGATGCTCGCGCCCTGTCCGGTTGCCGCGAACCGCCGATCGAGGCGCCTGCGCCTGGGCCAGCGCCCGGACCGGGCTGTTCTGAACGGAACCTTCGAGAAGCTCACTGCGATTAAGGGTTACCACGGATCGATGTGTCACGAGCTTCAGCCGTTTGCATCCTCGGGTCAGACCCTTGCCGATATTGACGCCCTGGTACCAGGTCTACAAAGGGTCATCCGAAGTGGCTCTCTGGGGTCGTATCCGGCGCTGTACAACTGGGCATCCATCAAAGCGAAATTGAGTCAGGATTGCGAACAGGTTGTGGCGCTGCATGAGTGCAACGATGCAACGTACAAGCAGCGGTTCAGTGGGCTCGAAGCGAACTGCGAAGAACTCATTGCCGAGTGCCACCGATGCACATCGTTCTTGACCTCTGACTACATCAGACCCTTCGTGGCGGCAGTGCGTGCCGCCATGCAGACCCTGCGGGAAGAATCCGCGGAAAGACTTTCATGTGATGTAGAGCCTCGGCGACGCGCTCCAGAGATTGCTGCA
>JAURZK010000041.1 GCA_030653505.1 Rubrivivax sp.
GACCAGGCCAACCAGGTCAAAGAGGCTGCTCTCTACGCCGCCCGCCGCAACGGGCGCGTGGTCGAGATGATGGACTTCGAGAAGGCCAAGGACAAGATCATGATGGGCCCCGAGCGGAAGTCCATGGTCATGCCCGAGGAAGAACGCAAGAACACCGCCTACCACGAGGCCGGACATGCGCTGGTGGCGCGCCTGATGCCCAAGACCGACCCCGTGCACAAGGTGACCGTGATCCCGCGTGGCCGCGCCCTGGGCGTGACGATGCAACTGCCCGAAGGCGACCGCTACAGCATGGACAAGGAGCGCATGCTCTCCACATCAGCGTGCTCTTCGGCGGCCGCATCGCCGAAGAGGTGTTCATGAACCAGATGACCACCGGCGCCAGCAACGACTTCGAGCGTGCCACCTCCATCGCCCGCGACATGGTCACCCGCTATGGCATGACCGACGAACTCGGCCCCATGGTCTACGCCGAGAACGAGGGCGAGGTCTTCCTCGGCCGCAGCGTCACCAAGACCACCAGCATGTCGGAAGACACGATGCGCAAGGTCGACGGCGTCATCCGCCGCATCATCGACGAACAGTACGGCATCGCCCGCCGGCACATCGAGAACAACAAGGACAAGATGCACGCGATGGCGCAGGCGCTGCTGGAGTGGGAAACCATCGACGCCGACCAGATCGACGACATCATGGCCGGCAAGCCGCCGCGCATGCCCAAGGACTGGACGCCGTCGTCGACCAAGCCGCCCAGCGGCCCGTCGACCCCGGTCGGCACCGACGGGGCGCCCGCCGCCGCCTGATCGGGGCGATCGGCGCCGTATCACGATCGAAGCGGGGCTGCGGCCCCGCTTCTCATTGGCGCTGCGGAAGTTGCCTCATCGCGCACACTCGACCCATGCACTGGCAGACCACCCGCTTCCGCATCGACCTGAGCCGCCCTCGCGTGATGGGTATCGTCAACGTCACGCCCGACTCCTTCTCCGACGGCGGCCGCCACGGTACCACCGCCGCCGCGCTGGCGCACTGCGAGCGCCTGGTGGAGGAGGGCGCGGACCTGCTCGACATCGGCGGCGAGTCGACGCGCCCGGGCGCGGCCTCGATCGTCGTGGCGGAGGAAGCGGCGCGTGTGCTGCCGGTGATCGAAGGCGCACTGCGTCTGGGCGTGCCGGTTTCCGTCGACACCAGCGAACCCGCGGTGATGCGGGCGGCCCTCGCCCTAGGTGTCGACATCGTCAACGACGTGCGTGCCCTGCGGCGCCCAAGCGCGCTGGCCTGCGTGGCCGAACATCCGTCCGCGGGCGTGTGCCTCATGCACATGCGCGGCGACCCGGCCACGATGCAGGCGCAGGCTGAGTACGGGGACGTGGTGGCCGAGGTGGGTGACTTCCTCGTCCAACGCGCGGCCGAGGTGATGTCGGCCGGCGTGGCAGCCGAACGCATCGTGCTCGACCCCGGCATCGGCTTCGCCAAACGGCCCGAACACAACCTGGCGCTGCTGCGACGCCAGCGTGAACTCGTGGCACGCCTGAGCCGGCCGCTGCTGGTGGGATGGTCGCGCAAGGGCACACTGGGGCTGCTGACGGGGCGCGCCATACACGAGCGCCTGGCCGCCAGCGTCGCGGCGGCGCTGGCCGCCGTGCACCACGGCGCCGCGGTCGTGCGTGTGCACGACGTGGCTGCGACGGTGGATGCCCTGAAGGTCTGGCAGGCCGCCTGCGGCGACTGAGTCACGACATCCCCCCATCTGGGGCCTGTCCCGCGCGGTCTACGGCAGCGGCGCAGGCCGGAAAATCACGCCAAGGAGATGACAACAATGAGCAGAACGTTTTTCGGCACCGACGGCATACGCGGCACGGTCGGCACGCCCCCGATCACGCCCGACTTCATGCTGCGCCTGGGCCATGCGGTGGGCCAGGTCCTGCGCCGCGGCGGCGAGCGCCCGACGGTGCTGATCGGCAAGGACACGCGCATCTCGGGCTACATGCTCGAGTCCTCGCTCGAGGCCGGCTTCGCCTCGGCCGGCGTCGACGTACTGCTCAGCGGCCCGCTGCCCACACCCGGTGTGGCCTACCTCACACGTGCGCTGCGGCTGGACCTGGGTGTCGTCATCAGCGCCTCGCACAACGCCTTCGCCGACAACGGCGTGAAGTTCTTCTCGGCCGGTGGCGAGAAGCTGCCCGACGCCTGGGAAACCGATGTCGAGGCCGAACTCGAGCGCCCACCGCGCTGGGTGGACTCGGCGCGGCTGGGCAAGGCGCGTCGCCTGGCCGACGCAGGCGGGCGCTACATCGAGTTCTGCAAGAGCACGGTGCCGCACACCATGTCGCTGCGTGGCATGAAGATCGTCATCGACGCCGCGCACGGCGCGGCCTACCACGTCGCGCCCGACGTCTTCCACGAGCTCGGCGCCGCTGTCGAGACCATCGGTTGTTCGCCCGACGGCCTGAACATCAACGCCGGTGTCGGCGCCACGGCGCCGCAGGCGCTGGTGAAGGCGGTGGCCGAGCACCGCGCCGACTACGGCATCGCACTCGACGGCGACGCCGACCGCCTGCAGATCGTGGACGCCGAGGGCAGGCTCTACAACGGTGACGAACTGCTTTACGTGATGGCCATGGACCGCAGCGCGCAGAAGCGTCCGGTGCAGGGGGTGGTGGGCACACTGATGACCAACATCGCCATCGAACAGGCGCTGGCGCGCCGCGGCGTGAGCCTGGTGCGGGCCAAGGTCGGCGACCGCTACGTGCTGGAGGAACTCACTGCGCGCGGCTGGCAGCTCGGCGGCGAGAGCTCGGGCCACCTGCTGGCGCTGGACCGCCACACCACCGGTGACGGCATCGTCAGCGCGCTGCAGATCCTGCAGGCCGTGCGCAGTGCCGGCACCACGCTGTCAGCGCTGCTCGAAGGCGTGAACCTCTACCCGCAGACGATGATCAACGTGCGCCTGCGTGCCGGCAGCGACTGGCAGAAGAACGCCGCGCTGGCGGATGCGCGACGCGGTGCCGAGCACGAACTCGGTGACCGCGGCCGCGTGCTGATCCGCGCCTCGGGCACCGAACCGGTGTTGCGCGTGATGGTCGAGGCGCGCGACGCCGCGGTGGGCCGGCGCTGCGCCGAAGCCATGGCCGCCGCGGCGGCCGCAGGCTGACGGGACGCTGCCAGCGCGGCGCGCCGGCGTTGCGGGTGTTCAGCGCCCGATGCGCCTGAACACCTGCGTCACCTCGTCGCGGTCGGTCGGCCGCAGTGCTTCACCTACCAGCTGCCAGCCCGCAGGCGTCGGCGGCAGCGGGCGCACCTTGGTGACGCGCAGCTGCCAGTCACAAGGGCCGTCGGCCGCGGTGCTGCTGGCGTCGACATGCCAGCGCCCGAAGTGTTCCAGCGCGGCCACCGCCGCAGGGGCCAGCGAAGCGCCCGCGATGCAGGCCTCGGGGGGCACCATGGTCGCCACGCGCTGGACCCAGGGCCGCGGGCTGCGCGCGTAGTCCAGCAGCGGCAACCACAAGGTCATCAGCAGCAGCCAGCACAACGCCACGCCGCTGGCCGGCAGCACCAGGCTCTTCCACAGCGCTTCCCGGTGGCGCCCGGTGCGCCAGCGCACCAGCCATACCCAGGCCAGCGTGCCCGCCAGCGCCAGCACCAGGGCCAGCGCCGAGAAGTGACCGATGAAGCCCGGTGCGAGCTTGGCGACGTTGGCCGCCGGCTTGGCCGGCACGCCGGTCTGCAGGGCGGCATAGACGACCCAGATGGTGATGGCGCAGGCCGTGAAGAAGCACATCGAGAACCAGTCGATGGCCGCCGCCGCGCTGCGCTTCAGCGTGGGCAGCGCAAAGGCCGCCAGCACCGCCATGCCGGGCAGGCCGAGCAGCAGCGCGCGGTCCGAGCCGGTCATGGTGATGTTCGCACCCAGCGCGACCACGACGGCGATCAGCGGCACCGAGAGGTGGCGGTGCGACAAATGGCGCCGCCAGCGCCACAGCGTCCACATTGCCAGCGGCCAGACCGGCCACAGGAACCACAGCCACTGACGCGCCAGGGGCGCGACGTCGGCCAGCCCGACGCCGTGCGTGCGCCAGCGCCAGGCGCCCAGCAGCATGGCCAGCAAGGCCGCGGCCGACATGGCCATCGCCACCCACACCGTGAACGCCCGCACCTGGGCATAACGCGACAGGGCGCAGACCACCAGCCCACCGACTCCAGCCGCCAGCGCCATGCTCGGCGCGCCGCTGCCGGCCAGCAAGGGCAGGGCGGCCAGTACCGCCAGCCGCGACATGCCCACGCGGTAGGGTGCCGCCGCCAGCGCGTAGATGTACAGCGCCATCGCGCACAGCTGGCCAAGCTCGGGCGTGGTCTCGTGGCCCAGCTGCAGCAGGCCCAGCGTGGCCATCAGCGCGAGCACGGCGCCGTCGGCGACGGCACGCGCGTAGTCGATGGGCTGGGCCTCGCCCCCGAAGGCAAAGGGCACCGGCTGCGCCGCGTCGGTGCGTGCGAGATGGAAGGTGGTGTACCAGGTGAGCGCCAGCGTCAGTGTCAGCAGCAGCGCGAAGGGCAGGCGTGCGGCCAGTTCGGGGGCCATCCAGCCCTGGCCCAGCGCGATGAAGGCCGCACCCAGCCAGTGCGGCAGCAACGCCGTGTCGGCGGGCACACCACCGAGCACCGGCGCCCACCAGGGCGTGCGGCCCTCGGCGATGGCCACCATCTGGCCAAAGGCAGTGAGGTCGGCATTGCGCCAGGGGTCACGCCCCACCAGCCCCGGCAGCAGGTAGGCGGCACACAGCAGCAGCAGTGGCACCCGCGGAAGGCGGCGTGCGCCGCGCACGGTGACGAGGGCGGGTTTGGGGCTGTTCACGGTGGCAGTGATGCTACCCGGCGCAGGCAACAAAAAAGGCGGCCAAGGCCGCCTTCCAGCTCTGCTGCATGCAGCAGAAAATCAGTCGGCGCTGCCTTCCGGCGCCGCGGCGGCGGTCGACTTCTTCATGCCGACGCGCGCGAACTTGTTGCGGAACTTCTCGACGCGGCCGCCCAGGTTGTCGATGCTCTTCTGCGTGCCGGTATAGAAAGGGTGCGTCTCGCTGGTGGTTTCCAGCTTGATCAGCGGCAGTTCACGGCCGTCTTCCAGCTTGATCATTTCCTTCGTCGGCGCGCACGAACGCGTGACGAACTTGAAGCCGTTGGACAGGTCCTGGAAGCAGACCTCGCGGTAGTTGGGGTGAATGCCGTCTTTCATGGGTAGCCTCGGTGTGTGGTGGCAGCCGCGCTGCTCGGGGCCCAGGTCGGGCAGCAGCGTACTTACGCGGGGGGCGAAAAGCCTGTGAGTATAAGCTAGCCGCCGCGCCGCATCATGTCGAAGAAGTCGAGGTTGTTCTTGCTCGCCTTCATCTTCTCGAGGATGAACTCCATCGCCTCGATCTCGTCCATCGGATAGAGCAGCTTGCGCAGGATCCAGCTTTTCTGCAGGATTTCCGGCTTCAGCAGCAGTTCCTCGCGCCGCGTGCCGCTCTTGTTGATCAGGATCGACGGGTAGACGCGCTTCTCGGCCATGCGGCGGTCGAGGTGGATCTCGCAGTTGCCGGTGCCCTTGAATTCCTCGTAGATCACCTCGTCCATCTTCGAGCCGGTGTCCACCAGCGCGGTGCCGATGATGGTCAGCGTGCCTCCCTCTTCGGTGTTGCGGGCGGCGCCGAAGAAACGCTTGGGGCGCTGCAGCGCGTTGGCGTCGACGCCACCCGACAGCACCTTGCCCGACGACGGCAAGACGTTGTTGTAGGCGCGGGCCAGTCGCGTGATCGAATCCAGCAGGATGACCACGTCCTTCTTCAACTCGACCAGTCGCTTGGCGCGTTCGATCACCATCTCGGCCACCTGCACGTGGCGCGCCGCGGGCTCGTCGAAGGTCGAGCTGATGACCTCGCCGCGCACCGTGCGCAGCATCTCGGTCACTTCTTCCGGCCGCTCGTCGACGAGCAGCACGATGAGATGGATCTCGGGGTGGTTGGCCACCAGCGCATGCGCGATGTGCTGCATCATGACCGTCTTGCCCGTCTTGGGCTGCGCAACCAGCAGCGC
>JAURZK010000046.1 GCA_030653505.1 Rubrivivax sp.
GATGGCCGGCCGCGACGCCTGCCTGCTGGCCCACCATGGCCTGGTGGCCGCCGGCGTCGACATGGCGCGGGCGATGAAGGTGGTGCAGGAAGTCGAGAGCCTGTGCGAGGTCTACCTGAAGGTGCTGGCGGTCGCAGAGCCCGTGGTGCTGGACGCCGAGCAGATGGCCGAGGTGATCGACAAGTTCAAGGCCTACGGCAAGACCGCGCGGCGCTGAAGCCGCGCCCGCCCTACGCCCGAGCCGCCAGGATGTCGCGCAGCGCCGCGGCGTCGAGGTCGGCTCGGGCGTGGCTGACGTACACCGTGTGCACCAGTGGCATGGCACCCCCTCGACGCGACCGGACGCGGGCGTCACAGCTCCAGTGCTGAAAATTCTAGCCCCGGCCCCGAACGCCGCAACGTTTCAGCGTGTGGCGGCACGCTCGGGCCAGGTGGCCAGCAACAGCCCGGCCACCGCCAACAGAAACGCGGCCACGTGCGCGGCGCCGAAGCCCTCACCCAGCACGACGATGCCCACCAGCGCCGCGCTCACTGGCAGCAGCACCGTGAAGACGCCGGCACGCGACGAAGGCACGTGGCGCAGGCCCTGCATCCACAGCCACACCGTCACCATGCTGGCGGCAATGGCATAGAAGCCGAGCAGCGTCCACAGGCCGGCGCTCACGGCCGCGAAGTCGAAACTCCAGGCCTGCCACAGCCCGAAGGGCGTCACCAGCGCCAGCCCCCACAGGTTGATGAGCGCGCTGATGCGACGCGGCGAGACATTGCCCGTCAGCCGCTTGCCGATGACGACGTAGCTGGCCTCGCACAGCACCGCCGTCAACAGCAAGGCGTAGCCCAGCGGCGAGGCGCTGGCACCGGCCGGCGCATCACCGCGCGCCAGCGCCAGCAGCGCGATGCCAGCCGCCACGCAGGCGATGGCAGCGAGCACACGCGGCCGGATGTGTTCGCCCAGGAACACGCGTGAAAGCACCGCCACTGCGGCGGGGATGGCCGCCATCGTCACGCCCGCGGCGAGCGCCGAGGTCAGCATCACGCCATAGAGCATGCAGATGCTGAACAGAAAGTTGCCGAGGAAACTCTCCCAGAACAGCAGCCTGCGGTCGTGCGGGGAGAGTTTTGCCTCGCCGGGCACACGCCGCACCCAGTGCACCATCGCCACGGCGGCGATGCCGAAGCGCAGCCAGGCCAGCAGCAGCACCGGGAAGGTGGCCACCAGCAGCTTGCTCAGGCCGACATAGCTGCCCACCAGCGCCATGCTGGCGGCCAGGCTCAGGTAGGCCCAGGTCGGCGGTTGGCCCTGCGCAGCGGGTCGCGGGTGAGGGGGCGGCATCTGGAAGGCCGCGGCCTAACGCTCGAGTTCCCGGGGGCCGAAGTGGCGCACGGCGGCGGCGTCACTGCGCGCGTGGTACGCCGAGCGCGGCCCGGTGCGCGGCCGCACGCCCTGGGCGTGCAGGTTCTCGCGCCGCACGTTCATGCGGGCTCGATGCGCAGCCAGGTCGTCTTCAGCGCGGTGTACTTGTCGAAGGCGTGCAGGCTCTTGTCGCGGCCGTTGCCGCTTTGCTTGACGCCGCCGAAGGGCACGGTGATGTCGTCCTCGTCGTACTGGTTGACGTGCACCGTGCCGGCACGCAGCGCGCGCGCCACGCGGTGGGCGCGGTTGAGGTTGTCGGTCCACACGCTGGCCTGCAGCCCGTAGGCGCTGGCGTTGGCCAACTGCACCGCATCGGCCTCGTCCCGGAAGCGGATCACCGACATCACGGGGCCGAAGATCTCTTCCTGCGCGATCTTCATCTCGTTGCCGACGCAGTCGAAGACCGTCGGCTCGACGTAGCACCCACCCGTTTCGGCGAGGGCCCGGCGGCCGCCGGTCACGCACCGTGCGCCTTCGTCCATGCCGGCCTGGATGTAGCCCAGCACGGTGGCCATCTGCGCCGTGTCGACGAGCGCACCCATTTCGGTGGCGGCGTCCAGGGGGTCGGCCGGTGCGTACTGCGGCGCCTGCGCGGCGACGGCGGCGACGAAGTCGTCGGCGATGCTCTCGTGCACCAGCACGCGCGACGGTGCGTTGCAGCTTTCGCCCTGGTTGAAGAACAGGCTGCCGGCGGCGGTGGCCGCGGCGCGGGCGAGGTCGGCGAAGTCGGGGAAGACGATGAAGGCGCTCTTGCCACCGAGTTCGTTGTAGATGCGCTTGAGGTTGCTGCGGCCCGAATACTCAAGCATGCGACGACCGGTGCGCGTGCTGCCGGTGAAACCGAGGGCATCCACGTCCATGTGCAACGCGAGTGCCTCGCCGGCCTCCTGCCCGTAACCCGGCACGACGTTGAACACACCCGGCGGCAGGCCGGCCTCGACGGCGATTTCGGCCAGGCGCAGCGCCGTCAGCGGGCTCTTCTCGCTGGGCTTGAGCACCACCGCATTGCCCGCCGCCAGCGCCGGCCCCAGCTTCCAGGCGGCCATGATCATCGGGTAGTTCCAGGGCACGATGGCCCCCACCACACCCACAGGTTCCCGCGTGATCAGCGCCAGTGCATCGGGCCCCGTGGGCGCGATCTGATCGTAGACCTTGTCGACAGCTTCGGCATACCAGGCGATGCAGCGCGCCGTGCTGGGTACGTCGACGCTGAGCGAATACCGGATCGGCTTGCCCATGTCCAGCGTCTCGAGCAGCGCCAGTTCATCGCGCGCGGCCAGGACCTTCTCGGCAAACGCCTGCAGCACACGCTTGCGCGCGGCAGGCGGCTGGTGCGCCCAGCGGCCGTCTTCGAAGGCCGCGCGCGCGCTGGCCACGGCAGCATCGACGTCGGGTCCGGCGCCGCGGGCGACGGCGCCGAGCACCCGCCCGTCGATGGGCGAGACCGTGTCGAAGGTCTCGCCGCTGCAGGCCGCGCGGCGCTGGCCGTCGATGACACAGCGGCCGTCGATGCGCAGGTCGCGCGCGAGGGCGTGCCAGTTCGGGTGGGTCATGGGTGGGTCCTCGGGTGACGCGGCGGGCAGGAACCTGTCCTGACCGCCTGCGGGATGTCCGGCCAGGCGGGTTGCCTGGTCGGGGTTTTCAGGATCAGGCTTTCGCCGCGGCAGCCATGTCGCGCTGGCGCTGCCGTTCGGCACGCGCAATGAGGTAGCTGGCGACGACGACGCCGACGGAAACGATGACGATGATCAGCGTCGCCACAGCATTTACGCTGGGGTTCAGACCCAGCCGGGCACGCGAGAAGATGACCAGCGGCATCGTCGTGCTGCCCGGGCCCGAGAGGAAGGCCGAGATCACCACGTCGTCGAGCGAGATCGTGAAGGTCAGCAGCCAGGCCGAAACCAGGCTCTGCGCGATCATCGGCAGCGTCACCAGCCAGAACACCTGGTGCGGCCTGGCACCCAGGTCCATGGCGGCTTCTTCGAGCTGCGGGTTCAGGTCCTGCAGCCGCGACTGCACGACCACCGTCGCGTAGGCCATGCCCAGCAGCAGATGGCCGAACCAGATCGTCATCATGCCGCGCTCGGGAAACCCCAGGGCCCGCTGCACGCTCACCAGCATCAGCAGCAGCGACAGGCCCACCACCACTTCGGGCATCACCAGCGGCGCAGTCACCATGCCGCTGAACAGCGTGCGCCCGGAGAAGCGCTTGTACTTGACGAGCGCAAAGGCCGCCAGCGTGCCCAGCACCACCGAGCCGCAGGCGGTGAGGAAGGCGATCTTCAGGCTGAGCCACAGGCCGGCCAGCATCTCGGTGTCGCTGGCCAGCGCGGCGTACCACTTGAGGGTGAAGCCGCGCCATACATTGGGAATGGGCGAGTCGTTGAACGAGTAGATCACCAGTGCCACGATGGGCACGTAGAGGAAGAGGTAACCCAGGCCCAGCCAGCCACGGCCGAACCAGCGATAGAAGTGAGCGGCTTTCGGCTTCACGGGTGGCGTTCCTGCGCTTCGGCCTGGTACTTGTTGAACAGTGCCAGCGGCACGATGATCAGCAGCACCATCACCACGGCCACGCTGCCGGCCATGGGCCAGTCGTTGTTGCTGAAGAACTCGTCCCACAGCACGCGGCCGATCATCAGCGTCTCGGGGCCGCCCAGCAGTTCGGGGATCACGAATTCGCCGACGCAGGGAATGAACACCAGCATGCTGCCGGCGATGATGCCCGCCTTGGACAGCGGCACGGTGATCTTCCAGAACGCCGTCCACGGGCTCGCGCCCAGGTCGGCCGCCGCCTCCAGCAGCCGCAGGTCCATCTTCGCCAGGTTGCCGTACAGCGGCAGGATCATGAAGGGCAGGTAGGTGTAGGTCATGCCCAGCACCAGCGAGAAGGGTGTGTGCATCAGCTTGCCAGGCGCGGAGATCAGCCCCGCCGCCAGCAACACCTGGTCCACGCCCAGGTCGACGATGAGGTCGGCCACCCAGCCGCCTTCGGTGAGCAGGCCCCGCCAAGCGTAGACACGCAGCAGGAAACTCGTCCAGAAGGGCAGCATGACCAGCATCAGCAGCGCCGGTTGCAGCGTGGCCTTGGCGCGCGCCATGAAGTAGGCGAAGGGGTAGCCGATGGCCAGGCACAACACCGTGGTGGCGGCGGCGTACTGCAGGCTCGCGACGTAGGTCTTGAAGTACAGCGAGTCCTGCGTGATGAAGACGTAGTTGCTGAACTTCAGCGCCACCGCCAGCACGCCATCGGAGTAGGTGACGATGTCCTTGAAGCTCACCGTCTCCATCTCGGACACGCTGATCTTGCCGACGATCAGGAAGGGCAGCAGGAAAAAAGCGAGCAGGAAGGCAAAGGGCAGCGCGATCACCAGACCGCGGCCGCTGACCCAGGCGGGCAGGTGCTTCATCGCGAGGCCTACTGCGTCAACACGACGTGCGCCGAGCGCGACCAGTGCGCCCAGACCTCGTCGCCCCAGGTGAAGTCCTCGTCGCGGTGGCGCTGTATGTTGGCCACGCTGACCTTGAGCATGGCGCCGCTGGCCAGTTCGAGGTGGTAGACGGTGAAGCTGCCGAAATAGGACATTTCCTTGATGCGGCCGGCCACGCTGTTGAATTCGTCGGCGGGCTTGTGGCGCACGAGGTGGATCTTCTCGGGCCGCAGTGCCACCGTCACCGGCATGCCTTCGTTGCCGGTGATGCCGTGGCCGACGTAATGCCGGCAGTCGGCGCAATCGATGATCACGTGGTCGGCCTCGTCCTCGGTGACGCGGCCATCCATCAGGTTGACGTTGCCGATGAAGTCGGCGACGAAGCGTGTGGCCGGCGTCTCGTAGATGTCGCCCGGTGCCCCTACCTGGAGGAAACGGCCCTCGCTCATGATGGCGATGCGGCTGGCCATGGTCATGGCCTCTTCCTGGTCGTGCGTGACCATCACGCAGGTCACGCCCACCGCCTCGATGATGTTGACGAGTTCGATCTGCGTCTCTTCGCGCAGCTTCTTGTCCAGCGCACCCAGCGGTTCGTCCAGCAGCAGCAGCTGCGGTTGCTTGGCCAGGCTGCGCGCCAGCGCCACACGCTGCTGCTGCCCGCCCGAGAGCTGGTGCGGCTTGCGCTGCGCGTACTTCGTCAGCTGCACCAGCTTGAGCTTGGCCTCGACCCTTTCGGCGATCGTGTCCCTGGGCAGGCCCTCGCGCTTCAGGCCGAAGGCGATGTTCTCCCACACCGTGAGGTGCGGAAAGAGCGCGTAGCTCTGGAACATCATGTTCATCGGCCGCTGGTAGGGCGGCAGGTCGGCCAGGTCCTGCCCGTCCAGCACGATGCGGCCCGAGCTCGGCGTCTCGAACCCCGCCAACATGCGCAGCAGCGTGCTCTTGCCGCAGCCGGACGAGCCGAGCAGCGCGAAGATCTCGCCCTTGGCGATGTCCAGGCTGACGTTGTTCACGGCCTTGAAGCCGTTGAAGTCCTTGACGACGTTCTGGATCTGCAGGAACGCCGCTGGCGCTGCCGCCGCAGGTGCGGCGCTGGTCGGGTTGGCCATGGAATGCGGTCAGGTTGCAGGGCCGAAGGCCAGGGCGAACGCCTTCGGCTTGGGATTCATGAGCGGGCCGGAGTCTAGCAACCGGCAGCGGCGCGCACCCTCAACGCAGCCAGCCTTCGCGCTGCGCGTCGGCCAGCGTGAGGTCGAGGCAGCGGCGGATGAGCGCCACCATCTCGTCGATCTGCGTGCGTGTGATGACCAGCGGCGGCGCGATGATCATGCGGTCGCCGACGGCGCGCATGATCACGCCTTCGCGGAAGCAGTGGCCGCGGCAGACCATGCCGATGCCGACCCCTTCGTCGAAGGCCGTGCTGTCCCTGGGGTCCTCGGCCTTGTCCTTCACGAGCAGCAACGCGCCCATCAGGCCGCAGGTCTCGGCGTCACCCACCAGCGGGTGCCCGGCCAGCCGCGCGAAGGCTTCGGCAAGGTACGGGCCCACGTCGTCGCGCACGTGCTCCACCAGCTTCAACGAACGGATGAGCCCGATGTTGGCCAGCGCCACCGCGCAGGCCACGGGGTGGCCGCTGTAGGTGTAGCCGTGGTTGAACTCGCCGCCGCGCTCGATGAGCACGCGGGCCACGCGTTCACCCACCATCACGCCGCCCAGCGGCACGTAGCCGCTGGTCACGCCCTTGGCGAAGGTCATCAGGTCGGGCTGGAATCCCAGGGTCTCGCAGCCGAACCACTGGCCGGTGCGGCCGAAGCCGCAGATGACCTCGTCGCTGACGAGCAGCACGCCGTAGCGGCTGCAGATGCGCTGCACCTCGGGCCAGTAGGTCGACGGCGGAATGATCACACCGCCGGCGCCCTGCACCGGCTCGCCGATGAAGGCGGCGACGTTCTCGGGCCCCAGCGCCAGGATTTTCTCTTCCAGCCAATGCGCCGCCTGCAGGCCGAAGGCCTCGCGCGTGAGGCCCTGCGGCCGGCCGTGCTCCCACCAGTACGGTTGCTCGATATGCACGATGCCGGGGATGGGCAGCCCGCCCTGCGCGTGCATGCCGCTCATGCCGCCGAGCGACGCGCCGGCCATGGTGCTGCCGTGGTAGGCGTTGTTTCGGCTGATGATGACGCTGCGCTGCGGCTGGCCGAGCAGGTCCCAGTAGCGGCGCACCATGCGCACGATGGTGTCGTTGCCCTCGGAACCGCTGCCGCTGAAGAAGACATGCTGGAACTGCGGCGGCGTCACCTCGGCCAGCAGCTCGGCCAGCTCGATGGCCGGCGGCGTGGCGGTCTGGAAAAAGGCGTTGTAGAAGGGCAGCGTCTGCATCTGGCGTGTCGCGGCGTCGACCAGCGCCTGCTGGCCGTAGCCGACGTTGACGCACCACAGCCCGCTCATCGCGTCGAGGACCTTGCGGCCCTCGCTGTCCCAGAGGTAGATGTTGTCGGCGTGCGTGATGATGCGCGAGCCCTTCTGCGCCAGGCTCTGGAAGTCGGTGAAGGGGTGCAGGAAGTGCGCCGCGTCGGCGGCCTGCCACTGTTGGGTCGTGCGGGTCATCTTCAGGCCTCGTTCAAACATGGAGCAGCAGATGCTCGCGTTCCCAGGGCGAGATCACCTTCATGAACTCGGCGTACTCGATCTCCTTGACCTCGGTGTAGACGGTGATGAAGGCCTTGCCCAGCACCTCGGCCAGGTCGGCCTCGTCGCGCAGCAGCGTCAGCGCTTCGCCCAGGCTGCGCGGCAGCTGGAAGTCGCCCAGGTAGGCGTCGCCCTTGCACTCGGCACTGGGTTCGATCCGGTTCATCATGCCCAGGTAGCCGCAGGCCAGCGTGGCGGCCAGTGCGACGTAGGGGTTGGCGTCGGCGCCGATGACGCGGTTCTCGACCCGGCGTGCCGCTGCGCCCGCCAGCGGGCTGCGTATGCCCACGGTGCGGTTGTCGGTGCCCCACTGGATGTTGATGGGCGCGGCATTGCTGCGCACCAGCCGGCGGTAGCTGTTGACGTAGGGCGCGAACAGCGCCATCGCCGCCGGGATGTACTTCTGCAGGCCGCCGATGTACCAGTAGAACTCCTTGCTGGCCGTGAAATCGGGGTTGCTGAAGATGTTCATGCCCGTGGCCTTGCTGACGATGCTCTGGTGCACGTGCATCGCGCTGCCCGGCTCGCCGGCGATGGGCTTGGCCATGAAGGTGGCGAACATGTCGTGGCGCAGCGCCGCCTCGCGCACCGTGCGTTTGAAGAGGAAGACCTCGTCGGCCAGCCCCAGCGGGTGGGCATGGAAGAAGTTGATCTCCATCTGCCCAGCGCCCACCTCGTGGATCAGCGTGTCGACGTTGAGCTCCATCTTCTCGCAGTAGGCGTAGACGTCCTCGAACAGCGGGTCGAACTCGTTCACCGCGTCGATGCTGTAGGCCTGGCGCCCGGTCTCGCTGCGGCCGCTGCGACCGATGGGCGGCTTCAGCGGCACGTCGGGGTCGGTGTTGCGCGCCACCAGGTAGAACTCGAGCTCGGGCGCGACCACCGGCGACCAGCCCTGCGCGTCGTAGAGGTCGCACACGTGGCGCAGCACGCTGCGTGGCGCGAAGGGCACGAGGTGACCGTGGCGGTCGTAGCAGTCGTGGATGACCTGCGCCGTGGGGTCGCTCGCCCAGGGCACGATGCGCACGGTGGTCGGGTCGGGCCGCAGGTGCATGTCGCGGTCGGTGGGCGTGATGACGTCGTAGTACGGGCCCTCTTCGGGAAATTCACCCGTCACGCCCATCGCCACCACGGCCTCGGGCAGGCGCATGCCGCGGTCCTCGGTGAACTTCTGGCGCGGCAGGATCTTGCCGCGCGCCACGCCGGTGAGGTCGGGCACCAGGCATTCGATCTCGGTGACGTGGTTGTTGTCGAGCCACTGCTCGAGCTCGGCGAAGGTGAAGTGGTCTCTGGTATTCATGGGGCACCTGGGGGCTTGAGCGGTTGGGTGCGCGGCTGCGGCGGTGCGGCGCGCACGGTTCAGGGCGCGACGGCATTGGCTGGCAAGGGGCCGCGCACGCGGTCGCGGTAGACCTGCACCGCCTCGCCGAAGGCACGCAGGATCTGCATCGACACCGGGTTGTCCGCGGCCTGCCACTCCGGGTGCCACTGCAGGCAGAGGTTGAAACCGGCCGCGGCAGGTTGCGAGAAGGCTTCGACGAGACCGTCGGGCGCGAGCGCCTCGACGCGCAGCCCCGGCGCCAGGGCCTTGATGCCCTGGCCGTGCACCGAATTCACGGTGATGGCCATGTTGCCGACGATGCCGGCCAACCGCCCGCCAGGAACCACGTCGACGCGGTGCGCGGGCCCGTACTGCTCTGCCGCCGTCGCACCTTCGCGGCTGCGGTGGTCGTTCAGGCCCGGGACGTCCTGCACCGCCTGATGCAGCGTGCCGCCCAGCGCCACGTTGGTCTCCTGCGTGCCGCGGCAGATGGCCAGCAGCGGCACACCGCGCGCCAGTGCGCGGCTGATCAGCGGCAGCGTCCAGGCGTCGCGCTCGGGGTCCAGCGGCAGCGCGGCGTTGAGCACGTCCTCGCCGAAGTGCGAGGGGTGCACGTTGCTGGGCGAGCCCGTCAGCAGCACGCCGTCGGCGGTGTCGAGCAGCGCGTCGAGTTCATCGACCGCGTAGGGCGGCGCGATCAGGGGCAGCGCACCGGCCAGGCGCACGGCGTCGACGTACTTGCGCCCTGCAATGTGGAAGGGGTGCTCGCCGAAGCGGTGGTTGCAGCTGGTGACGAGGACGATGGGCAGTGTCATGGTGAGCTCAGGCGAGCATATCGCGCAGCCGGTGCCAGGCCATGTCAAGCAGGGGCATGAGGCTCTGGCGCTAGGCGGTGTCCTTCGTCGGGGTGGTCAAGGGCGCAGGCGTCAGGCCACGCGCCGCAACGCGCCGCGCAGCGTGTCGACGATCTGGTCGATCTGCCCGCGCTCGATGATCAGCGGCGGCGACAACGCGATGGTGTCGCCGGTGGTGCGGATGAGCAGGCCCTTTTCGTAGCAGTCGAGGAAGACGTCGAAGCCCCGCTTGGCCGGCATGCCTGGCAGCGAGGCCAGCTCGATGCCGCCGACCAGGCCGATGTTGCGAACGTCGACGACGTGTGGCTCGCCGCGCAGCGAGTGCACGGCCTGCGCGAAGTGATCCTGCAACTCGCCGGCGCGTGTGAGCAGGCCTTCCTCGGCATAAGTGTCCAGCGTTCCCAGGCCGGCCGCGCAGGCCAGCGGGTGGCCCGAATAGGTGTAGCCGTGCGGAAACTCGATGAGGTGCTCGGGCCCGGTCATGAAGGCCTCAAAGATCTCGTCCTTCACGATCACCGCGCCCATGGGCACGGCGCCGTTGCTCAGGCCCTTGGCGCAGGTGATCATGTCGGGAACGACCCCGAAGGTCTGCGCCGCGAAGGGCTGTCCGGTGCGGCCGAAACCGGTGATGACCTCGTCGAAGATGAGCAGGATGCCGTGTTTCGTGCACAGCTCGCGCAGCCGCTGCAGGTAACCCTGCGGTGGGATCAGCACACCCGTGCTGCCGGCCACCGGCTCGACGATGACGGCGGCGATGTTGCTGGCGTCGTGCAGCGCCACCAGGCGTTCCAGGTCGTCGGCACCTTCGGCGCCGTGCAGCGGCTGGCCGACGCTGAACAGGTTGCGCTCCGGGTCGTGCGTGTGGCCCAGGTGGTCGACGCCGGCCACGGCCAGGCCGAAGGTCTTGCGGTTGCCGATCATCCCGCCCACCGAGATGCCACCGAAGTTGACGCCGTGGTAACCGCGTTCGCGCCCGATGAGCCGGGTGCGTGTGCCCTCGCCGCGCACGCGGTGGTAGGCCAAGGCCATCTTCAGTGCGCTTTCGACGGCTTCGGAGCCCGAGTTGGCAAAGAAGACCTTGCCCATGCCGGCCGGGGCCAGCTGCGCCACGCGCTCGGCCAGCTCGAAGGCCTTGGGATGCGCCATCTGGAAGGGCGGCGCGAAGTCCATCTCAGCCGCCTGGGCCTGGATGGCCTGCGTGATTCGCGGCCGGCCGTGGCCGGCGTTCACGCACCACAGCCCGGCCACGGCGTCGAGGATCTGCCGCCCCTGGTAGTCCCAGTAGTGCATGCCCGCGGCCTTGGTCAGCAGGCGCGGGGCTTTCTTGAACTGGCGGTTGGCGGTGAAGGGCAGCCAGTAGGCGGCCAGCTGGGCCGGTGTCAGGCCCGTGGTCGAGCCGACGGCCTCGGCGGCGTGCATCAGTGCGGGATCGACGGCTTTGTTCATGGTGGCTCCTGGCGTGTGCGGTGGCCACAGTGTGCGGCGGCACCACCGGGCAGTCTAGACACGGCGGCGCGCAATGTGCGTGCGCTACGCGCCCGGGTTCACCCTTGCCGGCGCAAGATAATGCGGCGAACGGCCCCAAGGGATCAACACGATGCGAACAACCGGCACCAGGGTGCAAGCCGATGCGCAGCTCGACAGCATCGACCGCGCCATCCTGAACCAGTTGCAGGCCCAGGGCCGGCTCTCGAACCAGGAGCTGGCCTCGCGTGTGCACCTGTCGCCCAGCGCCTGCCTGCGGCGCGTCAAGGCGCTGGAAGAGACCGGTGTCATCGCCGGCTACGTGGCGCTGCTCAATCCGAAGGCGGTGGGGCGCCCCGGCACCAGCTACACCATCATCAACCTCGAGAGCACGCAGCCCGCGCAGCTTGAGGCGTTCGAGCAGGCCGTGCGCGACACACCCGAGATCCTGGACTGCGTCTACGTCGCCGGTGCCAACGACTACCTCGTGCGCTTCGCCTACCGCGAGGCCGAGGACCTGGAGCGCTTCCACGCCGAGGTGCTGCCCCGGCTGCCTGGGGTGGTGCGCAGCAACTCGATGCTGGTGCTGCGCACCGTCAAGAAGACGACGGCGCTGGAGGTGTGATGCCGCGGTGGGCGCGCGTTCAGTTCACCGTGCCGCGCCCGGCCTTCAGTGCCGCCAGCTGCTTCTTGGCTTCGGGGTAGACCAGGCTTTCCTCGAGCGCGATGTGGTCGAGGTAGAGCGCCGTGAACACGGGCAGCGCCGCGCTCAGCACGGCCATGTCGTACCAGTTGTAGCCGTCGGCGATGGCCTCGATCTGCGGCGCCAGCTCACGCCAGTCTTCCTCGAGCCAGCCGTGGTCCTGCATCAGGCGGTGGATGTGCTTGACGAGCTCCGGCTTGCCATCGGCCAGCAGGCCCGGGAAGACGTGTTTTTCCTCGTCCTCGTGGTGATGGCGGCCGGGGCCGTTGAAGAAGGCCAGGATCTCGCGTGCCGAGCTGCGCGCCGCGTCGTCCAACCCGGTGCTGTCGAGTTGCGCCAGCAGGCGGTGGAAGCTGTCCAGCATCTGCAAGGCGGCACGGTGGGCGTTGTCGAGCGATTCGAATTCAGGCAGTTCGGCGGTGCGCGGGCGGCTCTGCCGCGGCGGGCGCGCGACACGGACGGGGGGGCTGGTCTGCTTCATGGGGCCTCCGGGGGTTTGCCCGCATTTTTCGGCGCCAGCGCGGCCCCCGGCTTGCGCCGGATCAAGCTGTCGCCATACCTGCCGGGCTACCCGCCGGCGCCACCTCGGCTGATGCGTCCGCACAGGTAGGTCCAGACGAAGTGCGCTGCGGCCAGGCTGGTGATCTCGGCATGGTCATAGGCGGGCGCAACCTCGACGCAGTCCATGCCGACGAAGGGCAGGTCGGACAGCTCTTCCAACAGCGTGAAGACCTGGTTCGTGTCCAGCCCACCGGGCTCGGGCGTGCCGGTGCCGGGGGCAAAGGCCGGGTCCAGGCAGTCGATGTCCAGGCTGAGGTAGACGGGCGGGTGGCCGTGTGCGGCCAGGCGCCCGCGGATGGCATCGAGCACCGGCGCCAGCTGCGCGGGAGAAACCAGCCCGCGCAGCTGCCGCGCGGTGAAGACCTGGCCGCCGCGCGTGGCCACGTACTCGCTCGCCTCGCGCTCGCCGGCCGAGCGGATGCCCAGCTGGGTGAAGCAGCTGCCCTGCACCAGGCCTTCCTGCATCGCCTCGTAGACCCAGGTGCCGTGGCCGCTGGGTTCGCCGAAGTGCTCGGTCCAGGTGTCGCAATGCGCGTCGAAGTGGATCACGGCCAGCGGCACGCCCAGATGCTGGCGGTAGGCGCGCAGCAGCGACAGCGTGATCGAGTGGTCTCCGCCCAGCCAGGCCAAGTGGTGGCGCCGGATCAGCGCCAGTGCCTGCGGCTCGAGCGCGGCACGCATCGTCTCCAGCGAGGTGTTCGGCAGCCCCAGGTCGCCCACATCGCCGAGCCGTCCGCGCGGCGAGACGTCGAAGTACGGGTGTGTGCCTTCGCACAGCATGTGGCTGGCCTGGCGGATGGCGCGCGGCCCCAGGCGCGCACCGGGGCGGTGGGTGGTGGCGCCGTCCCAGGCCACACCCGCCACGGCGTAGGGCGTGGCCGCGTCGGGCGCGCCGGCCTTGAGAAAGCCGGTGTCGGAGAGAAAGGCGAAGTCGGTCATGGCGGGGTCCTGGGGCACACTGCCGCGGCATCATACGAAGGCGCCCCCCGCGATGAGACCCGTCCTGATCCTCCAGCACCTCAGCAGCGATGGTCCGGCCTACCTCGGCACCTGGCTGACGCGGCAGGGCGTGGCCTTCGATGTCTTCGACACCGAAGCGGGCCACGCCTACCCTGAAGACCTGGTCGGTTACGGCGCGCTGGCCATCCTCGGCGGCGAGATGAGCGCGAACGACGCGCTGCCCTCGCTGCGCCAGGCCGAGGTGCTGTTCCTGCAGGCGCTGGCCGCGGGTGTGCCCACGTTGGGCCACTGCCTCGGCGGCCAGCTGATGGCGCGGGCGCTGGGCGCTCCGGTCACGGCTGCCACGATGCCCGAAATCGGCTGGCAGCCGGTGCAGGTTGTCGACAGCGCTGGCGCCGCAGCCTGGTTCGGCCCGCCGGGCGAACGGCGGGTGTTCGAATGGCACAGCGAAACCTTCGCGCTGCCTGCCGGCGCCGAACTGCTGGCCGGCAGCGCGGCCTGCACGCACCAGGCCTTCGCGCTCGGGCCGCACCTGGCGATGCAGTTCCATGTCGAAGCCGACGCCGAGAAGATCCATCAATGGGCGAACGACGCCGACCCGCAGGACGACGTCGCGCCGCGCCTGCGTACCATGCAGGGGCCGGCCACGATGCGCGCCGGCGTCGCCGAGTACCTGGCGGGCCAGCAGGCGCTGGCCGACCGTATCTACACACGCTGGCTGGAGCTGGCCCGAAACCGTCAAAGTCAGGCATGAACGAGGCCAGCAAGGACCCGCCACCGCGCCGCCGACCGGGGCGCCCCCCGCACGTGCGCCTGGGGCGCATGCTGCGAGCGCTGTTGCATGGCGGCTGGCGCGCCGTGCGCGATGTCGAACCCGAGTTCTGGCGCAACCTGCGTGACGAACTGCTGGCCGGCCGGCAATGGGCCGACCGCGCCGTGGTGCTGGTCTTCGCCGGCATCACCGGGCTCGTCGTGGTCGGCTTCACGCTGCTGGCCGAGGCGGCCGTGCACGCCTTCCTGATGCTGGGCGAGCTGGGCCCCTGGGGCCGCTTCCTGGCGCTGGTCTGGACGCCCGCGGTCACCGTGGCGGTGCTGTGGTGGGCAAGGCGCTTCGTGCCCGCCACCATGGGCTCGGGCATCCCTCAGGTGGTGCGGGCGCTCGACGACACGCTGCATGAGTCACAGCGCAGCTGGCTGGTTTCATTGAAGGTCTCGCTGCACAAGATCGGCCTCGTCTCGGCTGGCCTGCTGGGCGGCCTGTCCATCGGCCGGGAAGGGCCCACGGTGCAGGTGGGGGCGGGCGTGATGCTGCATGCGCGGCGCTGGTTGTCGCCGCAGTCGGGCATCGACGCGCACGACCTCATGGTGGCCGGCGCCGCCGCCGGCATCGCCGCGGCCTTCAACACGCCGCTGGGCGGCATCGTGTTTGCGCTGGAACAGCTGTCGCGACGGCGCGGCATCTCGCACAGTTCGCTGGTCATCGCCAGCATCGTGCTGGCGGGCCTGGTGGCGGTGGCGGTGTTCGGCAACGAGACCTACTTCGGCCGCCTGCGTGTGCAGGAGCTGCCGTGGTCTCTGCTGTGGCCGGGGCTGATGGTGGTGCTGGTGGCCGGGCTGGCGGGTGGGCTGTTCGCAAGGCTGATCGTGGTTTCAGTGCGCGGCCTGCCCGACCGCTACAGCCGCTGGCGCGCCAGCCACCCGTACCGCTTTGCCGCGGGCTGCGCGCTGGCCGTGGCCGTCATCGGCCTGGCCACCGGCGGCGCCACCGCGGGTGCCGGTTATGCCACGACCAAGGCGCTGCTGGAAGGGCAGGCCGAACTGCCCGGTGTCTACACGCTGCTGAAGTTCTGCGCCACCTGGTTGTCGGCCTGGACGGGCGTGCCGGCGGGTGTGTTCGCGCCGTCGCTGGCCATAGGCGCGGGCATCGGGCACGACGTGGCGCTGCTCACAGGCGTCGGCAAGGAAGCGGCCATTCCGCTCATCGCGCTGGGCATGGTCGCCTTCCTGGCAGCCACCACCGGCGGCCCCATCACCGCCTTCATCATCGTGATGGAGATGGTCTCGGGCCATGCCATGGTGCTGAGCCTGATGGCCAGCGCACTGCTGGCCAGCGGCGTGGCGCGGCTGGTGACGCGGCCGATGTACCAGGAACTGGCCGACATACTGCGCCTGCCCGAGGTGCCGGGTGCGTCAGCCACCGGCGCTCCGTCCGGGTCATCAGCGCCGCGCCCTTGAGTCGCTGGCGCAGGCGGGGCGCAGGGACGGCCCTGCCGCCTTCCGCATGGCCGCGTCATCTTTCCGCATGGTGAAATTGCGAGACGCTGCATTGCAGCAAAAGTCCATCATCTGGAAAAATGGCGTTTCGCAATTTGAAAATGATCTGCAAGTTGTTGATTTCATTGATTTCACTTTTCTGTCTTATATAAGACAGATGTCTTCCCTTCCGTTCCGGCCGGGTTTACGCTGAACACGTGATTTCTTCGTTTCGACCACGGTCCTGCCAAGGTCGCAAAACCCACAGCCAACCCCCGGGAGCCCCCACATGACGACCCTCACCCGCCAACAGCAGATCGCCGCCCTCGAAAAGGACTGGGCCGAGAACCCGCGCTGGAAAGGCATCACGCGCGGCTACAGCGCCGCCGACGTCGTGCGCCTGCGCGGCAGCCTGCCCATCGAGCACACGCTTGCCAAGCGCGGCGCCGAGAAGCTCTGGAACCTGATCAACACCGAACCCTTCGTCAATACCCTGGGCGCGCTGACGGGCAACCAGGCCATGCAGCAGGTGAAGGCCGGCCTGAAGGCCATCTACCTGAGCGGCTGGCAGGTCGCCGCCGACGCCAACAGCGGCGGCGAGATGTACCCCGACCAGTCGCTCTACGCCGTCGACTCGGTGCCCAAGGTCGTCAAGCGCATCAACGCCACCTTCAAGCGTGCCGACGAGATCCAGTGGAGCGAAGGCAAGAACGACATCGACTACTTCGCGCCCATCGTGGCCGATGCCGAAGCCGGCTTCGGCGGTGTGCTCAACGCCTTCGAGCTGATGAAGAACATGATCGACGCTGGTGCGGCCGGCGTGCACTTCGAAGACCAGCTGGCCAGCGTGAAGAAGTGCGGCCACATGGGTGGCAAGGTGCTGGTGCCGACGCGTGAAGCGGTGGCCAAGCTCGTCGCCGCGCGCCTGGCCGCCGACGTGATGGGCACCCCCACCATCCTGCTCGCCCGCACCGACGCCGAAGCCGCCGACCTGGTGACCAGCGACGTCGACAGCAACGACCAGCCCTTCCTCACCGGCGAGCGCACGGTGGAAGGTTTCTTCAAGTCGAAGAACGGCCTGGAGCAGAGCATCAGCCGCGGCCTGGCCTATTCGCCCTATGCCGACCTGATCTGGTGCGAGACCGGCAAGCCCGACCTGGCCTTCGCCAAGGCCTTCGCCGACGCCATCCACGCCAAGTTCCCGGGCAAGCTGCTGGCCTACAACTGCAGCCCGTCGTTCAACTGGAAGAAGAACCTGGACGACGCGACGATCGCCAAGTTCCAGCGTGAACTCGGCGCCATGGGCTACAAGTTCCAGTTCATCACGCTGGCCGGCTTCCACAGCCTGAATTACGGCATGTTCGACCTGGCCTACGGCTACGCGCGCAACAACATGACGGCTTTCGTCGAACTGCAGGAGAAGGAGTTCGCCGCCGCCGAGCGGGGCTTCACCGCCGTCAAGCACCAGCGCGAGGTGGGCACCGGCTACTTCGACGCCGTGACGACGACCATCGAGGCGCTGTCGTCCACCGCCGCGCTCAAGGGCAGCACCGAAGACGAGCAGTTCTTCGACGGCACGCATCACTGACATTGGCCCGAGTGCCGAGCTGAAAGAGGCCCCGCGGGGCCTCTTTTCCATGGCGCACCCGGCGCGCCACTGCGCGAGCTTGAACACCGCCACCGCCTGCACCCGCTGCGTGGCCTGCTGGCGCAGGCTCTCGGCCACGATGAGCGTGCGCTGGCCGCGTCCGCCCGGTTCAGCCGGTCGCCCCAGCCCCCCGCTGGCGCCAGACGATCAGCAACGCGAAGCAGCCCGCCGCGAAGAGCAGCCCGCCGGCCAGCAGCGGCGAAGCCAACTCGCGCAGGGCCAGGCCGAAATCGTGCAATGCCCAGCCCGGCAGCAGGCGCAGGCCGTCGATGCCCTGGTTCGGGCCCATCTGGAGACCTTCGCCGGCATTCACCAGCGCCTTGCCCGCCCCGCGCAGCAGGCCCAGCGTGACGTCGGACAGGAGCGGCTGGCCGAAGAGCCTGTCCAGCAGCTGTCCACCCAGGCCCAGGCCGACACCCAGGATGACCCAGGCCCAGCGCCTGAACCAGGCCGACAGCAGCACCACGAGCAGGATCAGCGGCGACAACCACAGCAGGGCCAGCGGCAGCCCGGCCAGCAGCCGCGCGGCGACCGCGAAGATCGCCGGCAGCAGGTCGCCCCAGGGCAGCGTGAACCAGGCGCCGATGCCGACGACGCGTGTCACCAGCACCATCGACACCAGCAGGCCCCCCGCCAGACCCAGCAGCAGGGCCAGCGCCGGCACCAGCAACAGGTGCACCAGCAGCGGTGCGGCCAGGCTGGCGCTGTGCGTGGTGGGCAGCGAGAGCCAGAACTCGATCGAGCGGTCGCCGTGGTCGCGCCGTGCCACGCCGGCGACGATGATCAGCGAGGTGATGCCAGCGATGAGGAAGATCACCACGCCACTGCCGGCGATCGAGGCCATGGCCAGCAGCGGTGGCAACTTGTCGCCGACGCGCTCGGCAGTGTCGGTGTCGATCGCGAGCTGCCCGAAGGCGAGCAGCAGCAACGCGATGCCGAAGGGCACCACCACCATCAGCATCCAGCCGAAGCGGTGCTGCAGCCATTCACGCTGCATCAGGGGAAGAAGCTTGTTCATCGCAGGGCCTCGTCAGAATTGAGTGCGGTCGAGTTCGGGCTTGCGCGTCAGCGCCACGAACAAGTCCACCAGGCTGGGGCGCACACGCTGGCCCAGCGCCTGCACGTGTTCGGGCGGCGCGCCGTCGAAGATGGCCGCATGGCTCGGGCTCGCGCCGCCTCCGGGGCCGGTGCGGTAGCGCAGCAGCGGGTGGGCGGCAGCGATCTGGTCGGCCACCGCGGCGTCGTGGCTGACGCCGACGAAGCGCCGCTCCATGTCTTCCAGGCTGATGCTGAGCACCAGCTTGCCCTCGTTGAGCATCAGCACGTCGGACAGCAGGCTTTCGATCTCCTCGACCTGGTGCGTGCTGACGAGCACGCTGCGCTCGCCGTCGCACCATTCGTCGATCAGCATCTCGTAGAAGGCCTTGCGCGAGAGCACGTCCAGACCCAGCGTCGGCTCGTCCAGGATCATCAGCCGCGCGTCGATGGCGGCGATGAGCGACAGGTGGGCCTGCACGACCATGCCCTTGGACAGCGTCTTGACCCTGTCCGACAGCCCGACGCTGGTGCGGCGCAACAGTGCCCGCGCCCGTTCGGCCGAGAAACGCGGGTGCAGGCCGCTCATCAGGCCGATGAGGTCTTCCACACGCGCCCAGCGCGGCAGGATGGCCACGTCGGGGATGTAGCAGGCCTGTTCCAGCAGCTGCACACGCTGCTGTCGCGGGTTCAGCCCCAGCACCGCGAGTTCACCCTCGGCGGTGGCCAGTCCCACCAGGGCCTTCATCAGCGTCGTCTTGCCGGCGCCGTTGTGGCCCAGCAGGCCGACGACACGGCCCTTGGGTATCTTGAAGCTGACGTCGTCGACGGCGCGCTTGTCGCCGTAGCGCACGGTCAGGCCCTTGGCCTGCACGAGCAGGGTGTTGTCTTCGGCGTTCATCAACGCGCCTCCCATTGCAGTTGTTCGGCACCGATACCCAGACGGCGCAAGCGCTCGCGCAGACGCGGCCATTCGGTGTGCAGGAAACGTTCGCGCTCGGCGGCGCGCAGCCGCTCGCGTGCGCCGGTCGTGACGAACAGGCCCATGCCGCGCCGGTTCTCCAGCAAGCCTTCGTCGCCCAGCGCCTGCAGCGCGCGGTTGACGGTCAGCGGGTTGAGCAGGTAGCGGCCGGCCAGCGCTCGCACCGAGGGCATGGCCGCGCCTTCGTCGGGTTCGCCGTCCAGCAGCTGCGCAGCCAGGATGTCGGCCAGCTGCTGGTAGATCGGTTGTCTGTCGTCCCAGGTCTGCATAGGGTGCTGCCTGTCGGTGTGTTGGTGATGTAGCACACCATAACCAGCATCCCGGAGGCCGTCCCGGCCGCTGCGACAGGCTGCAGCGGCGGCCGACCAGTTGCAGCCACCGGGAGTCGCGCCGGCGTGCCGGTCGTGCCGCCAGGCGTCGGGCGTCGGGCGTCAGGCCTACAGGCCTACTGGCCTACTGGCCTACTGGCTTTCGATCAGCATGCGGCGGTAGTCTTCGCGCGTCGCGATGCGCGGGTTGGTCTTGTGGCAGTGGTCGGCCATGGCACCGTCGATCACGCGATCGAACAGCGCTTCGGGCACGCCCATCGCGGCCAGCCCCTTGGGCAGGCCCAGGCGGGCGTTCATGGCGGTGATGGCCTCGGCGACTTCGGTGCCACGGCTGTCGCATTCCGGCAGGCCCATCGCGTGTGCCATGCGCCGCAGGCGCTGCTCGGCCTGGATGCTGGGCGCTGCGGCGTTGAAACGCACCACCGAAGGAAGGAAGACGGCGTTCAGCGTGCCGTGGTGCAGCCGCGGGTTCACGCCACCCAGGCTGTGCGACAGCGAATGCACGCAACCCAGGCCCTTCTGGAAGGCCATCGCGCCCTGCATGCTGGCGCTCATCATGTGCCAGCGCGCTTCGCGGTCACTGCCCTCACGCGTGGCGCGTTCGATGTGCGCCCAGCCGCGCGCCAGGCCGTCGAGCGCGATGCCGTCGGCCGGCGGGTTCACGGCCGGGGCCATGAAGGTCTCCATGCAGTGCGCGATGGCGTCCATGCCGGTGGCGGCGGTCAGGCCCGGCGGCAGGCCCAGCGTGAGTTCGGGGTCGAGCAGCGCGGCCTTGGGCATCAGGTGCCAGCTGTGGAAACCGAGCTTGCGGCCGTCGTCGACGATGAGGATGGCGCCACGCGCCACCTCGCTGCCGGTGCCGGCGGTGGTGGGCACGGCAATCAGCGGCGGCACGCGTTCGGTGATCCTGGGGCTGCCGCCTTCGATGGTGGCGTAGCTGGCCAGTGGCCCCTCGTGCGTGGCGGCGATGGCGACGCCCTTGGCCAGGTCGATGGCGCTGCCGCCGCCCACCGCCACCAGGCCGTCGCAGCCCTCGCGGCGGTAGACCTCGACGGCGGCGCGGATGGCGGCCTCGGTCGGGTTGCTGGGTGTGCCGTCGAACACGGCGTGCGGCAGCGTGCCCAGCGCGTCCAGCGCCCTCTGCAACACGCCGGCCGCCCGCACCCCGGCGTCGGTGACGACGAGCGGGCGCTTCATGCCGGTGCGCGCGCACTCGGCAGGCAGCAGGCGCACGGCACCGTGCTCGATGTCGATCTGGGTCAGGTAGAGGATGCGGGCCATGGTGGTGCGCAGCGGTCGGCGGCGGGTGGAGCAGGGCGGGGCGCAAAGTATGCTCCCGCCTGCCTTGAGTACCCACCTGCTGACACCCCGGATGGCCGGCGTGCTGGACCGCATCCGCCGTGCCGCGCGCCCGCCCTTCCACACGCTGAGCCCGCCCGCGGCGCGCGCCGCCTACGTAGCCGGCGCCGAGATGCTGGACCTGCCCCGTGCGCCTTTGCCGCATGTGCGCGACCTCACGCTGCCCGGCGGCGACGGCGCGCCCAGACCCGCGCGCCTCTACGCCAACGGCCCGGCACCGCAGCCCGGACTGCTCTATCTGCACGGCGGCGGTTTTGTCGTCGGCAGCCTGGAAACGCACGACAGCCTGTGCCGCCAGCTCGCGCTGCGCAGCGGCCGCACCGTCATCGCGCTGGACTACCGGCTGGCGCCCGAGCACCGCTTTCCGGCGGCGGTGGACGATGCCTGGGCAGCGATGCAGACGCTGGCCGCCGAACCCGCGCGTTTCGGTCTGAGCACCGAAGCGCTGGCCGTGGCAGGCGACAGCGCCGGGGGCACGCTGGCTGCCGTCTGCGCGCTGCACGCCCGCGACATCGGCCTGCCGCTGGCGCTGCAGTTGCTGATCACGCCCGGCACCGCTGCGCGCACCGACAGCGCCTCGCACCACCTCTTCGGCCACGGTTTCCTGCTCGACCGCGACACCATCGCCTGGTTCTTCGACCAGTATGTCGACATGCACAACCGCCACGACTGGCGCTTCGCGCCTCTGGAGGCCGATGTCGACGGCGTCGCGCCGGCCTGCGTCATCCTGGCCGAGTGCGATCCCCTCGTCGACGAGGGCCTGGCCTACGCCGACCGCCTGCGCGCCGCGGGGGTGCCCGTCAGCCTGGAGCTGGTGCGCGGCGTGACCCACGACTTCATCAAGATGGGCCGCGCGCTGAAGGAGGCCGGCACCGCGCTGGACTTCGCCGCCGCGGCGCTGAAAGCGAGCCTGGCACCATGAAGCGCAGCGATTTCCGCCACCTCGAGCGCCTGCGTGTGCGCTGGGCCGAGGTCGACCTGCAG
>JAURZK010000047.1 GCA_030653505.1 Rubrivivax sp.
GATGGGCCGCGCGCTGAAGGAGGCCGGCACCGCGCTGGACTTCGCCGCCGCGGCGCTGAAAGCGAGCCTGGCACCATGAAGCGCAGCGATTTCCGCCACCTCGAGCGCCTGCGTGTGCGCTGGGCCGAGGTCGACCTGCAGTAGATCGTCTTCAACGGCCACTACCTGATGTACTTCGACACCGCCGTGGCCGGCTACTGGCGCGCGCTGGCGCTGCCCTACAACGACAGCATGGCGGCGCTGGGCGGCGACCTCTACGTGCGCAAGGCGACGATCGACTACCTCGGCTCGGCGCGCTACGACGAGTTGCTCGACATCGGCGTACGCTGCGCGCACGTCGGCAACAGCTCGCTGCGGTTCGACACCGCGGTGTTCCGGGACGAGCGGCTGCTGGTGCATGGCGAACTGGTCTACGTCTTTGCCGACGTCGCCACGCAGAAGGCCCGGCCGGTGCCGGCGCCGCTGCGGGCGCTGCTGCAGGCTTACGAAGCGGGGGAGGCCGTGCTCGAACTTCGCACTGGCGACTGGACTGCGCTGGGCGCCGACGCGCGCGGCATCCGCCAGGCGGTGTTCGTCGACGAGCAGGGCATCGCGGCCGAGCTGGTGGTCGACGACGCCGACGCCACGGCGCTGCACGCCCTGGCCACCAACCGGATGGGCTTGCCGGTGGCCAGCGGCCGCCTGCTGCAGCGGGAACCCGGGCTGGCGCAGATCGGCCGCATGGCCACGCTGCCCGCGGTGCGGGGTGCGCAGCTCGGTTCGGCCGTGCTGCGCGCCTTGACGGACCTGGCGCGCCAGCGCGGCGACACGGCCGTGATGCTGCAGGCGCAGACCGCGGCGGTGGGCTTCTACCAACGTCATGGCTTCGAACGCGAAGGCGAGGTGTTCGAAGCGGCCGGCGTGCCGCACCAGGCCATGCGCCGGGCGCTGTAGCGCCGAGCGTCGAACTTCAGTCCGGCGGGTCGAGCCGCTCGAAGACCTCGACGTGGCGGGCCAGGCCTTCGAAGGACGCCAACGCCCCGGCCGCAGCGGCTTCGATGGCGGCCTGCAGCGCTGGCGTCACGCCGCCAGGCAGCGCGCTGTAGGTTTCCATGAAGGTGAGCTTGTCGCCGGTCTCCTCGGCCCGCCGCATCAGGCGCGACAGCAGCGCAGGCTGGGCGCGGCGAAGCGACTGCTGCATGAGCGTTGCCTTGGCTTGCGCCTCGGCACCACGCGCACGCTCGACCTTCCAATAGACAAAGAGCTCGCGCGGCATCTCAAGGTGCTTCGGATGGGAAGGCATAGGGCAGGGCGGCCGGCGTCAGCACAGGGCCATCGGCCGCGCCGGCGTGAAGGCTGCCACTTTCCAGCGCCGCCAGCTTCAGTTCCACCAGCGCCGCGTGGCGGCCAGCCCAGGCGCCCGCGAGCACCACCATGCCGGCGGGCTGGCCGGGGTCGGCACTGTGGAAGACCTCCTGCCCAGGTTGCAGCGGCACGGCCGCTTCGACGACGTGGCCGCGCCGTTTCAGCGTGCCGCGGTACTGGCTGCGCGCCACGATTTCCTGACCGGGATAGCAGCCCTTCTGGAAGTTCACGCCGCCAACAAGTTCGAGGTTGACCATCTGCGGCACGAACTGCTCGGCCGTGGCGGCGCTGATGCGCGCCACGCCGCTGTGCACCTCCAGCCAGCGCCAGGCATCGGCGTCCAGCGGTGCACCGGCGGGCGCTTCGGTGCCGGCCCACATGGCCCGCGGCACGGCGCGGCCTTGAATAGCGGCGTCGGGCAGGCGCAGCAGATCTGCGGCGCCGGCGCTGCCGCGCGCCCACACGGTCGCCGGTGCCGCCGCGGCAGCATCTCCGGCCAGGCCCCACAGCGGCCACTCGGCGCTGGCGTCGCTGAGCTTGCACTTCGCGCGCAGCACGAACATCGACAGCCGCTTGAGCACACCCGGCAGCAGGTCTGCGCTGCAGGCCAGCAGGATCTCATCGGGCCCGCGTCGCCACATCACGAAGCTGGCCAGCAAGCGACCCTTGACCGAGCAGTAGCCGGCCAGGCGGGCGTGGGCCTCGTCCAGGTGCAACACGTCCTGCGTCAGCTGGCCGTGCAGGAAGCTGGCGGTGTCGGCGCCGCTGGCGCGGATCACGCCCCAGTCGTCCAGGCGCGTGACGCCCTGGGGCAGGGCGGGCGACGGACTCGCGTCGACCATGTTGGCAGGCAGGATGGGGCTCATCGCTTCATTATGATCAGCCGCCATGTCGCGTCGCTTCCGGGGCCTTGGTCTGTGGTTGACCCTGCTGGCGCTGCCCGTGGTGCTGGCGCTCGCGCTCGCGGCGGGGGTCTACTGGTGGCTCGACCGGCCTCTGCCGCTGTCCGCGGCCACGGCCGAACTGTCCATCGAGGCCGGCGCCACGCCGCGCGACGTTGCGCAGGCCTGGGTCGACGCCGGGGTACGGACCTCGCCACGCCTGCTCTACGAGTGGTTCCGCTGGTCGGGTCAGGCCCGCCGCATCCGCGCCGGCAGCTACGAGATCGACGCCGGCACCTCGCCGCGGCAGCTGCTCGACAAGATGGTGCAAGGCCTGGAAACGCTGGAGCAGGTGCGGTTCATCGAAGGCTGGACCTTGCGCCAGCTGCGCGCCGCGCTGGCACGTGCGCCGCACCTGAAACCCGTCACCGCCGACTGGAGCGAAGCGCAGCTGATGGCCGCCCTGGGCGCGCCGGGCCAGCCCGGGGAAGGGCGCTTCTTTCCCGACACCTACGTCTACAGCCGCAAGGTCAGCGACCTCACCGTGCTCAAGCGCGCCTACCGCGCGATGCAGCAGCGGCTTGACGCCACCTGGGCCGAACGTGCGCCCGACACGCCGCTGAAGAGCGCCGACGAGGCGCTGATCCTGGCCTCCATCGTCGAAAAGGAAACCGGGCTGCCGGCGGACCGCGCCAAAGTCGCGTCGGTTTTCGTCAACCGGCTGCGCATCGGCATGCCGCTGCAGACCGACCCCACCGTGATCTACGGCCTGGGCGAGGCCTTCGACGGCAACCTGCGCAAGCGCGACCTGCTGGCCGACACGCCCTACAACACCTACACCCGCGGCGGCCTGCCGCCGACACCCATCGCACTGCCCGGGCTGGCCTCGCTGCGCGCAGCGGTGCGGCCCGAGGCCGGCAAGGCGCTGTACTTCGTCGCCCGCGGCGACGGCAGCAGCGTCTTCAGCGAAAACCTGGCCGACCATAATCGCGCGGTGAACCAGTACCAGCGCGGCCGATGACGGCCCCATCGGCCGGCGGCCGCTTCATCACGCTCGAAGGCATCGACGGCGCGGGCAAGAGCTCGCACATCGAGGCCCTGGCCGCCTGGCTGCGCGCGCGCGACCACGAGGTGGTGGTGACGCGTGAACCCGGCGGCACCGCGCTCGCCGAACGCCTGCGAGACCTGGTGCTGCACCTGCCGATGGACACGCTGACCGAGGCGTTGCTGGTCTTCGCGGCGCGCCGCGACCACCTGCTGAATCTGATCGAACCGGCGCTGGCGCGCGGCGCCACCGTGCTGTGCGACCGCTTCACCGACGCCACCTTCGCCTACCAGGGCGGCGGCCGCGGTTTCGACCTCGACGTGCTCGCCGGCCTGGAAGGCTGGGTTCAGCACGGTCGCCAGCCCGACCTGACGCTGTGGTTCCGCATCGCGCCGGCCGCTGCCGCGTCCCGGCGTGCCGAAGCCCGCGCCCCCGACCGCTTCGAGTCGCAGGACGAGGCCTTTTTCGCGCGCGTCGACGCTGGCTACGCGGCGCGCTGCGCTGCGGCACCCGCGCGCTTTGCAGCGCTGGACGCCGGCGCCGATCGCAGCGACGTGTGGGCGCAGATCGAGGCCGTGCTGCTGCAGCGCGGCTTCGCCTGATCCGCGCCATGCTCGTCGACGACACCGGCGCGTTGCCGCTGCCCTGGCTGGCCGCGCCGCTGGCGCAGGCGCTGGCCACGCACCGCGGCCATGCGCTGCTGGTGCACGGCGCGCCGGGAGTGGGCGCGATGGCCTTCGCCTTCACGCTGGCCCAGGCCTGGCTGTGCGAGGCCGAGGGCACCCCAGCGCGCCCCTGCGGCCGCTGCGGCAGCTGCCGCCTGATACAGAGCCACGTGCACCCCGACCTGACGGTGCTGCTGCCCGAGACGCTGCGCCGCGAGCACGACTGGCCGCTGCCCGACGACCGCGGCGACAGCGACGACAGCAAGCGCAAGCCCAGCCGGCAGATCCGCATCGACGAGGTGCGGCTGCTCATCGAACGCCTGACGCGCACCAGCGCCCGCGGCCGCGCCAAGGTGGCACTGCTGCATCCGGCCGACGTTCTCAACACGCAGTCCGCCAACGCGCTGCTGAAGACGCTGGAGGAACCGGCGCCGGGCACGCGGCTGCTGCTGACGACATCCGACCCGGCGTCGCTGCTGCCCACGGTGCGCAGCCGCTGCCAACTGCTGCACCTGACTGAGCCCGCCGCCGACGTGGCCCTGGCCTGGCTGCAGGCCCAGGGCGTGCCGGACGCGGCCGACGCCCAGGTGCTGCTGGCGGCCTGCAGCGGCCGCCCGCTGGACGCGCTGGCGATGCAGCAGGGCGGCGTGGATGCCCGCGCCTGGGCCGCGCTGCCCGCCGCGGTGGCCGCCGGCAACGCTGCCTCGCTGTCGGGGTGGACGGTCCCGAGGGCGCTCGACGCGCTGCAGAAGCTCTGCCACGACGCGCTGGCCCGCACCACCGGCGGCGCGGCGCGCTACTTTCCGAACGCTGGCGTGCCCGCTCGCGCATCGCCCGAACGGCTGTCCGCCTGGTCGCGCGAGCTCGAACGTGTCGCGCGCCACGCCGAGCATCCCTGGAGCGAAGCGCTGCTGGTCGAAGCCATGGTGCAAGGCGGGGCCGAGGCGCTGTCGCGCCCCGTGCCGCGTGGCCCGGCGCCAGCCCGGCGCTTGGATACACTCGACAGATGAAAGACCGTGTCACTACCCGCGCAGGCGGCCTGGGTCCGCCGCTGTCGCCCGGGGGTCAGGCCGCGTCGCGGCCCAGCGTCATCCAGCTCGTGTTCCGCGAGAAGGGTGCCCTCTACGCTGCCTACATCCCGGTCTTCACCGACGGCGGTCTCTTCGTGCCCACCACGCGCGAGTACAAGCTGGGCGAAGACATCTACCTGCTGCTGTCGCTGCCCGACGACCCGCAACGCTTTCCGGTCGCCGGCAAGGTGGCCTGGATCACGCCGCCTAACGCCTCTGGCGGGCGCACCCAGGGTGTCGGTGTGCGCTTCCCGAACGACGAGAAGTCGCGCCAGCTGAAGATCAGGATAGAGGAAGTGCTGGGCACAAGCATCTCTTCGTCCAAGCCCACGCAGACGCTCTAGCGCGCCTGCGCTGTGCCGGGCGCCGCCGCGGCGCAGGCGAGACACCCTGGCCCGATGTACATCGACTCCCACTGCCATCTGAGTTTTCCCGAGCTGTCGGCGCGTCTGCCCGAGATCCGGCGCGAGATGGCCGCGCTGCAGGTCGACCGCGCGGTCTGCATCTGCACCACGCTCGAAGAGTTCCCGCAGGTGCACGCCCTGGCCACCGGGCACGACAACTTCTGGTGCACGGTGGGCGTGCACCCCGACAACGAAGGCGTGCAGGAGCCGACGCTGGACGACCTGGTGCAGCGCGCCGCGCTGCCACGTGTGGTGGCCATCGGCGAAACCGGGCTGGACTACTACCGCCTGAACGGCCGCAGCGTCGCCGACATGGCCTGGCAGCGCGAGCGCTTTCGTGTGCACATCCGCGCGGCGCGGGCCACCGGGCTGCCGCTGGTCATCCACACCCGTTCGGCCAGCGAGGACACGCTGGCCGTGCTGCGCGAAGAGACAATCGACGCAGGGCAGGGCGCCGTGCGCGGCGTCTTCCATTGCTTCACCGAAACCATGGCGGTGGCCATGGCGGCGCTGGAGATGGGGTTTCACATCTCGTTTTCCGGCATCCTGACCTTCCGCAACGCCGAGGCGCTGCGCGATGTGGCGCGTGCAGTGCCGCTGGAACGTTGCCTGATCGAGACCGACAGCCCCTACCTGGCCCCGGCGCCACACCGGGGCAAGACCAACCAGCCGGCCTGGGTGGCGCATGTGGCGGTGCAACTGGCGGCGCTGAAGTTGCTGCCGCTGGAGACCATCGCACGTGTCACCACGGCCAACGCCGAGGCCCTGTTCGGCCTCCCCAGCCTGTCGAAGGACAACACCAAATGTTGATAAGTAACTTTAGATATATTCTTTACGCCTTTGTTTTGCTTATATTTTCAACGGCGCATGCACAGACGTCGGTGGACTTTTTCCGCGCCATCAACGTCGACGATGCCAGCAAGGTGAAGCAGCTGCTGGACCGCGGCTTCGACCCCAACACCGTCGACGAAAAGGGCCAGGTCGGGCTCTATCTGGCCTTCCGCGACGAGTCGCCCAAGGCCGTGGCAGTGCTGCTGGCGCATCCGCGGACACGCATCGACGCCGTCAACAACGCCGACGAGACACCGCTGATGATGGCGGCGCTGCGTGGCCAGCTCGATGGCGCCCGGCAGCTGCTGGACCGGGGTGCCGCACACAACCGGCCGGGCTGGACACCCTTGCACTACGCGGCCTCGGGGCCCGAGCCCCGCATGGTGGCGCTGCTGCTGGAGCGCGGCGCGCAGGTCGAGGCGCTGTCGCCCAACCGCAGCACGCCGCTGATGATGGCCGCGCGTTACGGCCCCGAAGAGGCGGTGGACCTGCTGCTGGCCCGCGGCGCCAGCCTGCGCGCGCGCAACGATGCCGACCTGGGCGCGGTGGAGTTCGCCGAACTGGCCGGGCGTGATTCGCTGGCGGCGCGGCTGAGGTCAGCGGCACGCTGAGCCGCCGAGCAACCGATACAGGCACCGGCGTGCAGGGTGACCGTGTCAGAAGTCATCCGACAAGCCCTTTGGTATTCCGCCGACTCGGCAAGCGCTGCAGTGCGACCTAAAGTTGTCGAAGCTGTACCCATTGCAGCAGCAGGAGTCCGTCATGGCGCATCAATCTCCGGAACACAACCCGTTCATGTTGATGATCAACCCAGAGGTCGTGCTGGCCGCCATGGCGAAGTCCGAACGCCTCGGGCAGCTCAACCGCCACCTGTGCCGGCCGCTGGACCGGCTGGTCACCTCGGGCGCCGATGCGAGCGCCGCCGAGCCGGACGAGCTTCCTGACGAGTTGACCCCCAGCGATCAGCGCTGAGCGTGCGATCGGCCGGTGGCCCCGGCACCCGGCCCGCATTCGCTGCGGCGCGCGCAAACAGCGCTGAAATGCTCCAGATCAGCAGCAGGCCACCGCCCACGCTGCTCAGCACCAGCCAGCGGTTCTCGCGCACGTATTCGATGACCTCGCGCGGCAGCAGCAGCCAGCGCGGCAGCGGTTCACCGCTGGATGAGACACCCGGCCGACGCGACGGCGCGGCCTCGGCACCCACCGTGCCGCGCGGCTCGACGGTGGCCGTCCGGGCGGCCTGCACCATGGGCGTGACCCCGGAACCGAAGAGCCCCGAAGGCGGCGTTGGTGGCACGTCGGCGCGTGGTCCGGAGACCGCCTGGGCTGTGAGCGGCGGCATGGTGCCGGCCGGTGCGACCCGCGGCTTGAGGTCACCCGCGCCCGTCGAGCGCTGACGCTCGTTGAACTGCAGCCCGGCGCTTCGCTGCTGCATCTCTATCAGCAGGTCGATCGTGCGTGACCCGGTGGCGCCGTCCGACGCGCGCAACTTGTCGGGCAAGGCGAGTTGCTCGCGTTGGTTCTGCTCTGCCGACTCGAGGCTGTTCGGCGCCGTCGACGCCGTCGGCGCCGCATGCACGAGCGCGGTCGACAAGGCAGTGATGAGAAGGCTCAGACTGGCGGCGCGATGCATGTGGCGAGCGGAAAGCGGCGATTCGTGCGTCTGGAGCGCGGTGATGCATGGCTACCAGCAAGTTCCGCTCCCAGGTCCAAAACTTCTGGTGGCTAAGGCACTTGGTGTTGTCATGCCCCCCGAACTGGGGAGGTGCTGTAAGCGGCATCGACATACCGTATTGTGTACGATGTATATTATGTTAACTACATGCTGGAGTTGGACCTAGACCATACGGCCGTGCTCAAAGATGGTGAACGCGTCCTTCCCGGCGGAACCTGTGAGGCGGCGGCTAGCATCGCAGTGATGGACGCCCTCCCCGCATGACGCCGAGCGCACAGATCGCCACCGCCGCCGAGCTGATCGCCCAGGCCGACGCCATCGCCGTCACGGCCGGTGCGGGCATGGGTGTCGACTCGGGCCTGCCGGACTTCCGCGGCAGCCAGGGCTTCTGGAAAGCCTACCCGGCGCTGCAGGCATCGGGCCTGCAGTTCGAGGACGTCGCCTCGCCCCGCACCTTCGTCAGCGCCCCGCGCACTGCCTGGGGCTTCTACGGCCACCGCTTGCGCCTGTACCGCGGCACGGTGCCGCATGCGGGCTTCCAGGTGCTGCGGCGCTGGGCCGAACGCATGCTGCATGGCGGCTGGGTCTACACCTCGAACGTCGACGGCCAGTTCCAGAAAGCCGGCTTCGACACACAGCGCATCGCCGAATGCCACGGCTCCATCCACCGCCTGCAGTGCACCGGCTGCGACGCCGCACCCTGGCCCGCCGACACGCTGACGCCGGACGTCGACGAAGCCGCCTGCCGCTGGCTGGGCCCGCTGCCGAGTTGCCCCCGCTGCGGTGCGCTGGCGCGCCCGAACATCCTGATGTTCAGCGACAGCGGCTGGAAGGAAGACGTGGCGGCACGCCAGGAACGCGCCACCGAAGCCTGGCTGCGCCGGGTGCGGCGGCCGCTGGTCGTCGAACTCGGCGCTGGCACGGCCATCCCCAGCGTGCGCCGCTTCGGCCACCGCGTCATCCGCGACTTCGGCGGCCGCATGCTGCGCATCAACCCGCGTGAATCCGCACCGCCCACGACGTCGGACGTTGGCCTGGCGCTGGGCGCCGCCGAGGCCCTGGCAGCCATCGACGCCGTGCTCAGCCCATGAAGCCCGCCCTGCCGAGCACCCGCCGCCTCTTTGCGCAGGGCCTGTTGCTGGCCCTCGTCGCCAGCTGCGGCGGCTCGGGCGCCGGAAGTGCGCCGGCCGCACCGGCCACACCGGTCTACCCAGCGCTGCGCGCCGCCGACCTTGCCGTGCTGATCGCAGAAGGCGACGCCACCAGCGAGGCCGTGGGCCGCGCCTACCAGCAGGCGCGTGGCATCCCCGAGGCGAACATGATCCGCGTGCCGGTGCCCACCGGCGCTGCCTTCATCGACGCCACAGCCTTCGCCGCGCTGAAGACCGCGGTCGACTCGCACCTGCCTGCCGGCGTGCAGGCCACGCTGGTCACCTGGTCGCAGCCCTCGCGTGTGCGCGGCAGCTGCTCGATGGGCATCACCAGCGCGCTGGCCTTTGGCTACGACGCGGCCTATTGCGGCGGCTGCGTGGCCACGCGCGCCAGCACCTACCACGACAGCGACAGCGGCAAGCCATTCACCGACCACGGCCTGCGACCATCGATGATGCTCGGTGCGGCCACGCTGGCCGAGGCCCAGGCACTGATCAACCGCGGCCTGGCCGCCGAAGCCAGCCTCACGCGCGGCGGTGCGACGGGCCACGCCTGGCTCGTGCGCACGAGCGACGCGGGTCGCAGCGTGCGCACCGACGACTTCCGCAGCCTGGCCGCACGCACCGTGCCGGGCGTGACGATGCACTATGTGGACAACGCCGCAGGCACAGGCAACGACGCCGTGGTCAACCAGCGCGACGTGCTCTTCTACTTCACCGGCCTGGCCCAGGTGCCCGAAATCGCCACCAACACCTACCTGCCCGGCGCCGTGGCCGACCACCTCACCAGCTCTGGCGGTTTCCTGCCCGACGGCGGCGGCCAGATGCCGGCCACGGCCTGGCTGCAAGCCGGCGCCACCGGCAGCTACGGCACGGTCGAGGAGCCCTGCAACTTCGCGCAGAAGTTTCCGCGCGCCAGCGTGCTGGTGAAGCACTACGCGCGCGGCAACACGCTGATCGAGGCCTACTGGAAGTCGGTGCAGTGGCCCGGCCAGGGCCTCTTCCTGGGCGACCCGCTGGCACGCCCCTGGGCACCCTGAGCGCCCTGCCCCCTGCCTCCTGCCCCCTGCCCCCTGGCACGTTCAGCGCGCGGCGTTCTCTGCAATGCCTTGCGCGAAGTGCGGCAGCAGTTGCAGGGGCAGGTCGTGCCCCATGCCCGGCACGATGTCGGCCACCGCGCCGCGGATGCGCTGCGCCAGATCGTGGCCGGCGGCCACGCGCACCAGCGGGTCGGCCTCGCCGTGGATGATGCGGGTGGGGGCGGTGATCATCGGCATCAGCGCCGAACGGTCGCCGTCGGCCACCACGGCGACGATCTGCCGCGCCGTGCCCGCCGGGTGCCAGGCGCGTCGCACCGTGGCCTCCAGGCGCCGACGCTGGCGCTCGCGGTCGGCCGGGTAGGCAGGGCTGCCGATCACCTTCAGCAGGTGTTCGAGGTGGGCCACCACGTCGTCCACCGCACCGCTGCGCGGCCGCGATATCAGCGCATGGCGCACACGCAGCCCCGGCTGCGGCAGCTTGCGGGAACCGGTGGTGGTCATCATCAGTGTCAGGCTCTTCAATCGGTGCGGGTGTTTCGCGGCCAGATGCTGCGCGATCATGCCGCCCATCGACGCACCGCAGACATGCGCGCGCTGCAGGCCCAGCGCATCGAGCACGCCCAGCGCGTCCTGCGCCATGTCGGCCATGCCGTAGGCCGTGGCCACTGGCAGCCGCAAGCTGTAGCGGATGGCCTGCACCGCCACGTTGGGCAGGCCCAGGTGGTCGAAACCCTGGCTCAGCCCGATGTCGCGGTTGTCCATGCGGATGACCCGGAAGCCCCGCGTTACCAGCAATTGCACCAGTTCGTCGGGCCAGGCCGTCAGCTGCATGCCCAGGCCCATGATCAGCAGCAACGGCTCGCCGCCGGGCAGCCCCTGGTCGTCGATCTCGATGCCGATGCCGTTGGCGACGATCTGCATCCTGTCTACAGCCCCACCATCGCCTGCAGCGGCGAGTGGTGCGTGAGCTTGTAGAACCAGCGTCGCGCACCCTTCACGTCGAACGGTTTCCAGGCCTGGGGGTCCTGCGCCAGGCGGTCGGCGATGGCATAGAGCGCCAGCGGGTTCATGCCCATGCCGATGTGGCTGGCGTGCACCTCGATGTTCTCGGCCAGTGGCGCGGCCGGCATCACGCTGCACTGCCAGGCGACGACACCGTCGCTCTTGCTGTAGATCGAGGTCGTCGGGCAAGGCGGCGTGCCGCGGATCTGCTCGATGAGTTCGGCGTCGTGCGTGCTCTGGCCGCTGACCAGTTCGTAGAAACGCCAGGCGTTGGTGGCCCGCGGGTGAGCGTTGAAGGGTGTACCCAGCGTGATGACGCAACGTACATGCTCGGGCTGTTCCTTGGCCAGTTCACGGGCGTAGATGCCGCCCAGGCTCCAGCCGATGAGGCTCACACGCTCGCGGTGGCGCGTGGCCACCTGGCGCAGGTGCTCGCGGCAAGCTTCCAGCACACCGTGGCGCGGGCCGAAGTTGAAGCCCTGCTTCCAGGCGTAGGGGGTGTAGCCGCGTTCGCGCAGGAAGTTGCGCAGCGGCAGCGTGGTCAGGTCGGACGCGCCCAGGCCGGGAAACACCAGCACCGGGTGGCCATCGCCGGCAGGCAGGCGGCTGAGCCAGGGGCGCGCGGCCAGCATGGCGGCGTATTCCCAGGGCGCACGCGCCTCGAGCATCAACTGCCAGGGGCCGGGCGCGTTGACCAGTTCGCGCACGTCCAGCGGCGCGAAGGGGTTCGGTGCGGGACGGGGGTGCGACGCCGGCGCAGCGGTTTCGGGTTCTGCGGCCTCGACCGACGCGTGGGCCGGTCGGCGCCGGCGCTTCGGAAGACTCATGCAGCCATGTTAGCCAGCGCGGCGCCTGCGCGACGGGGCAGCTTCCCTAGGTCGGCGTGTCACCTGCGAGACAGCCGCTTCCACCGCGCTGCCCATCATCGATTTCGCGGCCTTGCCGATGGCGCCGCTGACGGCGCCGGTGGCACCCGTCACGGCGTCCGTCACGGCACCCGTCAGCCCGCCGGCCAGGCGCTTCGTGGCCTGTGTCGTGAGGCGCACCAGCCCGGGCTCGGCCGCGTCGTCGGCCGCGTCGCCGGGGCGCGGCAGCGCACGCAGGTCGTCGAAGGCGATGCGGACGGCATCGGCCAGCTCGGCCACGTCGGGCATGGCCGCGGCGTCTGCCATGAGGCCGAAGTCCAGGCCCTGGTCGTAGCTCTGCACGGTGATGTTCAGCGCCATGCCGTGCACGACGATGGACGTGGGGTAATTTGTCAGCATGCGCGCGCCGGCCATGTACAGCGGCACCGTCGGCCCCGGCACGTTGCTGATGACGAGGTTGGCCACCTGCGGGATGCGGTCGGCCACGCGGGCCCTGCCGTAGAGCGCCGTGGCGGCCTCGATCAGCCAGGGCACGCCCAGCGATGGGTAGTCGGTGGGCAGGATGCTCTTGAGCCGGCCCATCGTCGACTTCATCGACGTCGACGCCGCCTTGACGTGCTCGAGCCGCTTCTTCGCATCGGCGATGTTCGTGCCCAGGCTGATGAAGCTCATCGACGCCTGGTTGTCGGCGGAGGTGTCGCCCTTCTCGCGCAGCGTGATCGGCACCGCGGCCACCAGGCTCTTGCGCGGCAGCGTGCGCTGCTTGCCGTAGTGGCGGCGCAGCGCCGTGCTGCACAGCATCAGCACCATGTCGTTGACGGTCGCGTCGAAGGCCCGGCCCAGCGCCTTGACCTCGGGCAGCGGCAGCGTCACGGTGGCAAAGGCGCGGGCCGCCGTCACCGACACGTTCAGCGGCGTGCGCGGCGCCAGCGTGATGTTGCCGCTGCCCTTCTTGCCGGTGAGCAGTTCCGACGCCGACACCGCCGCCGTGGCGGCGTTCTTCAGCGTGCCCACCGTGGCCGGCAGGTTGCGCACGATGGCCGCCACCTTCTGCGCCTGGCTGCCGAGCACACCGCGCAGCATCTCGGTCATCTCCAGGCGGAAGACGCGCTTGCGCTTGGACGGCCGCATCTCGATGGCCCGCGGCTCGGGCGTGACGTCGAGCAGCGCATTGGCCAGCGCCACCGCGGCCTGCCCGTCCACCGCGGCGTGGTGCAGCTGGGTGTAGAGCGCCACACGCCTGCGGCCGTTGGCGCCGGGGGCCAGGCCTTCGAAGACGTGCATCTTCCACAGCGGCTTGTTGCGGTCGAGCAGCACCGGGTGCAGGCGCGACACCGCGCCTTCCAGCTCGGCCATGCCGGCGCCGCCGGGGCCACTCGCCGCGAGCTTCACTTCGACGATGTGCTCGCGCAGATCAGGCACGGCGTCGACCCATGCCGGGTTGGCCAGGTTCAGCGGCATCCACCACAGCCGGCGCCGCAGCACGCCGGCCACCGGCAGGCGGCCCGCCACGTGCTTGCGCAAGGCCGTGACGAACCTGCCCTTGGTGCCCGCCGGCAGTTCGAAGACGTGCAGCGCACCCACGTGCATGGGCATCTCGGCCGTCTCGAGGTAGAGGAAAGTGGCGTCCAGGCCTGAGAGTTGTTGCATGCGGGGCCTTCCAGCCGAGCGGCTGCGGTAGCGCGATGCTAGGCGCTAAGCGCGCCTGCGGGCCTTGGGGACTGTCCCGGATGGCGCCGGGCGGTACACCGGACTTCCGCGCCGGCGTCCAGCCGCAGCATTCGACCAGGGCACGGGGCAGCGGCACTCAGCGCCGGCTCTTGCCGCCGGGCTTCTTCGCCAAGGCGGCCTCCACCGCTTCGCAAAGCGTCTTCAGCACCTTGATGCGGGCGTGGTACTTGTTGTTGGCCTCGACCAGCGTCCACGGCGCTGCGGCGGTGGACGTGCGGTCGACCATGTCGCAGACCGCGGCTTCGTACGCGTCCCACTTCTCGCGGTTACGCCAGTCGTCGTCGGTGATCTTGAAACGCTTGAACTCGACCTGCTCGCGCAGCTTGAAACGCTTGAACTGCTCGTCCTTGCTCACCGCGAGCCAGAACTTGGCCACCACCATGCCGTGTCGTACCAGCGCGGCCTCGAAGTCGTTGATCTCGCCGTAGGCGCGTTTCCAGTCGGCTTCGCTGCAGAAGCCCTCGACCCGCTCGACGAGCACCCGCCCGTACCACGAGCGGTCGAAGAACGCGAAGCGGCCGCGCCGCGGCAGCGGGCGCCAGAAGCGCCAGAGGTAGGGCTGGGCGCGCTCTTCCTCGGTGGGCGCGGCCACCGGGACGTTGTCGTAGCCGCGTGCGTCCAGCGCGCCGGTGACGCGGCGTATCGCCCCACCCTTGCCTGCGCCGTCGTTGCCCTCGAACACCGCCACCACCGAGAGTTTGCGGAAACGTGGGTGGCGCGCCGCCAGGTTCAGCCGGCCCTGCCATTTCTCGAGCTGTCGCTGGTAGGCGGCGCGGGTCATCGGCTGGTCGAGCTGCAGTGCACTCAGCACGTTGACACGGTCGCCCGGTGCGGCCAGGGGCGGCGCCTTGCCGACGGCGGCCTTGGCGACCTTTTCGTCCAGGCGTGCGCGCAGCGCGGCCAGCAGGTGGCGGCCGACGGTCAGCGCGCGGTAGCGCGGGTCCGCGGCAGGCACCACGATCCAGGGCGCGGCGCCGGTACTGGTCTGGCGCAGGAAGGGGTCGCAGACCTCGACGAAGCGGTCGTAGAGCCTGAAGTAGTCCCACTCGGTCTGTGTGACGCGCCAGCGTGTCTTCGGGTCGGCTTCCAGCGCCTTCAGCCGTTTCTTCTGCTGCTCTTTCGAGAGGTGGAACCAGTACTTCAGCAGCACCACGCCTTCGTCGCACAGCATCTGTTCCAGGCGCTGGATGTGATTGATCTGGCGCGTGAAGTCGCCGTCGTCGATCTGCCCCAGCACGCGCTGCACGATGGGCAGGGTGTGCCAGGCGCCGAAGAAGATGCCGATCCGGCCCTTGGGCGGCAGCGCACGCCAGAAGCGCCAGTGCGCCGGGCGTTCGGCCTCCTCGTCAGAAGGTGTGCCGAAGGCCGCGGTGCGGATGTGCCGCGGGTCCATCCACTCGTTGAGCAGGTTGACCGTCTCGCTCTTGCCCGCACCCTCGACGCCGGCAATGACGATCAGCACCGGAAAGCGCCCGTCGAGCTTGAGGTCGTACTGCGCGTTGAGCAGTGCCGCACGCAGCGTGACCTCTTCGCGCGCGTAGGCCGCCTTGGCGACCCGGTGTTTCAGCCTGGCCGATTCGAACATCGCATGCGGAAGTTCGCACGGCGCCTCCCCCGGGCCGCTGATCCACATCAAGGCCGCACGGCGCGCACAATGATTACCGTGCCGGGCAGCGAGCCCACGGAAGGGAAAACACGATGAACAAGCTGCTGATGGGCACCGCCGCGGCGCTGTTGGGGCTGGCGGGCGCGGCGATGGCGCAGGCGCCGGTGGCCGTGGTCGAGGACGTGCGCGGCCGGCCGCCTGGCGTCGAGTTCATGGACTACGTCGCTGCCGGCAAGGTCATCCAGCTGGGGCCGAAGGACGTGATCGTGCTCGGCTACCTGAAGTCTTGCTGGCGCGAGACCATCACCGGCGGCACCGTCACCGTGGGTGAAGCACAGAGCAACGTGCAGCGCGGCAAGGTCGAGCGCGCGCAGGTGGAGTGCGAAGCCACGCGCGGCAAGGTGGGCGCCCGCGAAGGCACGCAGAGCGCGGCCACGGTGTTCCGCAGCTTCCGCCGCGACGCAACGCCCGCACGGCCGCCGGCCACCGTCTACGGCCAGTCACCGGTGCTGGAGGTCGACACCACTCGCGGCGCGCTGATCATCGAGCGCCTGGACGAGGCCGCGCCGCGCATCGAAGTCGCCATCGGCGGCGCGGGGCTGCTGCGCGAACGTTTCTTCGACCTCGCCCGCGCCGGCGTGGTGCTGGTGCCGGGCGGCAGCTACGCGGCCAGCGTCGGCGAACGCAAGCTCGAATTCAAGGTGGCACCGCAGGCCGCACCGGGGGCGGCGCCGCTGGCCGGTCGCCTGCTGCGTTTCGACTGACCGGCAGCCCCGGGCCCGCCGGCGTCTGCCCATCGCATGGCGCATTTCCGCGGACGTGACGGCCTGGTGGTGGCGCTCGTTGCGATGGCCTGCGGTGGTCTCACCGCCCTGCCCGCTCTCGACGGCGTTCGAGGCCTGACGCTGGACGTGTTGACCGCGCTGCGCTGGCAGGCCTACGGCCCCCGCCATGACCCGGCCGGTTCGCCCGCGGTGGTGGTGGCCATCGACGAAGCCACCTACGCCACGCCGCCCTTCCAGGGTTCGCCCACCATCACCTGGACGCGCGAGATCGGCCGCGTGCTGCAGGCCGTGGTCGACGGCGGCGCGGCAGTGGTCGGCTTCGACATCGTGTTCCCGAGTTCGATCGAGCAGTCGGCCATCCCCTTCGGCGAAGACGCCGTCGGCAGCCGCCTGCGCGGCTTCGACCGCGACTTTCTGCGCGCGCTGAACGGCGCCGCAAGCCAAGGCAAGCTGGTGCTGGGCGAGGTGCAGCACCGCGACGAGCCGATACGCCCGGCCGCCGGGCAGCGTTTTGCGGTGGGCCACCAGCGCAACATCCGTTCGCTCAACGCCTACAGCGACGCCGACGAGGTGCTGCGCCGGCTGCCGCTGAGCTTCACCGTCGACGGCCGGCCCGTGCCCTCGATGGCCGTCGAACTGGCCGCGCGGGCGCTGGGCACCCAACCCGTCTTCGATGGCACCGGCGGCATGACGCTCGCGGGCTATCGGGCGCCTGGGACCGCGCCCAACACGCTGACCCTGAACTTCGAGGGTGGTGCCGACGACGTGCCGACCTACTCGCTGGCCGACCTGCACGCCTGCGCTGCCCAAGGCGACACCGGCTACTTCCGCCGCCAGTTCGCCGGCAAGGTGGTGCTGCTGGGCACCGTGACCGACACCGACGACCGCCGCACCACGTCCAAGCGCTGGGCCACCGGGCTGGAAGGTGCCGGCGCGCCGCGTTGTGCGCTGCCGCTGCCCCCGGCCACAGGCCAAATGTCGCGGCAGACGGTGGCCGGCGTCTACGTGCACGCGACGGCGGTCAACAACCTGCTGCACCGCGAGGCCGTCACCGCGCCCGGGCGCACGGCCTCCGCAGCCATCGCAGTCGCTCTTGCCGCCGTGGCCGCCGGTGCCGCGCTGCTGCTGGCGCCCTGGGCCGCGGTACTGACCACGCTGGCCGGGGCGGCGGCCTACACCGCCGGCGCCGTGTTTGCCTTCCGCGACGCGCTGGCGCTGCCACTGCTGGAGCCGGCGCTGGCGGCAGCCGGGGCGCTGTTGGTGGCCATCGCCTGGCGTGTCGTCATCGCCGACAAGGATGGGCGTTTCCTGCGCAGGAGCTTCGGCCTGTACCTGGCGCCGCATGTCATCGAGCAGATGCTGCGGGCCGAGCGCCTGCCCGCGCTGGGTGGCGAGCAGCGCGAGGTGACGGTGTTCTTCTCGGACATCGCGGGCTTCTCCAGCTTCTCGGAGACGCTGTCGCCGCCCGAGCTGGTGGCGCTGATGAACGCCTACCTGTCGGCCATGACCGACATCGTCGAAGGCCATGGCGGCTACGTCGACAAATACATCGGCGACGCCATCGTGGCCGTCTTCGGTGCCCCGGCCGACGAACCGCACCACGCGCGCAGCGCCGTGTCCGCCGCGCTGGACTGCCGAGACCGGCTGGCCCAGCTGAACCGCGACGACCCCGCCTTCCGCGCCCGCCCCCTGCACCACCGCATCGGCCTGAACTCGGGGCCGGCGCTGGTGGGCAACATCGGCTCGCGCCGGCGCTTCAACTACACGGTGATGGGCGACGCGGTGAACCTGGCGTCAAGGCTGGAAGGCGCGAACAAGTTCTTCGCCACCGACATCCTGGCCTCGGAAACCACGGTGGTGTCGTGCGGCCTGACCTGCACCTGGCGCGAAATCGACGCCATCCGCGTCAAGGGCCGCATGCAGGCGGTGCGTGTCTTCGAGCCGCTGGCCGCCGCCGGGCAGGAAACCGCCGAGCAGGCTGCGCGCGCCGCCGCCTACGCCGCGGGCCTGGCGGCCTGGCGTGTGCGTGACTTCGGCGCGGCGGCGGCAGGCTTTGCACGCTTTGCAGCGACCGATGCGCCGGCGGCGCAGTTCGAGCAGCGCGCGCTCGAACTGGCGGCGCACCCGCCTGGCGCCGATTGGGAGCCGGTGAACACCCTGCAAGGCAAGTGACGTCGGCGCCCGTCGGGCGCTTCGATGCAGAGGCCCCGCCTTGGAAGGCACAGCTGCCACCGCTCCCGGCACGCACCAAAGAACAAGCCGCTGCCTCGTCGAGGCAGCGGCTTGTTCGGCAAACGGGTACTTCAGGCGACGGGCACGGGTTCCGTTGTTCCGCCCAGTGGTGCGGTCGGTTCTCGCCTGCAGTGCCACTACTGTGCCATCGATGTATGACGGCAGCGTGACGAAGAGCGCCGTGTTTGCCGCCCTGTTCGCGGCTCAGGCGAACCGCCGCGCTCAGGCCTGGGTGTAACGCGCCTCCAGGTAGGCCAGCAGCGTGCGCAGGGTCTGCGCCTCGCCGCCTACCGGCCGGCCCGGGCGTGCCTCGCTGTTCCAGGCGAAGAGGTCGATGTGCAGCCAGTCCATGTCTGCGGGCACGAAGTCCTCGAGGAAGAGCGCCGCCGTCACAGCACCGGCCATGGGACCCTTGCCGGTGTTGACGATGTCGGCGATGTCGCTCTCGATGCCGCCGTGATAGTCGCGCCACAGCGGCATGTGCCACAGCGGGTCGTGCAGCGCCAGGCCACGGTCGACGAGGTCGCGCGCCAGGTCCATGCGGCGGCAGAACAGCGCCGGCAGTTGCGGGCCCAGCGCCACGCGCGCGGCGCCGGTCAGCGTCGCCATGTCGATCATCAGGTCTGGCTTGCCCTCTGCGCCATAGGCCAGCGCGTCGCACAGCACCACGCGGCCTTCGGCGTCGGTGTTGCCGATTTCGATGTGCAGACCGTTGCGCGTCTTGAACACGTCGCCCGGGCGGTAGGCGTTGCCGGCGATGGCGTTTTCCACCGCCGGGATCAGCAGCTGCAGCCGCACCGGCAGCTGCAGCGCCATCACCATCTGCGCCAGGCCCAGCGCGTTGGCGGCGCCACCCATGTCCTTCTTCATCTGGCGCATGCCTTCGGCGCCCTTGATATCCAGGCCGCCGGTGTCGAAACACACGCCCTTGCCCACAAGCGTCAGCTTCGGGTGCTTCGGCTTGCCCCAGTTCAGCTCGATGAGGCGCGGCGCGCGGCCCGAAGCGGCGTCGGCGGCGCGGCCGACGGCGTGGATGGCCGGGAAGTGGGCCGCCAGCAGCTTGTCGCCGACGGTCTGCTTGAACGTGGCCCCGTGCTGTTTGGCCACCAGGCGCACGGCCTCGGCCAGTGCGCCCGGGCCCATGTGCTCGGCCGGTGTGTTGACGAGGTCGCGTGTCGACGCCGCGGCGGCGGCGACGATCAGCGCGTGCTGCACCGCCGGCGTCGACGGCAGGTGCAGTTGCGCCGGTTCACGCTTGGCGGCCTTATAGAGGTCGAAGCAGTAGCTGCCCAGTTCCCACGACAGTGCGGCCGCGGCGGGGTCGAGTGCCAGGCCCTGGTCCCCCAGGTGGTAGCGGCCGGGCGGCAGCGCCTTGGGCAGCGTGGCCAGCGCCCAGGGGTGGCTGGCGTCGCGCACACCGGCCCACACCGCTTGCAGCTTGCCGTCGGCGGCGGGCAGCAGCGCGTGCGTATCGGGCGCGCCGCTGAAGCCGACGGTCTGCAGCCAGCGGCGGGCCGCGGGGTCGAGGTCGGTGGTGAGCGCGGCGAACTGTTCGCGGTCGACGGCGTGCACGGGTACGCTGCCGCGGGCGGGTTTGGCGAGATGAACGGTCATGGCGATGGACGAGTGAAGGCGGGCGCGATTGTCTCGCGGCCGGCGGCCCCTGCATGTCGCTTCACACCGCCGGCTTGCAGTCCGTCGTAACGGCATGGCGTGATGGCGGGTGTGCGTTCACGATCCACCCCGTTGCCCTGTCGCCTTGCAAGGACCCCGACCATGAACCCGCTGAACTTCGTCGCCCGCCCGATCCGGAACCTGGCCGATGCCGTGCTGGTGCCCTTCAAGGCGCTTTGGGTGGTGGGCCTGACGGGTTTCATCAACTGGGCCACCTACAGCGGCCACTGGTGGTTCAAGTGGGTGGCGTTCGGCATGGCCATTGCCGTGCTGGTGGCCTGGGCGCGTGCGGCCAAGACGCTGCTGCTGCTGGCCGTGGTGGGCTTCGTCGGCTGGAAGGTCTACCAGCGCTACGGCGCGCAGGCACGCCAGCAGTTCGACGACTGGGTGGCACGCACCCAGCCGCAGACGGCGCAGGTGCTGCAGGCACTGCGGGCGCCAACGCAGCCCGCCACGCCTGCGGGCCACACAGAACCCAGCGCGGGCTGAATGCCCCGCGCGCCGTGACCGTTCAGGCCGTCGGCGCGTTCGCCGCCTCAGCCCCCGTTGTCGCCGGCGCCTGGGCCGCCGAGCGCTCGACATGCCAGTCCACCAGGCGGCGCATGTTGCCCAGCGACACCCAGTGCAGGTGCACCAGGCCCAGGATGCCGCTGCGGTGCAGTTCGCCGATCACCGCGTCGGGCAGCTCGGTCATCTTCTTGTCGTCGACGGTGAGGAAACCGTCCACCGTGTGCTGGCGACCGTCGGGCAGCGTGGCATCGAAGCGCATGTCGCGCAGCACGTCCAGTTCCAGCAGCTTCTTGCCCACCAGGCGTGTGCGCTGGATCTCGGCTTCCAGCGTCTCGAGGTAGGGTGTCATCTGCTTGAGCAGTTCACCCTGCTGGCCGTCTTCGGTGAACAGCGGCTCGCCCTCCAGCACGCTGGTGCCCTTCCAGGCCGTGTCGACGCAGATCGCAAAACGTTCGGCGTCGATGCGTGCGATGCAGAAGGGGTAGGCGCGCAGCACCGCCGGCATGTACTGGGCGCGCCAGCGCTCGCCGGTGAGGTAGAGGTTCTGGTTCTGGACCAGGCCGAACACGGCAATTGGCGCGATGGCGTCGCTGCCGTCCTCTTCCTTGCCCGCCTTCACGAAGACGATGGGGAACTCGCGGCAGACGTCGCCGAACTCGGCGGCGGCGACGAACATCGCGTTCAGGTCGGCGGCCACCGTCCAGTCGGTGACGGGCATGCGCAGCTTCAGGTTGCGGTGGGTGGCGCTGTCCAGTGCGGTGGGCTGCTTGTGCAGGTTCTGATTGATCAAGTGGCTTCTCCAGGGGTTTCGATGCGGGTCACCAGCACCTTGTCGACACGCTTGCCGTCGAGGTCGACGACCTCGAAGCGCCAGCCGGCCCAGTCCACCGCGTCGGCGGCGTGTGGCAGGCGGCCCAGCAAGAGCATGATCATGCCAGCCAGCGTGTTGTAGCGGCCGCGGTCTTCCTCGGGGAGTTCCTTGAGTTCCAGGCGGTCCTTGAACTCGGGCACCGGGATCAGGCCGTCGAGCAGCCAGCTGCCGTCTTCGCGCTGGATGGCCCAGGCGTCCTCGTCGCTGGGGGCGCCGAACTCGCCGGTGATGGCTTCCAGCAGGTCACGCTCGGTGATCACGCCCTGCACCGCGCCGTACTCGTCGACGACGAAGACGAGGTCGGTGCGCGAGATGCGGAACTGCTCCAGCAGTTCCATGCCCGACAGTGTCTCGGGCACGAACACCGGCGGCGCCATGTACTGCGAGATCTCCAGCGCCTTGCCGCTGGCCAGCGGCTGGAGCAGCTTGGCGGCGTTGAGCACACCCTGCACGTCGTCCAGCGAGCCCTTGCAGACCGGGAACCGGGTGTGCCCGCTGTCGGCGATGGTCGTCAGCAGGGCCTCGGTGCCGTCGGTGAGGTCGAGCCAGACGATTTCGGCGCGCGGAATCATCATCGACCCGATCTGCCTGTCATCGAGCCGGAAGACGTTGCGCACCATCTGGTGTTCCTGCGCCTCGATGACACCCGACTCGACGCCCTCTTCCAGGCTGGCGGCGATTTCCTCTTCCGTCACCGAACGACCCGGGCCGCCCTGGTGGATGCCCATCAGCCGAAGAACGGCGTGCGTGCAGACACTCAGCAGGGCCACCAGGGGCCGCGTGGCGGTGCTCAGCCAGTTCATCGGCCGCGCGACGAGCCGCGCCACCGTCTCCGGGTACATCTGGCCCACCCGCTTGGGCACCAGTTCGCCGAAGATGATGGTCAGGATGGTGATGATCACCACCACCAGACCGGTGGCGGCGATGCTGGCCGTGCCCTGGGCAACGTGGAAGGTCTCGACGAGCCAGTAGGACAACGGGGCGGCGAAGGCGGCCTCACCGACGATGCCGTTGAGGATGCCTATCGACGTGATGCCGATCTGCACCGTCGAGAGGAACTTGGTCGGGTTCTCGTGCAGGTCCATCGCGGCCTGCGCACCGGGCTCCTCGCCTTCCACCATCACCTGCAGGCGCGCCTTGCGACTGGCGGTGAGCGCCATCTCGGACATTGCAAAGACCCCGTTGAGCAGGATCAGGAAAACCAGCAGCGTGAGATCCATGCGCGCCGCGGGACGATGCCGCGGTGGCCGTGTAGGGGAGCGGGAGCGTAGCAGAATCGCCCGATGATCCATCTCATCGGCGACGTGCAGGGTTGCGCGCAGGCCCTGCAGCGGCTGCTTGCGGAAATCGACTTTTCACCTTCTCGCGACCGCATCGTGCTGCTGGGCGACCTCGTCAACCGAGGCCCGGGCTCGCTGGCCGTGCTGCAGATGCTGGCGCCGCTGCAGGGTGCGGCCACCTGCCTGATGGGCAACCACGACCTGCATCTGCTGGCCGTGGCCCACGGCGTGCGGCCCGCGCACAAGAGCGACACGCTGGACGACATCCTGGACGCGCCCGACCGCGCCGCCTGGGTCGACTGGGTGCGCGCGCAGCCGCTGGCCCACCTCGAAGCCGGTTGGCTGTGCGTGCACGCCGGCGTGCTGCCGCAGTGGAGCACTGAGCAGACGCTGGCGTTGGCCGCCGAGGTGCAGGCGCTGCTGCGCGGACCTGATCTGCCCGGCTTCCTGCACGTGATGTACGGCAACCAGCCCGACCAGTGGCGTGAAGACCTGGCCGGCGCCGACCGCATGCGCCTGGCCATCAACGCCTTTACCCGGCTGCGCTTTTGCACTGCCGAAGGCCGGCTCGACCTCAAGACCAAGGAAGGCCCAGGTGCCGCACCCCCTGGCCACCATCCCTGGTTCGACGTGCCCGGCAGAAAGTCCGCAGGCCAGCCCATGGCCTTCGGCCACTGGAGCACGCTGGGGCTGGTGAACCGCCCCGACCTGCTCGGCATCGACACAGGTTGCGTCTGGGGCGGCGCGCTGACAGCCGTGCGCGTGGATGGTGGGCGGCGGGAGGTGCTGCAGGTGCCCTGTGAACCTGTGCCGCCGCCAGGCTGAGATGCACGCCTAGAATTCAGGCCTTCGCCAGACCGCGGGGAAGCGTGGCAGAGTGGTCGATTGCACCGGTCTTGAAAACCGGCGGCCCGCAAGGGCCCGTGAGTTCGAATCTCACCGCTTCCGCCACGTTTTCCTAGGAAGACGTGGCCTCATGATGGCCCTGCCCATCAACTCACCCACCATCCCCAAAACGCACCCGGGATGCCTGCGCCGTTGATGCCGGGATCAGTCGGACAGCCGGGCCAGTTGGTAGCGCTAAGTTCCGGATCCCTTCGGCGGGCCAGACGCAGGTTCTCAGCCGTGTGGCAGCGCGGTCAGCTGTCGACATCCTTGACAGTCACGCCGCCGACGTGGCGCGAAACGCCGCTAACCTGTTGTCAATCCGCAGGCAGCAGATTCCGGCATCGAAATTGCTGGGCGCGCTCTGACGTGGGAGGAGGCCGACTGTCAGAGCCTGGCTCCCGCTTCGCAAAGGAAATCCCATGAAGATTCGACGTATTGCAGCCGGCGCAACCTTGGCAATCTCCTCGCTAATTGCTGCTTCGCCTGCCAGTGCTGCGGTCATTTTCGCCGACACCGTCATCGACTTCTTCAATTCCGGGGCGAATCCTTCGTTTCCGACCGGATCATACGGTGGCACCTTCCCCGGCTCCTTTCCGGTCGCCGTGCCTCTGAGCAATGCGACGGACGGCAATGCCGCGACTTTTGTTTCGCTGCCCACGGGCTCCTACATCACCCTTGGCTTCAGCGGCGGTTTTGTCTTTGATGGCGCGGGCCTGGATATCTTCGTCTCGGAGGTCGGCGGGGCTGACGAGACTGCGAACGTGTACGTCTCCTCTGACTTCGGTGCAAGCTTCACCTTTCTCGGAGTAGCGACGACGTCGACGGTGTCGGGTTTCGATCTGGCCTCGATAGGCTATACCGGCAACGTCAACGCTGTGAAGATTGTCGGGCTCGACAATTTCGGCGGGTCCCCCGGATTCGATCTCGCTTTCGTGCAGGGACTGGAAGGCAGTGTGGTGGTCAATCCGGTTCCGGAGCCCACGTCATTGGCCCTCGTCGCCTTGGGGCTCTTGGGCGCGGCCACGGCGGCGCGTGGCAGTCGCGGCTGAGGTACTTGGCGCCACCACCGTCCCAGCGCCAACGCGTCGGGATGATGGCGTGGCGGCGGTCCTGTTGCCCTTGGAAAGGACGCCAGGGCTGCTGTCTGGCGCCGGGGGCGAGGTTCAGCAGAAGACGCAGGCACTCCAGCTTGGCGTAACTCACCCGCTTCTCTTCGACCACTTCAGCCCGGACCGGCGTCAGACTGAGCACGGTGGGCACCGTTGGCAGTGCTGACGAGTTGATCCGGTCGGCCACGCCGCCGGTGCTGAAAGCCAGTGACGGCCTGAGCAACCCCGCAGGCCGATGTGTATGTCCTTGGCTCTGGGGCACAAGCCGGCTGTCGAGGCCGGCGGCCGGGGCCCCAGGCCTCGGGCCTGCATCTACACCACCGCTGCCCCCCTTGACGCGTTGCGGAGCGCCGCAGGGCTGAGCACTGGCGTTCCCCGGCGCCGCGAACTGCGGGGCCCAGCAGGCGCTGTTCCAACGTTACGCACCCGCGGCCGCTTCCCACAATGGAGCGCTGCCTCCCCGAATCGAGAGGTGCCGCTGCCCGATGCGCCTGCCTTCCTGCCTTTCGACAACCACGACCCCGCTGCGCCATGGGTGAGCCACGGCCGCCGTGGCTTGCCGCTGCGCCGGCGCTGGAGCTCTATGCCCAGTTGCTGGATGCCGGCAGCGCCCGCGTGGCTGCGCACCGGCTCGTCGCCCGGCTCGCGGCCGAACACGGCCTCGGGCGCGCGACGCTGGGCTGGCGCCACCGCGGGCGCACCGAACTGCTCGCCACCAGCGCGGCGCCCGGTGACCCCGGTGACGCGGAGCGCCGACTGGGTGCCATGGACGAGGCGATGGACCAGGGCGTGCCACTCACCTGGCCCGATGTTTCCGAGGGCCACGCCGAAACCGGCCCGCTGCTGCTGGAGACCGCGATGCTGCAGCGCCCGCTGGGCGGCGCGGTGGCGGTGCTGCCAGTGGGCCGCGACGGTGTTGCGTTGGGCGCGCTCTGCCTGGAGCGGCCGGCCGGGCCGCCGTTCGATGCGGCACAGCTCGAACGTCTGGGCCATCTGCTGGCGCTTGCGGCGCCGGCGATCGACTGGATGCGCCGCGCGGAAGCCCCGTGGCCGCGCCGCGCGCTCGAACAGGCGCGTGAGGCACTGGCCGCGCTGCGCCAGCCCGAGGCGCGCACGCGCCGCCGGCTGCTGGCCGCAGGCGGCCTGCTGGTGGCGCTGAGCGCCCTGCTGCCCTTGCCCCACGCGGTGGGCGGGCGCGCCCGGCTCGAAGGTGCCGAGCAGCGTGTGCTGGCGGCACCGGCCGACGGCTTCGTACGGCTGGCCCACGTGCGTCCGGGCGACCGCGTGCGCGCCGGCCAGCCGCTGGTGGACCTGATGGACGAAGACCTCCAACTCGAACGCGAACGCTGGGCCAGCCAACGTGCGCAGCACGAAAACGCCTATGCCGCGGCGATGGCGCGTGCCGACCGCGTGGGCGCCGCCACCGCGATGGCGCGTGTGGTCGAGGCGCAGTCGCAGCTCGCCCTCACCGAGGAACAGCTGGGCCGCGGCCGCATCGTGGCGCCCTTCGATGGCCTGGTGGTCGAAGGTGACCTGGCGCAGTCGGCGGGGGCGCCGGTGCGCCAGGGCGACAAGCTGATGACGCTGGCGACGCTGGACCGCCACCGGGTGGTGGTCGAGATCGACGAAACCGACATCGCCGCGGTGGCCCCCGGCCAGTCGGGGCAACTGACGCTGTCGTCGCTGGGCTGGCGCGGCGAAGCCCTGGTGGTGGAGCGCATCGCGCCGCTGGCGCGCACGGTCGACGGCCGCAATGTCTTCGAGGTCGAGGCGCGCCTGGTGGCCACCGGCGTCGGCCTGCGGCCCGGGCTGCTGGGGCGCGCCGAGTTCGAGGTCGGGCGGCGTCCGCCCTTGGCCGCCTGGCTGGGCCGGGCCGCCGACCGCCTGCGCCTGGCCTGGTGGGGCTGGCTCGGATGAACCTGCACAGCAGCCTCTGGCACCGCGTGGCCGGCCTCAAGCCGCGCCTCGTGCCTCAACTGCGCGTGCGCCGCCAGCAGGTGCGCGGCCAGACCTGGATCGTGCTGGGCGGCGCCGGTGGCGGCCGCAGCGTGCGCATGGACCGCCAGGCCTGGACGCTCGCCGCCCGGCTGGACGGCCGCTGCACGCTGCAGCAGCTGTGGGACCGCCAGCTTGCAGCCGGCGACCCGCCGACGCAGGACGAGCTGATCGAGCTTCTGGCCCAGCTGCGCGAAGCGGCACTGCTGCAGTTCGAGCGGGGCGCCGACTTCGACCGCCTGCTGCCGCACCTGGACCGGACCGACCGTCCCCCGGCGTCGCGCAGCCTGCTCGCCTGGCGCGTGCCGCTGGCGGACCCCTCGGCGCTGCTGGACCTGCTGCAGCGGCACACACGCTGGCTGTTCACGGCACCGGTGGCCTGGCTCTGGGCGGCGGTCGTCATCGGCGCGGTGCTGCTGGCGCTGCAGCACGCCGGCGCGCTATGGGCGCACGGCGAGCGCTGGCTCGCCACGCCGCGCTACGCACTGCTGGCGGCGCTGGTGTGGCTGCCGCTCAAGCTGCTGCACGAGCTGGCGCACGGCCTGGCCGTGCGGCACTGGGGCGGCCACGTGCGCGAGGCCGGCGTCACCTTCATGTTCGGCATGCCCATGCCCTATGTCGACGCCAGTGCCGCCGCCACCTTCGTGCGGCGGCGGCGGCGTGTCGTCGTCGGCGCAGCGGGCATGATGGTCGAGCTGGCCATCGCCGCCGCCGCCCTGTGTGCCTGGCTGACGCTCGACGACGGATGGGCGCGGGACCTGGCTTTCGTCACCCTCTTCGTCTGCGGCATCTCGGCGCTTGTCTTCAACGCCAACCCGCTGCAGCGGCTGGACGGCTATTTCATCGCCTGCGACCTGCTCGGCCTGCCCAACCTGGCGCTGCGCAGCCGCCGCTGGTGGCACGAGCGGCTGCTCGGCTGGCTGGCGCCGGCCGTCGCGCCCGAGCGCATGCCGCTCGCCCGGGGCGAAGCACCCTGGCTGGCCGTCTACGCGCCGCTTTCGTGGGCCTGCATGTTGCTGATCTGCGCCCTGGCGGTGTTCTGGCTCGGCAGCGTCTCGTTCTTGCTTGGCGCGCTGGCCGGCATGCTGCTCGGCTGGCAACTGGTGGCCATGCCGGCCGTCAGGCTGCTGGCACCGCTGGCCCGTGCCGCCCGCAGCCATGGCCAGGCGGCGGGCCGCGCACGCCGCGCAAGCGCTGCCGCGGTGGCGCTGGGGGTGGTCGTGCTCGCCGTGCCGCTGCCGCGGGCCACTGTGCTGCAAGGTGTGGTCTGGCCGCCCGAACTGGCGCAACTGCGCAGCGAGGAGGAAGGTTTCGTCGAAAGTGTGTTCGCCACCGACGGCCAGCCGGTCGACGCCGGCGCGCCGGTGATGCGACTGGCCAACCCCCGCCTCGTCGCCGAACTGACGCGCCAGCGCGCCGAGGTCGACGCGCTGGAAGCCCGGCTCTACGGCGCGCTGCCGGCCGACGCGCTGGGCGACGGTGGCGCCGCCGCCGACGCTGGCCTGGCGCTGGACACGGCGCGTGCCGCGCTCGACCGTCTGGTCGCGCGGGTCGACGCGCTCACGGTGCGTGCGCGGACGAGCGGGCGGCTGGCGCTGCCCGGCGCCAGCGACCTGGAGGGCCGCTACGTCGAGCGCGGCCGGCTTCTCGGTCAGGTCGTCGGCCCAGCGCCGCCCACTGTGCGCGCGGCGCTGCCGGAATCCGAGGCCGCAGCGCTGGGCAGCACACCACGCACCGTCTCCGTGCGCCTGGCCGCGACGCCGCACGACAGACACGTGGCCCAGGTGGTGCATGCTGGCGGCGGCGCCGGCCAGCGGCTGCCGAGCGCCGCACTGTCACAGCGCCATGGTGGCGCGATTGCCACCGACCCGCACGACAGCGACGCCCTGCAGCCGGCGCGCCCGGTGGTGCTGCTCGACGTGCAACTTGCCGCCCCCGCTTCCGCGCGCCTGGGCGAGCGCGCCTGGGTGCGCGTCGACACCGGCCATTCGCCGCTCGCCTGGCAGGCCCTGGGCGCGGGGCGGCGCGCGCTGCTCGAACGTTTCAACGCCGGTTTCTGACGCCCCCTCGGCGCCGCTCCGAATGGCCCACAGCCTGCAACACCTACTGCCCCGCCCCGGCCCGGTCTGGGGCCTCGCGCCCGAGCGCCCGGTGGACCGGCCGGACCGCGCCGGGCCGCCCTGGCGTGGCGTGAGCGGCCTGGCCGGCGCGGCGGGCCTGCGGCTCGTCGCACGCCGCGCCGAACAACACGCTGCCACGCCAGGGGCCGGCCATCCCGACGCGCTGACGGCGCTGCGCCAGCGACTGCGTCGCGAGCCGCTCGGCACCGCGCTGCTGGCGCAGGCCCTGGGCGCCGTGGCTGCCGTGGCCCGGCACACGCTGGGCCAGACGCCAAGGCGCAACCAGCTGCACGCAGCCGCCGCCCTGCTGGACCATCGACTGGCCGAGATGGCCACCGGCGAAGGCAAGACACTGGCCGTGGCGCTGGCCGCTGCCGTGGCCGCGCTTGCCGGGGTGCCGGTGCACGTGGCGACGGCCAACGACTACCTCGCGACGCGGGACGCCAGCCTGCTGGCGCCCTTCTACGCCGCACTCGGCCTCAGCGTCGCCGCACGGCCGGGGGCCGGCGACGACAGCGCCCGCCGCGCCGTCTATGGCGCCGACGTCGTGCACGCCACCGCGCGCGACCTCGCGTTCGACTGGCTGCGCGACCGCCAGGCGGCGCAAGGCGCGGCCGAGCGCCACGCCGCGGCGCTGGCCGGCACCGCAGCATCCAAGCCGGTGATGCGCGGACTGTGCCTGGCGCTGATCGACGAGGCCGACAGCATCCTGCTCGACGAGGCCGAACTGCCGCTCGTGCTCTCGCGCCCGGCGCCGCAGGCAGCTCGCCGCGCCTTCCTGTGGCAGGCGCTGGCGCTGGCGCGCCGGCTGGTGGACGCGCAGGACTTCGTGCACCACACCACCGACCGCCTGGTGCGGCTGACACCGGTGGGTGAAGAACGGCTCGAACACGCCGCACGCGCCCTCGGCGGCCCCTGGCAGCGCCCGCGCTACCGCCGCGAAGCGGTGCAGCTGGCGCTGGCTGCGCTGCACGCCTACCGGCGCCACGAACACTACGTGGTGCGCGACGGCGCGGTCGAGGTGCTGGACGAGGTGACCGGCCGCGTCTCCGCCGGCCGGGTGTGGTCGCGCGGGCTGCACACCTTGCTCGCCTTCAAGGAAGGGCTGAAGCCGGCGGACGAGACCGAGACCCTGGCGCGCACCACCTTCCAGCGTTTTTTCCAGCGCTACTGGCGCCTGGGCGGTCTGAGCGGCACCCTGTGGGAAGCGCGAGGCGAACTGCTCGCGGTCTACGGTCTGCCGGTGAACCGCATTGCGGCGCACCGGCCCTGCCGACGGCAGGTGTTGCCCGCACGTCACTTCACCAGTCGCGCCACGCTGCTGGCCGCTGCCGCCAGCCGCGCCGCGTCACTGGCCGCGGCCGGGCGGCCGGTGCTCGTCGGCACCGACAGCGTGGCCGATTCCGAAGCCGTGGCCGCAGCACTCGCCGCACAGGGTGTGCCGCACCACGTCCTGAACGCGCTGCACGATGCCGAGGAAGCCGCGATCGTCGCTGCTGCCGGGCGCGCAGCCACCGTGACCGTGGCCACCCGCATGGCGGGGCGCGGCACCGATATCGAACTCGACGCCGCCGCGCGGGCCGCCGGCGGCCTGCATGTCATCGACTGCCAGCACAACCCGTCACGCCGGCTGGACCGCCAGCTCGCTGGCCGTGCCGCTCGCCGCGGTGAGCCGGGCAGCGTCGAAGCGTGGCGCTGTGCTCACCTGGCAGCGACGGGGGCTCAAGCGGGCGCTGCATCTGCCGAAGTAAGGACACCATGGAAAGCATCCCTTCCTCCCTTCCTGCGCGGCTGGCTCGCGAAGGCTTCCCACACCTGGCGTCAGCGCCGGGAGGAAGGCCGCCGCGTCGCGTTGCGGCGCGACCTGCTGCGCCAGGACCTGGCTTGGGAACGCCGGCTCGCCTTTGCCGGTCCGCCGGCATGAGCGGCGCCGGCGCGCTGGCCGCACTGGTCACCCTCGCTAGTGTCGTGATTGCAGCGTCTGCCGCCTCCGCGGCGCCGTTGACGCCCGGCGGCACTGCCGCCGGGGTGGCCGCCCCGCGCCCGCTGGGCTGCCTGATCGAGCCCGACCGCGTCGCCGACGTCGGCTCGCAGCTGGTGGGCGTCGTGCAGCAACTGCATGTCGAGCGCGGCGACGTCGTGCGCGCCGGCCAGGCGTTGGTGGTGATGCGTGCCGACGTCGAACTCGCCAACTTACGTGTCGCGCAGCGCCGCGCCGCCGTCAACGCCGACGTGCGCGCCGCCGAGGCCTCGCTTGCACTGGCGCGCCAGAAGGTGGTGCGCGCCGAGGCCCTGGTGGCGCAGGGCTTCGTCTCCGAACAGGCCAGCGAGCTGGCGCGTGGCGAGCACGAACTGGCGGCACAGAAGTTGAACCAGGTTGCCAGCCAGCGCGACATCTGGCACCAGGAGCACCGCGTTGCCGAAGCCCAGCTCGCGCTGCGCACGGTACGCGCGCCCTTTGCCGGTGTCGTCGTCGAGCGCTTCGCCACCGCTGGCGAGCGCGTCGAGGAAAAACCGCTGGTGCGGGTGGCGGTGATCAACCCGCTGCGCGTCGAGCTCATGGTGCCGACGGCGCAGTACGGCCGCGTCAAGCCGGGCGACCGGCTGTCGATACAGCCCGAGCTGCCCGGCACCGCCCCGGTGATGGCCACGGTGAGCCACGTCGACCGCGTGCTGGATGCGGCGAGCAACAGTTTTCGCGTCAGGCTGGTGCTGCCCAACCCCCAGCATCGACTGCCTGCTGGTCTGCGCTGCCGCGCCGAGCTCCCGACGCATGTGTCCGCCGTCGCCGCGGGCGCGGCCGCGGCCGTCGCCGTCGTGGCGCGGCCGGGCGCGCGCTGAGCACGACCATGTCGAGCCTGCGGCTCGTCGTCGAGGCCCTCGAGCCTCGCCTGCTGCATTCGGCCGACCTGGCACCCCTGGCCCTGGCCGGCGGGGTCGAGCTGTCGCTCCACGCCGGCCTCGAAGCGCCGGTGGCGTTGTCCACATCGCCCGCCGAGATCGTCTTCGTCGACGAGACCCTGCAGGACGCGGCCGCACTGCGTGCCGATCTGGAAGCACAGCGCGCCGCCGGCCGGTCGCTCGAGATCGTCGCCTTCGGCAGCGACGAAGACGGGCTCGCCCTCATCACCCGCACACTCGCGGGCCGGCAGGACGTGGCCGCCGTGCATGTGTTCTCGCACGGCAGCGACGGTGCGCTGGCGCTGGGCAGCGTGCGACTGGACGCCGAGACGCTGATGGCGCGCGCCGCCGAGGTGGCCGGCTGGCGCGACGCGCTCGCCGGCGACGCCGACCTGCTGCTCTACGGCTGCGAGCTCGCCGCCAGCGAGGACGGCCAGGCCCTGGTGGCAGACCTGGCCGCGCTGACCGGCGCCGACGTCGCCGCGTCGATCGACGCCACCGGCGGCGCGGCGGGCGACTGGCAGCTGGAACATGCGCACGGCGACGTCAACAGCATGCTCGCCCTCAGCACGGCGCTGCAGCAGAGCTGGAGCCAGACGCTGGCCATCACCGTCGACGGCGTCAACAGCAGCAAGAGTTCGACCCCGGTCCCGTCGTTCAGCTGGTCACACAACGTGGGCAGCGGCAGCGACCGGCTGCTCGTCGTGCAGCTGGCCATGGACCGCGTCGCCGGTGCCAACACCGTCACCTACAACGGCCAGGCGCTGACGCGGCTGGCCGACAGCGACCACGTCGCCGAGAGTCTCAGCGCAGAGATCTGGTACCTCGTCAACCCGGTGGCCGACAGTGGCACGGTGGAGGTCAACTTCGGCGCCGCCACCCGCATCGTCGGCGGCTCGGTGAGCTTCACCGGCGTCGACCAGACCACACCCTTCGGCACCCCGGTAGCCAGCACCGGCGGCGGCGGCGCGCCCAGCGCCACCGTGGCTGCGGCCAGCGGCGACATGGCGATCGGCATCACCGTTGCCAAGTCCGTGGAGAACTGGGGCGGCGGCAGTGGCCAGGTGCGCTTGTGGGCCGACAGCCAGGGCAACAACGCCAATCACATCGGCGGCGCTGCCAGCCACCAGGCCGGCGCCGCCAGCGTCACGCTGACCGAGCCCTTCGCGCCCTACGACGGCAGCGGCCGCTGGGCGATGGTGGCGGTGGCGATCCAGCGCACCGGCACCAGTGCCGTCAACCAGGCGCCCGTCCTCGTCGGTGGCGCCAACGCTGCCCTCTCTGTGGCCGAGAACACCACTGCGGTGGGCACCGTGTCCGCCACCGACCCCGAAGGCCAGCCGCTGAGCTACGCGCTCGTCGGCGGTGCCGACCAGGCGCACTTCGCCATCGACGCCGCGAGCGGGACGCTGCGTTTCATTTCCGCACCCGATCACGAGGCTCCCACCGACGCAAACGGCGACAACGTCTACGACGTGGTGGTCTTGGCCAGTGACGGCGCGCGGTCGGCCGTCCAGGCCATCGCCGTCACCGTGAGCAACGTGAACGAGGCACCGACCGGCTTGCCGGCGGTCGTCGGCAGCGCGGTGGAGGACGGCGTGCTGACGGTCGACACCGGCACCGTCGGCGACCCCGATGGCCTGGGCACGTTCTCGTACCAGTGGCTGCGCAACGGCGCTGCCATCGCCAGCGCTACAGGTACGGGCATCACGCTCGGCGACGCGGATGTCGGCGCGACGATCTCGGTGCGCGCAAGCTGGACCGATGCCCAGGGCACGGCCGAATCGCTGACCAGCGCCGCCACCGCGCCGGTCGCCAACGTCAACGATGCACCGACCGGACTGCCGGTGGTCATCGGCAGCGCGGTGGAGGACGGCGTGCTGACGGTCGACACCGCAACCATCGGCGACGCCGACGGCCTGGGCACGTTCTCGTTCCAATGGCTGCGCAACGGCGCTGCCATCGCCGGCGCGACAGGTACGAGCTTCATGCTCGGGGACGCGGATGTCGGCGCCACGATCTCGGTGCGCGTGAACTGGACCGACGACCAGGGCACGGCGGAGTCGCTGACCAGCGCCCCCACCACGCCCGTTGCCAACGTCAACGATGCACCGACGGGGCTGCCGGTCGTCGTTGGCAGCGCGGTGGAGGACGGCGTGCTGACGGTCGACACCGCAACCATCGGCGACGCCGACGGCCTGGGCACGTTCTCGTTCCAATGGCTGCGCAGCGGCGCAGCCATCGCCGGCGCGACAGGTACGAGCTGCACGCTCGGGGACGCGGATGTCGGCGCGACGATCTCGGTGCGCGTGAACTGGACCGACGGCAAGGGCACGGTGGAGTCGCTTACCAGCGCCGCCACCGCCCCCGTCGCCAACGTCAACGACGCCCCCGCGGCCACGGCGACGCTGACCGCACCGGCGGCCCGGGTGGGCGAGGCGTGGCAGATGTTGTTGCCACCAGATCTGTTCGTGGACGCGGACGCGGGCGACTCGCTGGTGCTGCGAATCGAGCGCGCGGACGGCAGCCCGGCGCCCGCGTGGCTGAACCTGGACACCGCCCGCCTGCACGGCACGCCGAGCGCCGGGAGTGCCGGTGTGCTGAATCTGCGCCTGGTCGCCACGGATGCAGCTGGCGCCAACACCGCAGTGAGCTTCGACCTCTCGGTGGCGGACGAGCCGGTGGCTCCGCCAACGCCATCGCCAACGCCGCCGCCTCCGCCTCAGCCTCAGCCTGAGCCTCCGCCTCCGCCTGAGCCTGAGCCTGAGCCTGAGCCTGAGCCTGAGCCTGAGCCTGCACCTGCACCTGCACCTGCACCTGCACCTGCACCTGCACCTGCACCTGCACCCGCGCCTACGCCCGCGCCTGCACCTTCGCCCCCCGAGCCGACGCAACCACCGCCGCCACAGCCGGAACCAGCGCCAGCCGAGCCCGCACCCCAAGCGCCAGTGCCGGCGCCGGCGCCCACCCCGACCGCGCCGCAGCCCGCGCCCGTTCCACCGCCGGTGGCCGTGGCGCCCGCCGCGGCGTCGCCCGTGCCCGCGCCGGTGCCGAGGGTGCCCACCATGGAGCTGATTCCCGTCGCCCCGCCTGGCGCGGCCAGCCTCACCGCGGCCGTCGTCATCGACGACGCGCCTGCCGCACCATCGGTTGCAGCGCCGGCGCCGGCGCCCGCCGAGCAGAGCCCCGCCACCCGCGCCGACGCGTTGCTGGCGCCCGCGCTGCTGGCGCAACTGGCCATGCTCGACGTGTCGAGCCCGGCCACCGCCTGGTTCGGCGCAGAAACCGAAGTGATGCGCCGCTTCGAAGAGCTGCAGCGCCACCTTCAGTCCGATGCACAGGTGCACGGGATGGCCGTCACCTCTGGCGTCGCCATCACCGGCGGCATCTCGGTCGGCTACGTCATCTGGCTGGTGCGCGGTGGCGTGCTCGTCAGTTCCATGTTGTCGTCACTGCCGGCCTGGCGCCTGATCGACCCGCTGCCCGTGCTGGCCGCGGCACGCCGGCCGGCACGCGGCCAGGAGGCAGCGCCTGACGACGTGGAGAGCCTGTTCGACAAGTCCGGGCGCGGCGTGCCGGCGCCCCACACCAGCGCTGCGACCCGGCTGTCCGCCGCCGTGGCCACAGCCGCCCCTGAACACGCACCCGCAGTCGCACCCGCAGGCGCCCCCGCAGTCGCAGGCGCACCCGCAGTCGCAGTAGCAGTAGCAGTCGTACCCAACCCCGCACCCGAGACGACGGAAGACGCCCGATGAACCCCTTGCGCGCGTTGCCACACCTGTCCAGCCGGGTCCACATGGCGCTGGGTCTCGGCGGGCTGGCCGTCGCCGTCGTGCTGGCGGCCACCTGGCTCGGCCTCGTGCCCGACGGCGAGGCGCTGGAGCGCCGCGAGCGTGCGGCGCTCGCCGAGACCCTGGCGCTCACCACCTCGGGCCGATTGGAGACGCAGGCGCTGCAGCCGCTGGCCAACACACTGGGCCTGGTGAAAGAGCGCATCGCCTCGCTGCGCACCCTGGGCGTGCGTGCCGCCGACGGCACGCTGGTCATCGAGGCCGGCGGCCACGACGCCTGCTGGCCCGAGGTGACACCCGAACGTTCAGGTGCCACGTTCGTGAGCGTGCCGCTGTGGCAGAACGGACAGCCGTGGGGCCAGATGGAGCTGTGCTTCACGCCGCAGCGCGCCCAGGGCTGGGTTGGCTGGCTGCAGGAGCCGGCGTTGCAGGTCTCGCTCTTCGTCTTCCTCACCGGCGCCTTCGGGTTCTGGCTCTACCTGGGCCGCATGCTGCGCGAACTGGACCCGTCGCGCGCGGTGCCGCCCCGCGTTCGCGCCGCCTACGACACGCTCACCGAAGGTTTGCTGGTGCTGGACCGGGACGGCCGCATCGTGCTGGCCAACCGCTCCACCGCCACGCTGCTGGGGGTGGATGCAACGGGGCTGGTCGGACGCACGCCTTCGGACTTCGACTGGACCGAGCCCGGCGCCGTGGCGCCGCTGGCGCGGGCCGACCTGCCATGGCAGCAGGCGCTGGCCGACGGCGCGCCGCAGCGCGACCGCCACCTGCACGTGGCGCGCGCCGACGGCATGCGCTTTTCGCTGCGCGCCAACTGCTCGCCCATCGCCGACGACCGCGGCGGCCTGCAGGCGCTCGTCATCAGCTTCCAGGACGTGACCGAGCTCGAGCGGCGCGGCGAGGCGCTGCGCGCAGCCAAGGAACAGGCCGACGCCGCCAACCAGGCCAAGAGCCAGTTCCTGGCCAGCATGAGCCACGAGATCCGCACGCCGATGAACGCCATCCTCGGCTTCACCGACGTGCTGCGCCGGTCCGCACTGCGCGACCACGGCGACGCGTCGCGCCACCTGGAGATCATCCACTCGAGTGGTCAGCATCTGCTGAACCTCATCAACGACATCCTCGACCTCTCGAAGGTGGAGTCGGGCCGGCTCGAGGCAGAGCGCGTCGCGGTGGCACCGCACCGCGTGGCACAGGAGGTGGTGGCGACGCTCATCGAGCGTGCGCAAGCCAAGGGCCTGGTGCTCGAACTGCAGGCGCCCGCTGCGCTGCCCGGCACCATCGAGGCCGACCCGGCGCGGCTGCGCCAGGTGCTGACGAACCTGGTGGGCAACGCCATCAAGTTCACCGAGCACGGCGCGGTGCGCGTGGTGCTGCGCATGGAACGCCAGGCCACGGGTGCGCGCTACGTCGTCGACGTCAGCGACTCGGGCATCGGCATCGCGCCGGACAAGCTGGAGTCGGTGTTCGAGCCCTTCGTGCAGGCCGAGGCCTCGACGACGCGCCGCTTCGGCGGCACCGGGCTCGGCCTGACCATCAGCCGCGGCTTCGCGCGGGCCATGGGCGGCGACATCACGGTGGCCAGCGTACCGGGCGAAGGCACCACCTTCAGCCTCTGGCTCGACGCCGGCGCGGTGGATGACACGACGCTGGTCTCGCCCGCGGCGCTGCTCGAACAGTCGGCCGCCGCAGCGCCGCTGGCCTCACGCGACTGGCGCTTCGCACCCAGACGTGTGCTGGTCGCCGACGACGGCGACAACAACCGCAGCCTGGTGCGCCTGCTGCTGGAGGAGGTGGGTCTCGTGGTCGAGGAAGCTGCCAACGGCCGCCTCGCCGTCGACCGGGTGCAGGCCGGGGGCATCGACCTCGTGTTGATGGACATGCAGATGCCCGAGATGGACGGCGCCACCGCCACGCGCACGCTGCGCCAGCTCGGGCACACGTTGCCGGTGGTGGCGCTCACCGCCAACGCGATGAAGGGCTTCGAGCGCGAACTCGATGAAGCGGGCTTCAGCGGTTTCCAGACCAAGCCCATCGACCGCGAGGCGCTGCTGGCCGAGCTGGCCTCGCGGCTGGGCGGCGTGGAGGTGGAATTCGCCCCGCGGCCCGCGACAGCGCCCGCGGTGGTGACGACCGTGACGGCCGACACCGCACAAGTCGACGACGAGACACCGCTCGTGTCGCGCCTGGCCTCCCATCCGAGGTTGGCGCGCCTGGTGGCCAGTTTCGGGGCCGAGTTCACGGCCCGCCGTGCGCGCATGCATGCGGCGCTCGCCGCCTCCGACATGACCGAACTGGCAGCGCTGGCTCACTGGCTCAAGGGCTCCGGCGGCAGCATGGGTTACGACGACCTGTTCGAGCCGGCGCGCGCACTGGAGCACGCGGCGCACGCCGGCGACGCCGCGCGCGCCGCCGCGATGCTCGCCACGATCGACCACCTGGGCCGCCGCCTCGAGCGCGCCATGCCGACTGCTACCGCCATGGCCGAGGCCACGCCGTGATGAACGACGTCTGGCACGATTTGCTGCGCGCCGAGCCGGGTGCCGAGACCACGGCCCGATCTCCGCTGCAGGACTTGACCGTGATGATGGTGGACGACGAGCCGCTGATGACGGCGCTCATCGAGACCCACCTGGAAGATGCGGGCTATACGCGCTTCATCGGCTGCAACGACCCGCGCGACGCGCTGGCACTGGCACGCCGCGAGCGGCCCGGCGTGGTGCTGCTCGACCTGATGATGCCGCAGATGTCCGGCTTCGAGGTGCTGGAGGCGATGCGCGCCGACGAGGCCTTGCGCTACACCCCGGTGATCGTGCTCACCGCGGCCACCGGCTCCGAGGCGCGGCTGCGCGCACTGCGCCTGGGGGCCACCGACTTCCTGTCCAAACCGGTCGACGAGAGCGAACTCGTGCTGCGGGTGCGCAACACGCTCGCCTTCCAGCAGTACGCCGACCGGGCGCTGCACCACGATCCCGTGACCGACCTGCCGAACGACCGGCTCTTCACGCGCGCCATCGATGCCGCGCTAGAGCGCATGCCCACGGCCGGCGGCCTGGTCGCGCTGGTGAGCGTGGAGCTGCCCGATGGCCGCCAGCTGCGCGAGAGCTTCGGCCAGCGTGCCGCCGATGAGCTGGCGCGCGTGGTGGCGCAGCGGCTGCGCCGCTTCGCAGAGCATGAGGCGTGCACCCGCGACCCGACGCTGCCGCCATTGGCGCGCTTGGACGCCGACGACTACGCGCTGTTGCTCGAGGGCCTGGCCAGCGTCGACGCGGTGGAGGCCGTCGCCAAGCGCCTGCTGTGCGTGCTTGCCGCTCCGGCAGCGCTCTCGGTGCACGAGGTCGTGCCGACGGCCTGGATCGGTGTCGCCCTGGCGCCCGTAGACGGCTGTGACGCCGAGACGCTGCGCAAGAGTGCCGATCTGGCTGCCGGGCACGCGCGCCAGCACGGCGCGCTTTCGGTGATGTTCGCCTCGCCCGAGCTCAACGTGCGTTCGCAGCAACGCATGACGCTGGGCGCCCAGCTGCGCGGCGCGGCGGGGCGCGGCGAGCTGCGTCTGCATTACCAGCCCCAGGTCGACCTGGTGCACGGCGGGCTCGTCGGCGCCGAGGCGCTGGTGCGCTGGCAGCACCCACAGCACGGCCTCATGGCGCCGGCAGAGTTCGTGCCGCTGGCCGAGGAGATGGGCCTCATCACCGGCATCGGCGAATGGGTCCTGGGCCAGGCCTGCCGCGACACAGCCAGCTGGTCGCACCGCGGCCTGGGCGACCTGCGCATCGCCGTCAACGTCGCCAAGCCGCAGTTCCTGGCCGGCAACCTGTGCGCGGTGCTGCGTCAGGCACTCTTCGACGCCGGTCTGCCGCCCGAGCGGCTGGTGGTGGAGCTCACCGAGAGCATGCTGATGGACGACGTCGCGGCTGCGCTGGCGCTGATGCACGAGCTGAAGGGCCTGGGCGTCACGCTGTCCATCGACGACTTCGGCACCGGCTACTCATCGCTGGGCTACCTCAAGCGATTCCCGCTCGACGAATTGAAGATCGACCGCTCCTTCGTCACCGACCTGCCCGGCGGACGGGCCGACGAGGCGATCGCGCGCGCGGTCGTTGAACTCGGGCACAACCTGGGTATGACGGTGATCGCCGAAGGCGTCGAGACCGAGGCGCAGCGTGCCTGCCTGGCGGCGCTGGGCTGCGACACCTACCAGGGCTTCCTCTTCAGCAGGCCGCTGCCGGCGGAGGCCTTCGTCGCCTTGCTCGAAAGCCGCGCGGCGGCGGGTGCGGTCTGCGCCGGGTGACCCGGCGATGCGGGGGGCCGCTGAAAGCCGGCGCTGAAGGCGTGGACTGGCCATGCGCGGCACGAAGCACACAATGTGCTGATGAGCACCGAAGACGCACCCGCTTTCCGGCCCCTGACCGGCATCTACGAGCCGTCTGCAATACATCAGCTGCCTGACGGCCGCTTTCTGGTGGCCGAGGACGAGAAGGCCCGTCCGCTGAGCCTGGTGACCCTCGGCGCCGATGGTTCGGTCGAGACCGCAGCATTGACCGCCGGCCTGCTTCAGCTGTTCAGCTCTTTCTGGAAACTGGACGATCTCGAAGGCCTGACTGGCGACCGGGCGGGATTTGTCTACGCCATCACGTCGCACTCGCGCGATGACGAAGGCCACGAGAAGAAGTCGCGCGAGAAGCTGGTGCGGTTTCGGGTAGAGGGCGATCGCGTCGTCGATCCCAAAGCAGTCGATGGCTTGAAGGACGCTCTCGTGGCCCGGCATGCCGTGCTGGCGGCAGCTGCCCAGGTACGGGATGTCAAAGCCGGCGGCGGGCTCAACATCGAAGGGCTGGAGTTCAGCCCCGACCAGCAGCGACTGCTGGTCGGGTTCCGCAGCCCGCTGCGCGAGGGTCGAGCGCTCATCGCCTGCATCGAGAACCCCTCCGAAGTCTTCGAGTCGAACGCGCCACCCCGGATCGCGCCCTTGCTCGAGGAACTGGACCTCGCCGGCCACGGCATCCGCGGCTTGTCGTATGTGCCCGCCCTGGGAGCGTATCTGGTGATCGGCGGCCCGACATCACGCGAGCCGGCCGACTTCGCCCTCTGGCGCTGGAGTGGCGAGCCGGGCGCGCCAGCGCGCCGCTTGACGGCTCCTGGCCTGCGCGGCCTGGAGAAGGCCGAAGGCGTGAGCCCAGCGTTCGTCGGCGGCTTGCAGCGAATCATCGTCGTCAGCGACGACGGGAACAGGGACGCCGGACGCTTTGCGGGTTTCCTCCTGCTCGACCCGGCTTCGCTGCAGGCCGCGGTTTGATCAACTCGCGTGGCGCGCCCTCAGCCGGCTCAGATCCCATGCCACACCCAGCCCCAGGAGCCCACCCCATGGACACCGACTTCCACCGCCTGCCGGAACTGTTCGCCCAACTCGGCCTGCCCGACAACGAGGCGTCCATCCGCAGTTTCATCGCCGCGCACGCACCACTGGCCGGTACCGTCCGCATCGCCGACGCGCCTTTCTGGTCGGCCGCCCAGGCGCGCTTGCTGCGCGAGAGCCTGTGCGACGACGCCGACTGGTCGCAGGTGGTCGACCGTCTGGATGTCGCGCTGCGCCGCGGCTGAGCGCGGGCGCGGCTGCGTCAGGCGCCCGACGGGACGTCGACCGCCGCCGCGAAGCTGAACATGCCGCGCCGCGCCAGGCGTGTGAACTCGGCTTCGATGATCTCCTTGAGCGCCAGCTGCGACGCGTTGTCGCTGCGCTCGATGCGCATCGCCAGCACCAGCAGGCGGTTGAGCTGCACGCCGGTGATCTCTGAGATGACGACGCTGCGCGCCGCCGACGGGTCCTTGAAGACCGAGATCGGCATCACCGTGGCCCAGGGGCCGTGCAGCACCAGTTCGCGTATCGAGTCGACCGAATCGATCTCGGCGCGCACGTTCAGGCGCCCACCCAGCGGCAGCAGCTGGCGTTCGACGAGGCCACGGTGCAGGCTGGTCACCAAGAGCGGCACGGCGGCCAGCTGGCGGATCGACACCACCGGGTCGATGTGCAGCGAGGGGTGCGAGACGAGCGCGAAGGGCTCGCCCAGCAGCGGGTACAGCGACAGCGCCCGCCCGGCATCGGGGTTGGTGACGATGGCCATGTCGACCATGCCGCGCTCCAGCCAGTCCAGCAGCGCCGGCGTGAAGGCCTCGCGCGCACGCAGCTGTATGCCCGCCACACCGCGTTGGCAGCTTTCGAACAGGCCCGGCAACAGCACCCGCGCCAGCGTCGGCGACGCGCCCAGCACCACTGCCGCGGCGCTGTCGGCCTGGCGGTTGGCCAGCAGCTGGCGCACGCGCGCCGCCTCGGCCAGCATGCGCTGGGCCGACTCGTACAGCGTCACGCCCGCGGGGGTGAGCCGCACGCCGCGGGGCAGGCGCAGCAGCAGCTGCACACCCAGGTCGGCCTCCAGCTCGCGCAACTGGCGTGTCAGTGCGGGCTGAGCGATCGCCACCGCAACTGCCGCGGCGGTGAAGCTGCCGGCGTCGGCGATGGCCACGAAGTAACGCAGGGCACGCAGGTTCATCAGGGTTAACTCGCACTCTATCGATAGCAAGATGATATGGTGAGTGACGGCATCGGCATTGGACGGCCCCTACCCGCAACCCTAACATTCACCCTTCTGGCCCTGCAACGGTGCCGACCCCGCGAGCCCCATGGCAACAGATAGCAAACAGGTATTGGTCCCCTTCGAACGCCTGCAGGCCCACATCGCCGCGACGTTGCAGCACGTGGGCCTGCCGCCGGCCGATGCGCAGAAGGTCGGCCACCTGATGGCGCAGGCCGACCTGCAGGGCTCGGACGGCCACGGGGTCATCCGGCTGCCGATGTACGTCAAGCGCATCCGCGCCGGCGGGCTGAACGTGCGACCGAACATTACCGTGGTGCACGAGAAGCCCGCGATGGCGGTCCTGGACGGCGACAACGGCATGGGCCACCTGGTGGTCTCGCGCGCCGTCGAACTGGCCATCGAGAAGGCACGCGAGGCGGGTGTGGCCTGGGTGGGCGTGCGTTCGAGCAACCATGCCGGCCCGGCATCGCTGTACGCGCGCATGCCGATCGCCCACGACATGATCGGCTTGTACTTCGCGGTCGGCAACGCCAACCACCTGCCGCCCTGGGGCGGCATGGAGATGCTGCTGTCGACCAACCCGATCGCGGTCGGCGTGCCCACGGCCGAGGAACCGCCGGTGGTGCTGGACATGGCCACCACCGTGGCCGCCTACGGCAAGGTCAAGGCCAAGGCCAAGGCCGGCGAGATGATGCCCGAGGGCTGGATGATCGATCGCAAGGGCCAGCCGCTGCTCGACCCGAAGCGCGCCGACGAAGGTTTCCTGCTGCCCATCGGCGGCCACAAGGGTTACGGCCTCGCGCTCATCGTCGGCCTGCTGGCCGGCACGCTGCAGGGCGCGGCGATGGGGCGCGAGGTGGTCGACTTCAACAGGGACCACCTCAGCAAGACCAACACCGGGCAGGCCATCCTGGTCATCGACCTGAAGGCCTTCGGCGAGCCGGCCGCCTTCAAGGCCCGGGTCGACACGCTGGTGCGCGACATCCGCAACAGCGAACGGCTGGACGGCGTCAAGCGCATCTGGCTGCCGGGGGAACAAAGCCACCAGCGGCGCCTGCGGTACGGCGCCGAAGGCATCCCGATCTCGGCTGGCGTCATTGCCGACCTGGCAGCCCTGTCAGCCGAACTCGGCCTGGCACCGTTGCTTTGAGCACCGTCCCAAGCCCGGCCACACGACGAAAGAGAAGATGATCCGTTCCATCAACCCGGCCAGCGGCGAAACCCTGGCCAGTTTCGACGCTCACGACGCCTTCACCGTCGACCGCCGGCTCACCGCGGCCGTGAACGCCCAACGCGCCTGGCGCCAGCGGCCGGTGACCGAACGCACGCCGCTGCTGCTGGCCGTGGCGCGTGTGCTGCGCAAGAACGCCGAGCGCTACGCGACGCTCATCACGCTGGAGATGGGCAAGCCGCTGTCAGAGGCGCGCGGTGAGATTCAGAAGTGCGCGATGACCTGCGACTTCTACGCCGAACACGCCGCGGCCTTCCTCAACGACGAACCCGTGGCCAGCGCCGCGAGCGACAGCCGGGTCGTCTACGACCCGCTGGGCGTGCTGCTGGCGGTGATGCCCTGGAACTACCCCTTCTGGCAGGCCATCCGCGCCATCGCGCCGGCGCTCGCGGCCGGCAACGCGGTGGTGCTGAAACACGCCAGCAACGTGCCGCAGTGCGCGCTGGCGCTGGACGCGCTGTTCGAGGAAGCTGGCGCGCCTGCAGGCCTGTTCGCCACGCTGCTGGTCGAGTCCCCCGCCGTGCGCGGCTTGATCGAGGACGGGCGCATCAACTGCGTCACCTTCACCGGCTCGACGCCGGCCGGACGCGCCATCGCCGCAGCCGCAGGCCACGCGATGAAGAAGCAGGTGCTGGAACTCGGCGGCTCCGACCCCTTCATCGTGCTCGCCGATGCCGACATCCCGGCCGCCGCGCAGGCCGCGCTGAAGGCACGTTTCCAGAACACCGGGCAGAGTTGCATCTCGGCCAAGCGTTTCATCGTCGAACACAGCGTGGCCGATGGCTTCGCCGACCTGTTCAGCGAACTCGCCAGCAAGCTGGTGGTGGGCGACCCGATGGCGGCCGCCACGCAGATCGGCCCGATGGCGCGCGCCAACCTGCGCGACGAACTGCATGCCCAGGTGCAGGCCACGGTGGCGCAGGGCGCGAAGCTGCGTGTCGGCGGCAAGCCGCTCGACGGGCCGGGCTGCTTCTACGCGCCGACCGTGCTCGACCATGTCAGGCCGCACATGACGGCGGCACGCGAAGAGACCTTCGGCCCGGCGGCGGCCATCATCCGCGTGGCCAGCGCCGAGGACGCCGTGGCCGTGGCCAACGGCACCGAGTTCGGTCTCGGCGCGGCACTGTGGACGGGCGATGCTGAACGTGCGCGCGTGCTGTCGCGCCAGATCGACGCCGGCGCCGTGTTCGTCAACGCCATCGTCGCTTCCGACCCGCGCCTGCCCTTCGGCGGCGTCAAGCAGTCAGGCTATGGTCGCGAACTCGGCGTTCAGGGCTTGCGCGAATTCACGAACATCAAGACCGTCTGGACGGGCCCGTCCCGCTGAACCCTCACCTCTTTGCCGGAGACGCCACGATGACCACCACCACCGCACTGCAGCCGCAGGTGCTGCGCCCCGCTGAACTCAAGAGCTACGACCGGGGCGGCGGCGCGCGCACCACGCCGCTGGTGTCGCCGGCCATCGGCGCCCAGGGCTTCATCAACGGCATCACCGAATTTGCGCCAGGCGTGGCCATCCCCTTCCACAGCCACAACTGCGAAGAGAGCGTGGTGCTGCTGGAAGGCGAGGCCATGCTCGACATCGGTGGCCAGGCCTACCCTGTGAAGGCCTTCGACACGACCTGGATCCCCCCCAACGTGCCGCACCGCTTCCGCAACCTGTCGGACAGCCAGCCGATGAAGATCCTGTGGATCTACGCCTCCACCCAGGCCACGCGCACGCTCACCGAAACCGGCGAGACACGCCCGGTGTCGGCCGAGCACGCACGCTGACCGCAAGCCACCCAGAAAAACCCAACGGAGACCCGCCCATGAAATTCGCCAAGACCATCGTTCGCGCCTGGGCCTGCGCCATCGCGCTGCCGCTGCTGCCCCTGGCCGCCGCTGCGCAGACCGGCGCCTACCCGAACAAGGCCGTGCGCCTGATCGTGCCGGCTGCACCGGGCGGCGGCGCCGACTTTCTGGCGCGCATCGTCAGCACCCGGCTGCAGGAACAGACAGGCCAGAGCTTCGTGGTCGACAACCGCGCCGGCGCCTCGGGCACCATCGCCGCCGACCTCACGGCCAAGTCGCCGGCCGACGGCTACACACTGCTGCTGGGGCAGTCCACCAGCATGGCCATCGCGCCGCACCTCTACGCCAAGCTGCCCTACGACACGCTGCGCGACCTGCGCGCGGTGACGCTGGTGGCCGAAGTGCCCAACATGCTGGTGGTGCACCCCAGCGTGCCTGCAAACACGGTGAAGGAACTCATCGCGCTGGCCAGGGCGAAGCCTGAACTGCTGAACTTCGGCTCGGCCGGCAACGGCGCGCCGAGCCACCTGGCCGGCGAGATGTTCAAGACCGCCGCCGGCGTCAAGCTGACGCACGTGCCCTACAAGGGTGCGGGCCCGGCCGTCAACGACCTCATCGCGGGGCAGATCCAGGTCATGTTCGCGCCCATGGTGGCCGTGCTGCCGCAGGTCAAGGCCGGGCGCCTGAAGGCGCTGGCCGTGACCTCGGGCAAACGCTCGCCGGCCGTGCCTGACGTGCCCACGCTGATCGAATCGGGCCTCGACGGCCTGGCCATCGTGTCGTGGTTCGGTTTCTTCGTGCCCGCGGCCACACCGCAGCCTGTGGTCGACAGGCTGTACCAGGAAACGGTGAAGGCCCTGAAGGCCGCCGACACCATCGAGCGTTTCGCCAAGGAGGGCGCCGAGCCTTCGGGCATGAGCCCGGCCGACTTCGCGACCTACGTGACGCAGGAGTCCGCGCGCTACGCCAAGGTGCTGAAGGACAACGCCATCAAGCTCGACTGAAGAGGCCCCCAAGCTCGCTAGCGCTCGCCACCCCCCCCAGGGGGCGCCGTCCGCCAACGGCCCGGCAAAGCCGGTTCCGTGTCGGGAAGCTTGATCTCTGAGCTGTGCCCTATCGCTGACAACCGCACCAGGACTTACTGTCGATGACTTCCGTACTGCAAGCCCCACGCGCCCGCGCCGACCAGCCGATGGCGCACAACATGAAGCTGCTGTCGCACAACGAGCTGCAGGGCTTCGGCGGCATGGGCGAAGGCATCGCGATGCAGATCGCCGACGACGGCCGCCGCATCCTGTGGATGGCGCACGAGTCGGCGCCAAAGAACTTCACCGGCGTCGACGTCAGCGACCCACGCAACCCGCGTGTCATCGTGCAGACCGAACTGCCGCACATGAAGATGCGCTCGAACTCGCTGGACGTCGTGGGCAACCTGATGGTGGTGGCCAACCAGGTCAAGGAGCTCGGCGCCAAGCCGGCAGGCATCAACATCTACGACATCAGCAAGCCCGAAGAGCCGAGACTCATCTCGCACTTCGACTGCTCGGGCCCCTGGTCGCGTGGCGTGCACGCGGTGTGGTTCGTCGACGGCAAGACGGTGCACATGGCCTCGGGTGCGCCCGACTTCCAGCCTCACGACCCCAAGGACGACCAGATCTACCGCATCGTCGACATCTCCGACCCGACGAACCCGCGCGAGACCGGCCGCTGGTGGTACCCGGGCACGCGCGTCGGCGACACCGCACCGCCGCCGAAGCGCCTGCCAGGCATCTTCGACACGGGTTTCCGCGCCCACAACACCAACGTCTTTCCGCAGCGGCCCGACCGCGCCTACGTCGGCTACATCGACGGCGGCGCGGTGGTGCTGGACATCTCGAACCCGTCCGACATCAAGGTCGCCTCGCAGTGGAACCACTCACCGCCCTTCAACGGCTTCACGCACACCGTGCTGCCGCTGTTCGAGCGCGGGTTGTGGATCGTCAGCGACGAGTGCGTGAAGGACGACGGCGCCGACTGGCCCAAGCTGGTGTGGGTGGTCGATGCACGGTCCGACGCCAACCCGGTGCCCATCGCCACCTTCCCCGCGCCGCCCTACGACACCTTCGCCAAGCGCGGCGGCCGTTTCGGCGCGCACAACCTGCACGAGAACCTGCCGGTGCCCTGCTCCTTCCAGTCGGACACGCTCTTCATCGGCACCTTCTTCAACGCCGGCGTGCGCGTCTACGACACCACCAACCCCTACCAGGTCGAGGAGGTCGCCTACTACGTGCCGGCGACGCCGGCACTGTCGCCGCGTGGTGCCGTGCAGCTCAACGACGTCTACGTCGACGAGAAGCGCACCGTCTACACGGTCGACCGTTTCTCGGGCGGCCTCTACATCCTAGAGATGAATGTCTGAGCGCGATCCTCAGCGCGACCCGCTCGCCGGCAAGATCCCGGTCACGCTGATCACGGGTTTCCTCGGCGCCGGCAAGACGACGCTGATCGGCCGTCTGCTGCGCCACCCGGACATGGACCGCGTGGCGGTGGTCATCAACGAGATCGGCGAAGTCGGCATCGACAACGACCTCGTCAAGATGTCGTCAGAGAACGTCAGCCTGCTGGCCAACGGCTGCCTGTGCTGCAGCGTGCGCACCGACCTGCAGGAGACGCTGCGTGAACTTTTCGGCGAGCGCCGCGCAGGGCTGATCCCCGACTTCGACCGCGTCTTCATCGAGACCACGGGGCTGGCCGACCCGGCGCCGGTGATCCAGACACTGTCGACCGACGGCATGCTGGGTGCGCAGTACCGGCTGGACGGCGTGGTGACGCTGGTCGACGCCGTCAACGCGCTGCAGCAGCTGGAGGCCTCGCCCGAGGCCGAGCGACAGATCGCGCTGGCCGACCGCATCTTCATCACCAAGTGCGACCTTGCCGACGAAGCCGGCCTGGCGCAGTTGCAGGCCGCGGTGCGCGTGATCAACGCGCAGGCCGAACCGCGGCGCTGTGCGATGGGCGAGTTGCACCCGAAGGAGCTGATAGGCATCGGCCTGGCCAGCGCACGCGCCGATGCCGGCACGCTGCACTTCCTGGGCGAGCTGAAGACGGCGCCCGACGCCGCATCGGGTCCGGCCGACGCCTACCTGGCGCAGCGCCTGCCGGCGCGGCACGACCCTGCGGTGAAGACGCTGTCGCTGCGCTTCGACGCGCCCTTCACCTGGGCCGCGTTTTCTTCGGCGATGGAGATGGTGATCGCACTGCGCGGCAAGGATCTGCTGCGCGTGAAGGGCATCGTCAACGTCGACGGCCAACCGGTGGTGGTGCAGGGTGTGGGCCATGTCTTCCACCCGCCGGTGACACTGGACCGCTGGCCCAGCGACGACCAGGGCTCGCGCATCGTCTTCATAACCCGCCACATCGAAGCCCCCGCGCTGCGCGCGCTGTTCGGCGCCGTCGGTGCGCTGCAGGCCGAAGGCATGGTCACGCCGACGCCCACCGCGACGCGCCCCTGAACCGTTCGCCCCCCGAGCCGCCATGTCCGCCACCCTGCCCGCCCCTGTGCCAGCCGTGCGCGGCTTCGTCATCGACCGCAACAACGGCCAGCCGCAACTGCCCGGCAGCCTGCACAGCAACCGGCGCCTGGGGCAGTGGCTGAGCCTCGCCGAACCCGGCGTGGTGCAGGTGTACACCGGCAAGGTCGAGCTGGGCCAGGGCATCCTGACCGCGTTGCGGTTGATCGTCGCCGAAGAGCTGGACGTGCCGCTGCAGGCGGTGCGGCTGCACAGCGCGACGACGGCCTGCGGGCCCGACGAAGGCATGACCTCGGGCAGCCTGTCGGTGCAGGACAGCGGCGGTGCGCTGCGCCACGCCTGCGCCGAGGTGCGCGGCATGGCGCTGCGCCGTGCGGCAGACCGCACTGGTTTGCAGGTGGAGCGCATAGCAGTGCGCGCGGGCCGGTTCTTCGGCCCGCAGGGCGAACACCTGGGCGACTACGGCACGCTGCTCGGCGACGCCGACCTCGACATCGAGTACCCCGCCCTGTTTGCACCCAAGGCAGCGTCGCAGCGCACCCTGCTGGGCCGCGCCGACACGCCCCGTGTCGATCTCGACGACAAGCTCTTCGGCCGCCCACGCTACATCCACGACCTGAAGCTGCCCGGCATGCAACACGGGCGCGTGCTGCGCGCGCCGACGCTGCTGGCGCGGCTGGCGACACCGCCGGACAGCCTGGCGTCCGCGGTGCCTGCCGGTGTGAAGGCCTGGGCCGACGGCAGTTTCGTCGCCGTGGTCGCCGCCACCGAACACGTTGCCGAGGCTGCAGCCGAGCGCCTGCAAGCCACGCTGGCCTGGACCCCCGGGCCGCCGCTGCCCGACGAACACAAGCTGCCCGCCTTCCTGCGCAGTGCCGAGCACATCACCACCTTGCCCGCCGAGCGTGGCGACAACACCTGGCCCGCCGACGGCGAACAGCACCGCGCCGGGTACTTCAAGCCCTACCTGGCGCACGCCTCGATCGGCCCCTCCTGCGCCGTGGCGCGCTGGGACGGCCAGAGGCTCGAGGTCTGGACGCACAGCCAGGGCATCCACAACCTGCGCGACGACCTGGTGCTGGCCCTGGCCGACCGCCTGCCGCCGGTGCGCAAGCAGGACATCAGCGTTCACCACGTCGAAGGCGCGGGCTGCTACGGCCACAACGGCGCCGACGACGTGGCCTGCGATGCCGTGCTGATGGCGCTGGCCTGCCCCGGCCAGCCGGTGCGGGTGCTGTGGAGCCGCGCCGACGAACTGGCGCACAGCCCGCTGGGTGCCGCGCATCGGGTCGAACTGCGCGCGCGGCTCGACGACGGCGGCCAGCTCACGCACTGGCAGCACGAACTCTGGGCCAACGGCTACAGCTCGCGCCCCGGACGGGCCACCACACCCGCGCTGCTGGCCGCCAGCCAACGTGCCGGCGGCGTGGCGCTGCCGCTGGCGATCAACCCGCCGCTGGCCGCCGGCGGCGGCGCCGACCGCAACGCCGTGCCGGCCTACGAAGTGCCGAATCTGTTGGTCATCAACCACCGACTGAAGGTGATGCCGCTGCGCACGTCGGCGATGCGCGCCCTGGGCGCCTACGCCAACGTGTTCGCCATCGAGTCCTTCGTCGACGAGATCGCACACGCTCGCGGCGAACACCCGCTGGACTTCCGCCGCCGTCATCTGCAGGACCCGCGTGCCCTGGCCGTGCTGGACGAAGTGGTGGCACGGTCGACCTGGTGGAAGCGCCGGGCCGATGAGGCCGAAGAGTCCGCAGGCACAGGCCACGGCCTGGCCTGGGCACGCTACAAGAACACCGGCGCCTGGTGCGCGGTGCTGGCGCGGGTGCAGGTGGGCCAGGACGTGCGGGTGCTGAACCTCGACCTGGCCGTCGACGTGGGCATGGTGGTCGACCTCGACGGTGTCATCAACCAGATCGAAGGCGGCGCCGTCCAGAGCGTGAGCTGGACGCTGAAGGAGCAGGTGCGCTTCGACGACCAGGGCGTCACCAGCACCGACTGGCCCGGCTACCCCGTGCTGCGTTTCGCCGAAGTGCCCGAGGTGGTGGTGCACGTCATCGACCGCCCCGACGAGCCGCCACTCGGCGCCGGCGAAGCCGCGCAGGGCCCGGTGGCCGCCGCGCTGGGCAATGCCGTGTACGAGGCGCTGGGCGTGCGCGTGCGCCAGCTGCCGCTGAGCGCCGACAACCTGCTGCGCGCCGTCCACGCCGGCGACGGCGACCACTGAACCCGAGACGACGAGAACCCATGTTCGAGATCAACGGCCAGCCCTGCAACCTGGACATCGACGGCAAGCGCAATCTGCTGTCGGTGCTGCGCGACGAACTCGGCCTGAACGGCCCCAAGTTCGGTTGCGGCCAGGGTGAATGCGGCGCCTGCATGGTGCTCGTCGACGGGCAGCCGCAGACGGCGTGCAACCTGCCGCTGTGGGCCGTGCAGGGGCACCAGGTCACCACGCTCGAAGGGCTGGGCACGCCAGAAGCACCGCACGCGTTGCAGACCGCCTTCCTGCACGAGCGTGCCGCGCAATGCGGCTACTGCGTGGCCGGCATCGTCACCTCTGCCGCCGCGCTGCTGGCGCGCCAGCCGAGGCCCAGCCGCGAAGACATCGTGCGGGCCCTGGACAAACACCTGTGCCGCTGCGGCGCGCAGCAGCGCATGGTGCGCGCGATCCAACGCGCGGCCGAGCTCGCCGCGCCTGCCGCCTGAAGCACGGCCGCCGAACCTCACCGTCAGCACTCACCGTCTGCACTGGACCGATCCGCATGGCATTGAACTGGTTGTTTCCCCCGGCCCACGGCGGCCACCGCCTCGGCGGGCTGCGCTTCTGCGGCTGCGCGCTTTCGCAAGTGATGCCCGAAGGCGGCGGCACCGCAGCGCCCGCCCGCCGCCCACCCGTCATCCTCAAGGGTCGGCGCGCCCGCACGGTCGACGTGCACGCGCACTGCTACTTCCAGAAGGCGCTCGACCTCATGGGTGCAGACGCCAAGGCCGTGCTGCCACCGGTGAAGGGTGTGCCCGAGCACTTCATCCAGATCGACGAGCGCCTGGCCGCGATGGACCGCATGGGCATCGACCTCCAGGTGCTCAGCATCAATCCCTACTGGTACAAGCAGGACCGCGACACCGCCGCGGTCATCTGCCGCATCCACAACGAGAGCCTGGCCGAGCTGTGCGCGCTGCAGCCCAGGCGCTTCGCGGCCTTCGCGTCGCTGACGATGCAGGACCCCGAACTGGCGGTGCAGCAGCTGGACGAGGCGGTGAAGAAGCTGGGCCTGAAGGGTGCGGCCATCGGTGGCAGCGTGGCCGGCGACGACTTCGCCCACCCGCGTTACCACCCGGTGCTGGCCAAGGCGCAGGAACTGGGCGTGATGCTCTTCATCCACCCGCAGAGCACACCCGAGCTGGCGGCGCGCTTCAAGGGCAACGGCTGGCTGTCGAACGTCATCGGCAACCCGCTGGACACCACCATCGCGCTGCAGAAGCTGATCTTCGAAGGTGTCTTCGACAAGTTTCCGGAACTGAAGGTGCTGGGCGCGCATGGCGGCGGCTTCCTGGGTTCGTATGCGCCGCGCATGGACCGCAGCTGCTTCGTGTCGCCGCAGAACTGCAACCCGGCCATCCAGCTGAAGAAGAAGCCCACCGAGTACATCCGCCAGATCTACTTCGATTCACTCGTCTTCACCGGCGAGGCGCTGCGCCACCTGGCCGCCGAGGTGGGTGCGGGCCAGATCATGATCGGCACCGACCACCCCATTCCGTGGGAGGACGACCCGGTCGGCCACGTCATGGGCACCCCCGAACTCAGCGACGAAGACCGCATCGACATCCTCGGTGAAAACGCCATCCGTGTGCTCGGCCTCACCGTCTGAAACCCGTTCCCGCCCCCGTCCGCCAACACCCTCAGGAGACCCCATGAAGACCATCCACCCCCATCGCAGCCTGCGCCGCGCCGTGCTCGGCCAGGCCGCCTGCACCGCGCTGGGTGTCGCCGCCCAGGCACACGCCCAGGCCGGCTACCCGAACAAGCCCATCCGCATGGTCGTGCCGCTGGCCGCCGGCAGCGCCGTCGACGTCGCGGCGCGGCTGCTGGCGCAGAGGATGTCGGTGAACATGGGCCAGACCATCGTGGTCGAGAACATCACCGGCGCGGCCGGCATCATCGGCGCCGACAAGCTGGCCAAGTCGGCACCCGACGGCTACACCATCGGCGGCTTCAACGACAGCGTCATCACGATGGTGCCGAACCTGAACCCGAACACACCGTTCGACCCGCTGACCGACTTCGCCTACATCTCGCGCGTGGCCATCATCGAGTTCAGCGCGGCGGTGCCGACGGATTCGCCCTACAAGACCATCGCCGACCTGGTGAAGGCCGCCAAGGCGTCGCCGGGCAACATCACCTACGCCTCGGGCGGCAACGGCAGCCCGCAGCACCTGGGCGGCGCGATGTTCGCGGCACACACCGGCATCGAGCTGCGCCACGTGCCCTACCGCGGCGCCAGCCAGGCGGCGCTGGACGTGGCCGGTGGCCAGGTCAATGTCACCTTCCAGGGCATCGCGACGGTGGCCTCGCTGGTGAAGGCCGGCAAGCTGCGGCTGATCGGCGTCACGGCGCAGAAGCGCCACCCCGAATACCCCACCGTGCCGACCTTCGAGGAAGTGGGCATCGCGCCCGGCTTCAACTACAGCACCTGGTTTGCGCTGACGGCGCCCAAGGGCACGCCCAGGGACATCGTCGACCGCCTGAACCGCGAAGTGGTCAAGGCACTGGCCGACCCCGAGATCAAGGAACGCTTCAACGCGCTGGGCCTCGTGCCCGACGGCAACACACCCGAGCAGCTGCTGGCGCTGACGCGTGACCAGCTCGCGCGCTACGGCAAGGTGATCCGCGACAACAACATCAAGGCCGAGTAAACGCCTACCGGTGATGACAGACGGCCCGCCTGCGCGGGCCGTCTGCCCATCTGACGCCCGCTCAGGCGGCCACGATCAGGTAGACGCCCAGGCCCACCATCACCAGGCCGCTGATCAGCTTCAGCCAGCGCCCTTCCTTGTCCTGCAGCCGCCGGTGCGACAGCGTGGTGACGCCGATGGCCAGCACGACGACGTCGTCGAACATGTAGGCCAGGTTGTAGAGCAGCAGGTAGCCGTAGTAGCTGGCGGTGTCGAGCTGGCGCAGCGTGAGGATGCGCGTGAACAGCGCCGGGAAACCCGAGGTGCACAGGAACTCGACCACCTGCACCATCAGCCCGAGCACGATGACACCGGCGATGGCCGCCGGCAGGCTCTTGGCACGCAGGATGTCGCGCATGCGGGCGTAGATGCCGGGCTTGGACTTGTCGGAAATCGACAGCGACGGCCCCCGGCCCGGCATCACGAAGTCCTTCATGTTGATCAGCCCGGCCGCGATGGCAATGGCCGCGATGACCAGCTGCGAGGCGCGCGACAGGCCGATGAGCAGGAAGAGGTTCAGCCACGCCGTCATGAAGACGAAGTAAGCCACGCCTTCGACGAGCACGAAGGTGCCGGCGATGATCAGCATGCGCTTGCGGTCGTTCAGCGTCGCCAGCAGCGAGATCATCAGGATCAGCACCCACATCGAACACGGGTTCAGGCCGTCGAGCAGGCCCATGGCGATGGTGAAGGCCGGCAGGCCGACGTCGTCGAGCGAGAGGGTCTTGCCGAACATCGAGACCTCGAAGCCGCCGTCGTCCGCCGCATCGGGTGGCACCTCGGCCTTGCAGGTCGAGTCTTCCTGCGCGGCACAGCTCGACCCTGCGGCCGACGCAGCGCCAGCAGGCGGCTTGACGCCCCGCAAGGCGCCCAGCACGAGCTTGTCGGTCGAGGCCTCTGGCGAAAAACCGAGAATGAGCTGCCCACCAACGAAGAAGGCCGGCACGACCGCCGCGCCACCGTGCTCGCGCGCGATGTCCTGCAGCCGCTGCATCGCCGCCGGCTCCTTGGAGACATCGCGGATGACGATGCGCAACTCGGGCCGCTCTTTGCCCAGCGCTTCGAGAAAGACCTCGGCCTTGGCGCAGTGCGGGCAGCCTTCGCGAACGAAGACTTCGACGAGGGTGCGCGAGGCCTCGGCGGCCGAGGCCGCCGCGGTCGGCGCAAGCGCCGTGTCTGCGGCGGCAGCCGCTGGCGGGGCCACGCCGAGCAGCAGGCCCAGCAGCAGTGCGCACAGCGCCCAGGTTGCGCTGGTGGAACTGAGGAACTTGTTCATCACGGACATCCGATAGGGCGCGGTGGCCGGGGGTGCAGACGCCCCTGTCGACGGCGTGGAAGGTTTCGCATGCATCAGTAGGCACGCTGCAGCGCGTCGTTGATCAGCGCCTGCAGTTGTTGCCGGCCGAAGCTGGCCATCTGCCTGCCATTGACGAAGTACTCCGGCGTCTTCGTCACTTGCAGGGCCGCGGCGTCACGGCCGTCCTGCGCGATGCGTCGGTCGACTTCAGGCTCGCGCATGTCGGCCGCCAGGCGAACGAGGTCCAGGCCGACGTCGACGCCGGAGATGGCCTGCAGTGCCAGCGCCGGCTGTGCGGTGTGGTTCGGCGCCCAGAAGTTCTGCGACGCCAGCAAGGCCTCGAGCGCGGGCCAGTAGCGGTCCTGCTTGCGGCTGGCCTCGAGCATGCGCACCACGTCCTCTGAGCCGCGATGGAAAGGCACGTGCCGCACCGACAGCCGGATCTTGTCGGGGTTGTCGGCCACGATGCGCTTGACCAGCGGGTAGAACACGGCACAGGTCTCGCAGGCCGGGTCGAGGAACTCGACGATGTGCACCTTGGCCGTGGCCGGGCCCATCGTCGGCGCGTCGGCGCTGAGCAGTTCGGGCCGCGTCGCTGGCGCGCTGCGGCCACCGAAGGCGAAGTAGCCACCGGCGCCCGCCGCCGCCACGACGGCAGCCCCGGCTGCGATGAGCAGGCCACGCCGGCTGGCCTGCCCGCCCTGCCCTGGTGCCGCGGCAAGGGCGGCGGGTGGCGGGTTGGGCACCGTGCGCGGTGCGGCGGGCTGGTTTCTCTGGGACTTGCGGCTCATGAAGATTCTCCTGCTTGCGGCCACGGCATGCGGGCCGCCGGATGGGGTGGACGGGGCAGCGTCGGATGGGGCGCGGGCGCTCGAGCGCAAGCCGTTACCGGAACGCCCCGACGGACGCTGTAGCCGCATCGCGCGCCGATGGGTGGCGCGGACGGGCGCTTCAGGCCCGGCTGGACAGCGGTGGCCTGAGCGGATGCTCGGGAATGTGGTCTGGCGCGCCACCGACGTTGCACGTGAGCACAACATCACCGGTGCCCGTGTCGCCCAGAGCGACCGGCAGGCTGATCATGGCCACCAGCACGTGACCGTGGCAGTTGCTGCAGCTGCCGTCGCAGGCTTCGGCGGGCATGAAGCCGTCGCAATCGATCATGGCCCCCGGTGCGTCGGCCGCCGCATCGCCGTCGCCAGCATGGCCACCGTGCAGCGAGGCTTGCTGCGACGTCGCACAAGGCGCGTCGAGCGCTGCAATGCCGCTCACCGCCGACCAGGCGCCCTGGAACGGCAGCATCACCAGCAGGCAGAACATGAGCAGGCGGCGCATTGCCCGCAGTGTAGGCAGCCACGCTGGCGTGGCCTTGCCCTGGATCAACGCCCGCTGCGGTCGCACCTCATCGACGCGCCGGCCGCAACTGCCGGTGGCGCACCACGGCCAGGATGCCGCGCAGGATGTCCAGCGGCGGCGGCGGGCAGCCGGGAACGACGGCATCGACCGGGATCACGTTGGCCACGCGGCCGCAGCTGGCGTAACTCTCGCCGAAGATGCCGCCGTCACGGCCGCAGTCGCCTACCGCCACCACCAGCCGGGGTTCCGGCGTGGCCTCGTAGGTGCGGCGCAACGCCTCTGCCATGTGGCGCGACACCGGCCCGGTGACGAGCAGCAGGTCGGCATGGCGCGGGCTGGCGACGAACCGGATGCCCAGCCCTTCGAGGTTGTAGTAGGGGTTGTTCAGCGCGTGGATCTCGAGCTCGCAGCCGTTGCACGAACCCGCGTCGACCTGGCGGATGGCCAGCGCCTGGCCCAGGATGTCGAGGATGTCGACCTGGATGCGGGCGGCCACCGCGGCCTCTCCCGCGACGTCTCCGGCGGCGTCTGCTGCGGCGGCTTGCGGCGGCGGCTCGGTGACGATGCCGGTGCGGACGAGTTGGCGCAGGACGTGCCACATCTAGAGATCGTGCCCCGAATAGCTGAGGTTGAAGGACTTGTTGATGAGCGGGAAGTCGGGAACGATGTTGCCCATGATGGCGTGTTCCAGCACCGGCCAGTTCTGCCACGAAGGGTCGTGCGCGTGGCAGCGCAGGATGCAGCCGTCGGCCGTGGTCTCCAGCGCGACCAGCACCTCGCCGCGCCAGCCTTCGACCCAGCCCGCGCCGATGGCGCCGCGACCTGGAGGCAGCGGCTCGGTGCGCGCTGGGCCTGGCGGCAGACCGTCGCAAAGCTGGCGGATGAGCCGCAGCGATTCGAAGACCTCGTCGAAGCGCACGGCCACGCGTGCGGCCACGTCGCCGATGTCGCTGCCGGCCTTTTGCACCTGCAGCGTGTCGTAAGGTGCCCAGGGCTGGTCGCTGCGCAGGTCGAAGGCCTGACCGCTGGCGCGGCCGGCCAGCCCGGCCAGGCCCAGTTGCGCGGCGAGTTCGGGGCTGACGCGCCCGGTGGTCATGAAACGGTCCTGCAGGCCGGCGTGTTCGTCGTAGACCTGGCGCAGCCGCCTCACGTCGACCTCGACCGCGTCGCATTGCAGGCGCAGTTCGTCGCACTGCGGCGGCGACAAGTCGACCGCGACGCCGCCTGGCACCACGGCGTCCATCATGAAGCGGTGGCCCAAGGTCTGCCCCGACAGGCGCTGCCAGTCCTCGCGCAACCGCGAGAACTGCGTCAGGCCGAAGGCCAGTGCAGCGTCGTTGCCCAGGGCACCCAGGTCGCCCAGGTGATTGGCCACACGCTCGCGTTCCAGCATCAGTGCGCGCAGCGCCAGCGCACGCGCGGGGACGTTCACGCCCCAGCAAGATTCCAGCGCCATGCAGTAGGCCCAGGCGTAGGCCACGGTGCTGTCGCCCGACACCCGCCCGGCCAGCCGGTGCGCCTGCAGCGGCGACAGTTCGGTGAAGCGGCGTTCGATGCCCTTGTGCACGTAGCCCAGGTGCTGCTCCAGCCGCAGCACCTTTTCGCCTACCACCGAGAAGCGGAAGTGCCCCGGCTCGATGATGCCGGCGTGCACCGGGCCCACGGCGATCTCGTGCACGCCCTCGCCCTCGACACGCACGAAGGGGTAGTCGGCCGGCAGCGTGCCGGTGGGCACCGGCGCGGCGCCCTGCTGCAGCGGCGGCGCGCCGGCCCACAGGCCGTGTTGCAGCCAGGGGCGGTGGTCGGCGTCACCGTGGGCGCGCAGGCCGGAGAGGTCGGCCATCGCGCGCTGCATGCGTGCCGCCGCGGGGAAGTGGTGCGCGAGGTCGGGAAACGAAGGCACGTCGGCATGCACCTGCAGTTCCAGCCACAGCAGGCCTTCGGCGAGCGCATAGGTCACGCAAGCGACGTGGCCGTCGCCGCCGGCACGGCGGTCGACACCCCACAACGACACCAGCCGCGGCGGCCTCGGGCCGCCGGCGTCGGCCAGCGAGCGCGCGACGTGGGCCCACCCCAGCGCATCGGTGCGCGCGTGCCACACCGGCAGCGGCGCAGGCAGGCGCTGCAGCGTCGTCAACCCCAGGGTACGCAACAGGCGCGGTGCGTCCATGGCGTCAGTTGACCAGCATCGCCGCGGCCTGGCGGTACCACGCGTCGAGGTAGGGCGGGATGTACAGACCCAGCATCAGCCCCAGCGCCAGGTGTGCAAACACCGGCAGCAGCGCCGGCGGGTGGGCCAGCGGCTTGACGTTGGTCTCGCCGAAGACCATCGGCTGCACGCGTGCGAAGACCGACGCAAAAGCCACGCCCAGCGCCAGCAGCAGGAAGGGGGTGGCCCAGGGGTGGTCGCGCATCGCAGTGGTGACGATGAGGAATTCACTGGCGAAGACCCCGAAAGGCGGCATGCCCAGGATGGCCAGCGCCCCCAGCATCAGCCCCCAGCCCACCGTGGGGCTGACCTTCATCAGCCCGCGTATGCCATCCATCATCTGCGTGCCCGCCTTCTGCGTGGCGTGGCCGACGGCAAAGAAGATGGCCGACTTGATGAGCGAGTGCACCGTCATGTGCAGCAGCCCGGCGTAGGTGGCGATGGGCCCGCCCATGCCGAAGGCGAATGTCATCATGCCCATGTGCTCGATGGACGAGTAGGCGAACATGCGCTTCACGTCCTTCTGGCGGATCAGGAAGAACACCGCCGCCACCACGCTGAGCAGGCCGAAGCCCATCATCAGCCTGCCGGAAAGCTCCGCGCTGCCGAGTGCCCCGTCGGTCAGCACCTTGCAGCGCAGCACGGCGTAGAGCGCCACGTTCAGCAGCAGCCCCGAAAGCACCGCCGACACTGGTGTCGGCCCTTCCGCGTGGGCGTCGGGCAGCCAGTTGTGCACCGGCACCAGGCCCACCTTGGTGCCGTAGCCGATGAAGAGGAAGGCAAAGGCCAGAGTGATGATGTTGGGGTCGAGCTGGTCCTTGACGCCGTCGAGGTGCGTCCACAGCAGCGCACCGCCTTCGGCCCCCAGCACACGTTCGGCGGCCATGTACAGCAGCACGGTGCCGAACAGGGCCTGCGCGATGCCGACCCCGCACAGGATGAAGTACTTCCACGCCGCTTCCAGGCTGGCGGCCGTGCGGTAGACGCTGACCAGCAGCACGGTGGTCAGCGTCGCGGCTTCCATCGCCACCCACACGATGCCCAGGTTGTTCGTCGTCAGCGCCAGCAGCATCGTGAAGCTGAACAGCTGGTACATGCTGTGGTACAGCCGCATGCGCGGCGGCGTCATCTTGCCGTGGTCGCGTTCGACCTGCATGTAGGGCCGCGAGAACACGGCGGTGGTCAGCCCGACGAAGGCCGTCAGCGTGACGAGGAAGACGTTGAGCGCGTCGATGTAGAACTCTTCGCGCCACATCAGCTGCGGGCCGCGGGCGACGATGTCGGCCGTCAGCACGCAGGCGGCGATGAAGGTGCCCAGGCTGAACACGACGTTGATGTCGCGCGCGTTGTCCTTGTGGCCGAACAGCGCCAGCACCAGACCACCCGCCAGCGGGCAGCCGAGCAGGAAGGCGAGCGTGTTGACTTCGAAGCCAGGCAACTCAACGACTCCTGTGCGCGTGGCGAGGGGGTGGTGCCGTGGGACAGGCCAGTCGTTCGACCGCTTGCGGCCCGTTGTTGTCGGTCGCTGGCGTTGGGCGTGCTTGCGTTCGTGGCTGCAGGGCGGCGGCGTCACCTGCGTTCTCCGACCCACCGCGCGGTCGACCACGGTGGCGAATCCACCGCCGTGCCATGAACACCGCCATCGATGATCCACCTGACGGGCGGCCCCGCATGGGGTCTACGCCCGCAGGTGCCACCGCCGCCCTGCGCATCTGCC
>JAURZK010000055.1 GCA_030653505.1 Rubrivivax sp.
CCGTTGATGTTCATCGCGTCCGAGCCGCAGACGCCCTCGCGACAGCTGCGGCGGAAGCTCAAGGAAGGGTCGACGGCCTTGAGCTTGTTCAGCGCGTCGAGCAGCATGCGCTCGTTGCCGTCGAGCTCGACCTGCAGCGTCTGCATGCGCGGCTTCTCGTCGGTGTCGGGGTCGTAGCGGTAGATCTGGAAGGTGCGGAGTGCCATGTGCTGCTGCCTGCGCGTCAGAAGGTACGGACCTTCGGGGGAACGGATTCCACCGTCAGCGGTTTGAGATTCACCGGCTTGTAGGCCAGCCGGTTGCCATCGCTGTACCAGAGGGTGTGCTTGAGCCAGTCGTGGTCGTTGCGCCCCAGCGGGCACTCGGCGTCGTCGGCAGCACGCTCGTAGTCCTTGACGGTGTGGGCGCCACGGCACTCGTGGCGGGCGGCGGCGCTGGTCATCGTGGCCTGCGCCACCTCGATCAGGTTCTCGACTTCCAGCGCCTCGATGCGGGCGGTGTTGAAGACCTTGCTCTTGTCCTTCAGGTCGATGGCGGCCACACGCTCGCGGATGGCATTGATCTTGACCACGCCCTCGTCCATGATCGCCTGGGTGCGGAACACCGCGGCGTGGTTCTGCATGGTGCGGCGGATGTCGCCGGCCACGTCCTGCGCGTACTCGCCCGAGCTGCTGCCGTCGAGCCGCGCCAGCTGGGCCAGCGAGCGGTCTGCCGCATCGGCAGGCAGCGGTTTGTGCGTCTTCGCGGCGGCGCCCAGCGTCTTGACGATGTGCTCGCCAGCAGACTTGCCGAAGACCAGCAGGTCGAGCAGCGAGTTCGTGCCCAGCCGGTTGGCCCCGTGCACGCTGACGCAGCTGCATTCGCCCACCGCATACAGCCCACCCACGACCTCGTTGGGAACGCCGTTGTTCGGCGCCACCACCTGGCCGCTGATGTTGGTGGGCACGCCCCCCATCTGGTAGTGCAGGGTCGGCACCACGGGGATGGGTTCCTTCATGATGTCGACGTTGGCGAAGTTGTGCCCGATCTCGAAGATGCTGGGCAGCCGCTTCATGATCGTTTCGCCGCCCAGGTGGGTCATGTCGAGGTTGATGTAGTCCTTGTTCGGGCCGCAGCCGCGGCCTTCCTTGATTTCCTGGTCCATGCAGCGGCTGACGAAATCTCGCGGCGCCAGGTCCTTCAGCGTCGGTGCGTAACGCTCCATGAAACGCTCGCCGTTGGCGTTGCGCAGGATCGCACCTTCGCCGCGGCAGCCTTCCGTCAGCAGCACGCCGGCGTTGTGCACGCCGGTGGGATGGAACTGCCAGAACTCCATGTCCTGCAGCGGGATGCCCGCGCGTGCGGCCATGCCCAGGCCGTCGCCGGTGTTGATGAAGGCATTCGTGCTGGCCTCGTAGATGCGCCCGGCGCCGCCGGTGGCCAGCAGCGTGACCTTGGCTTCCAGGATGTAGACGTCGCCGGTCTCCATCTCGAGCGCGGTGACGCCGAGCACGTCGCCTTCGCTGTCGCGGATGAGGTCCAGCGCCATCCACTCGACGAAGAAGTTGGTGCGCGCCTTGACGTTCTGCTGGTACAGCGTGTGCAGCATGGCGTGGCCGGTGCGGTCGGCGGCGGCGCAGGCACGCTGCACGGGTTTCTCGCCGTAGTTCGCGGTGTGGCCGCCGAAGGGGCGCTGGTAGATCGTGCCGTCGGGGTTGCGGTCGAAGGGCATGCCGAAGTGCTCGAGTTCGTACACCACCTTGGGTGCTTCGCGGCACATGAACTCGATGGCGTCCTGGTCACCCAGCCAGTCGCTGCCCTTGATGGTGTCGTAGAAGTGGTAGTGCCAGTTGTCCTCGGCCATGTTGCCCAGGCTGGCGCCGATGCCGCCCTGCGCCGCCACGGTGTGCGACCGCGTCGGGAACACCTTGCTGAGCACGGCCACGTTCAGCCCGGCCAGCGACAGCCGCAGCGAGGCCTGCATGCCGGAACCACCGGCACCGACGATGACGACGTCGAACTTGCGACGGGGAAGCGAAGTAGTGAGGGCCACGTTCAGAGTCTCCAGAGCACTTGGATGGCCCAGCCCATGCAGCCGACGAGCCAGACGATGGTGAACACCTGCAGCACCAGCCGCAGCGCGGCGGGCTTGACGTAGTCCATCCAGATGTCGCGCATGCCGACCCAGGCATGCCAGCCCAGCGCGATGAAGAGCACCAGCGTCAGCACCTTCATCCACTGTGCCGAGAAGATGCCGGCCCAGGCGTCGTAGCCGATGGGGCCGGTAGTGAAGAGCAACTGGGCCAGCAGCACCACCGTGAACAAGGCCATCAGCACGGCGGTGACACGCTGGCTCAGCCAGTCGCGCATGCCGTAATGGGCGCCGGTGACGACGCGACGGGAACCGTAATTGACCGACATGGCGGGCTCCCTCAGTACAGGCCGAAGAGCTTGGCGCCCAGCGCCACGGTGAGCAGCAGGCTCAAGGCCAGCGTGACCACGGCAGACGTTCGGCCCTGTTCCTTGGTGACGCTGTGCGTCATGTCCATCCACAGGTGGCGCACGCCGGCGATGGAGTGGTGCAGGTAGGCCCAGATCAGGCCCAGCACCACCACCTTGACGAGCCCACCCGGCACGAAACCGATGCCGGCGCCGAAGGCGGCCGTGAAGCGTTCATAGCTGCCTTCGGAGGTGACGCTGACGTCGAAGAGCCAGATCACGAAGGGCAGCAGCATGAACATCAGGGCGCCGCTGACGCGATGCAGGATGGAGACCCAGGCTGCCAGCGGCAGGCGGTACTGCGTGGCGTCGACCAGGCGCATGGTGCCGGGTCTGTCTCTTCTTATCTCAGCCATGTCTTGTTCTCTGCTAGGAAGCCGGGGCAAAAAGCGGGGGCGAAAGTCGGGCGAAGCCGAACGAGTTTATTGCAATGCCTCAGACTTACGCGGAACTGGAACGCCCATGCTGAACCACTTCAGCTGAGCTCGTTGCGGTAATGGTGGGCTGCGGTGTGGTAGAGGCCGCGGCGCAGTTCGACGGGGCGGTCGCCATAGGTATAGGCCAGCCTTTCCACCGACAGCAGCGGTGTGCCCACGGGCACAGCCAGCAGCGCCGCATCATCCGCCTGCGCGGCCACGGCGCGCAGCTTTTCTTCGGCGCGGATCATGTGCACCGCAAACTGGGCCTCGAACAGACGGTACATCGGCCCGCGCCAGGCCTGCAGGCGTTCCATGGTCAGGCCCTTGAACAGCGTGCCGGGAAGCCACAGGTCGTCCAGCACCACGGGCTGCAGGTCGTCGCCCTGCGGTGCCAGCAGCAGGCGGCGCACCTGCACCGCGGCCTCGCCCACGCCCAGCGCCAGCAGGCGCGCGACCTCGGTCGGTGCCCGCATGCGGCGGCATTCGAGCAGCCGGCGCTGCAGCGCCGGAGGGCTGCCGTCGTCGGGTAGCAGGCGCAGGAAGCGGAACTGCGTGGCCTGCTCGGCGTGCGTGGCCACGAAGGTGCCCTTGCCCTGCCGGCGCACGAGCACGTTTTCGGTGGCCAGTTCGTCGATGGCCTTGCGCACCGTGCCCTGGCTGACGCGGAAGCGCGCGGCCAGTTCCACTTCACTGGGTATGGCCTGCCCGGGCAGCCACTCGCCGCCCTCCAGCCCCTTCAGCAGCAGCGCCTTGATCTGCTGGTAGAGCGGGCTGAACGCCGGCGCCTGGGGCACGGGCGCTGCAGGTGCGGTGACGGCAGACATGCGGCCATTGTCCTACAGACAGTCTTGCATAAGACATAAGACATGCGTCAGGGTCGCTTGACTAGAATCAAAGCCCCTTCGACGGCACTGCCTATCGTTGCCGTCTTCGACCCCCAACACGACCCAGGAGACCCCCATGTCCAAGAAGCCCGTACGCGTAGCCGTGACCGGTGCTGCCGGCCAGATCGGTTATGCCCTGCTGTTCCGCATCGCCAGCGGCGAGATGCTGGGCAAGGACCAACCGGTCATCCTGCAGTTGCTGGAAGTGCCCGTGGAAGGCCCGCAGAAGGCGCTGCGCGGCGTGATGATGGAACTCGAAGACTGCGCCTTCCCGTTGCTGCACGGCATGCAGGCGCACGGCGACCCGATGCTCGCCTTCAAGGACGTCGACTACGCGCTGCTCGTCGGCTCGATGCCACGCAAGGCCGGCATGGAACGCGCCGAACTGCTGAACATCAACGGCAAGATCTTCATCGGCCAGGGCCAGGCGCTCGACGCGGCGGCCAGCCGCGACGTCAAGGTGCTTGTGGTGGGCAACCCGGCCAACACCAACGCCTGGATCGCGATGAAGAGCGCGCCCGGCCTGCCACGCGAGAACTTCACCGCCATGCTGCGCCTGGACCACAACCGTGCGCTGTCGCAGATTGCTGCGAAGACCGGCAAGCCGGTGGCCAGCATCAAGAACCTGGCCGTCTGGGGCAATCACAGCCCGACCATGTACGCCGACTACCGCTTCGCCACCATCGATGGCGCCAGCGTCAAGGACATGATCCACGACCACGCCTGGAACAAGGACGTCTTCCTGCCCACGGTGGGCAAGCGCGTCGCGGCCATCATCGAGGCGCGCGGCCTGTCCAGCGCCGCCAGCGCGGCCAACGCCGCCATCGACCACATGCGCGACTGGGCGCTGGGCACCAACGGCGGCTGGGTGACGATGGGCGTACCCAGCAACGGCGAGTACGGCATCCCGAAGGGCACGATGTTCGGCTACCCGGTCACCACTGAAGGTGGCAAGTACAGAATAGTCGAAGGCCTGGCCATCGACGAGTTCAGCCAGGGCTGCATAGACAAGACCCTGGCCGAGCTGGTGGCCGAGCAGGAAGGCGTGAAGCACCTGCTCTGAGCCCGCGCGTGCAAGCCCGACAAGGGCTTGCACGGCAGGCGTTGGCCCGAACGCGATTTCACGCGCGAGGGCTGAGCGGCGCTGGTTGCACCCGGTGACAAGGAGGGCCCCGCACGGGGCCCTTTTTCTTGGGGGATCATCGTGGCCGTATTACCCTTGCGCCCCATGACCACCCCGCCCTCACCTCGTGTCGCCCTGTTCGACCCCGAAGAGCCCGCCGGCACGCCACTGCCGGTCTGCGACCACTACGCAGGCACCGAGGCGCTGATGCGCAAGAGCCTGGCGCTGCAGGCCGAACTCGGGCCCGTCTTCGACATCACGCTCGACGGCGAGGACGGCGCCCCCGTGGGCGGCGAGATCGAGCACGCGCAACTCATCGCCGAACTGGTGATGTCCGCCGGTAACCGGCACGGCCGCATCGGCGCGCGTGTGCTGCCCTTTTCGCACCCCAAGTTCGAGGAGATGCTCGACACCGTGATCGCCGGCGCGGGCAGCCGCCTGGCCTACCTGATGGTGCCCAAGCCACGCGGCGTGGCCGACGTGCAGCGCGCCGCACGTGCACTCGACGAGGCGCTGGCCCGCGCCGGCCTGCCCCGCGCGCTGCCGATGCATTCGCTGATCGAGACCCATGGCGCGCTGCTCGAGGTGGCGCAGATCGCCGCCCACCCGCGCATCGAGTCGCTCAGCTTCGGTCTCATGGACTTCGTCTCGGCGCACCGCGGCGCCATTCCCTACACCGCCATGAGCGCCAAGGGGCAGTTCCTGCACCCGCTGGTGCTGCGCGCCAAGGTCGAGATCGCCGCCGCTTGCCACGCCTTTGCCAAGACACCTTCGCACTGCGTGGTGACCGAGTTCAAGGACCAGAAGGCACTCCTGGCCGCCGCCGAACGCGCCTGCCGCGAGTTCGGCTACACGCGCATGTGGAGCATCCATCCGGGGCAGGTGCGCACCATCGTCGACGCGTTTTCGCCCACCGCCGCCGAGGTCGACCAGGCCATCGATATCGTCACCGCCGCGCAGGCCGCGGCCTGGGCGCCGATACGCCACGACGACCGCCTGCATGACCGCGCCAGCTACCGCTACTTCTGGCAGGTGATCGAGCGCGCCCACCGCACCGACCCCGTGCACGGCCTGCCCGCCGAACTGCGCCTGGCCTGGTTTCCCCCTGGACCCGCACACGCCGCCGAATGAAGAACTGCATCACCCTGTTGTGCCTGTGTCTGCTGCTGCCGTTGGCGGGCGCGCAGCAGCTCAAGCTGCGCATCCTGGAAACCACCGACCTGCACATGCACCTGCTGGGCTGGGACTACTACCAGGACAAGCCCGCCGAGGAGTTCGGCCTCGACCGCACCGCCACGCTGATCAAGGCCGCGCGCGCCGAAGTGAAGAACACGCTGCTCTTCGACAACGGCGACCTGCTGCAGGGCAACCCCCTGGGCGACTACATGGCAAAGGTCAAGCCGCCGCAGGCTGGGCAGCTGCACCCGGCCTACAAGGTGATGAACGCGCTGCGCTACGACGCGGCCAACATCGGCAACCACGAGTTCAACTACGGCCTGCCTTTCCTGCGCCAGTCGCTGCTGGGCGCGGCCTTTCCCTACGTCAACGCCAACATCGTCGTCGACGACGGCAAGCAGCCGCCCGAGGACGCAAAGAACGTCTTCACACCCTGGGTGATGCTCGAGCGCAGCTTTACCGACGAAGCCGGCTCTACGCACGTGCTGAAGGTCGGCGTGATCGGCTTCGTGCCGCCGCAGGTGATGCTGTGGGACCGCCAGCACCTGCAGGGCCGCGTGCGTGCGCTGGACATCCCGGCCACGGCGCGCCGGCTCATCCCGCGCCTGAAGGCCGAAGGTGCGGACGTCGTCGTCGTCATCGCGCACTCGGGCTTCGAGCGCGGCGAAACGGTGTTCTTCGCCGAGAACACCGTCGCCCGCCTGACCGAGGTGCCGGGCGTGAACGCCGTGCTCTTCGGCCATTCGCACGGCGAGTTCCCGGGCCGCTTCTTCAGCAGCCACGCCAAGGTGGACCTCGAGAAGGGCACGATCAACGGCGTGCCGGCCACCATGCCGGGTTTCTGGGGCAGCCACCTGGGGGTCATCGACCTGGTGCTGCACAAGGACGACGGCACCTGGAAGGCCGTGGACGCACGTGCCGAGCTGCGCCCGATCTACGACCGCGCCACGCGCAAGGCGGTGGTGGCGCCCGACCCCATGCTGGCCGAACTCATACGCGCCGAACACGAAGGCACGCTGGCCTACGTGCGCGCCGAGGTGGCGCGCAGCACGCTGCCCATCCAGAGCTACTTCGCGCAGGTGGCCGACGACCCCAGCGTGCAAGTCGTCAGCAACGCGCAGATCGCCTATGCGCGCAAGGCGCTGGCGGGCACGCCGCACGCGGCGCTGCCGCTGTTGTCGGCGGCAGCGCCCTTCAAGACCGGCGGCCGCGGCGGCGCGAACTACTACACCGACATCCCGGCCGGGCCCATCGCGGTGCGCAACGTGGCCGACCTCTACGTCTACCCCAACACCGTGAAGGTGGTGAAGCTCAGCGGCGCGCAGGTGCGTGAATGGCTGGAACACGCCGCCGGCGCCTTCAACCGCATCGACCCCGCCGGCGCGCCCGAGCAGAACCTGATCAACAGCGGCTTTCCCAGCTACAACTTCGACACGCTCGACGGCGTCAGCTACCGCATCGACGTCACGCAGCCCGCGCGCTACGAGCGCAGCGGCAAGCTCGCGGCGCCCGAGGCGCGGCGCATCGTCGACCTGCGCTTCGACGGCAAGCCGGTGGACGACAAGGCCGAATTCCTCGTCGTCACCAACAACTACCGCGCCAGCGGCGGCGGCGCCTTCCCGGGGCTGGACGGCAGCAACATCGTCCTCGACGCGCCCGACGAGAACCGCGAGGCGCTGCTCCAGTACCTGCAGGCCACGAAGACGCTGGACCCGGCGGCCGACGGCAACTGGCGCATCCAGCCCGTACCCGGCGTGAAGCTGCGCTTCGTCTCCGGCGCCGGTGGCATGGCGCATCTGTCGCGCTACCCGCAGATCAGGCTGGTGAAGGACAACGGCGACGGCAGCGCGCTGTACGAACTGGCACCGTGACGGCCCTGTTCGTTCGCCTGTGAAACAGCGCGGTTTCATCGTCCTGACCAGCCTGCTGCTGGCCGCGCTGGCGCTGCTGGCGGTGGCCGCGCTGGCGCTGGGCATCGCGGTGGCCTGGTACTGGAACGACCTGCCGCCGCTGGACAAGGCCACCGACTACCGGCCGCGCCAGCACCTGCAGGTGTTGACCGCCGACGGCGCCGAGATCGCGCAGTTCGGCAGCGAGCGGCGCATCTTCGTGCCCATCGCCTTGACACCGCAGCGCCTGAAGCAGGCCGTGCTGGCCACCGAGGACGCCGATTTCTACGCCCACGCAGGCATCAGCTGGCGCGGGCTGGCGCGCGCCATGGTGGCCAACCTCAGCGGCGGGGTGCCGCAAGGTGCATCCACCATCACGCAGCAGGTGGCGCGCACCTTCTTCCTGTCGACGCGGCGCACGCCCGAACGCAAGATCAAGGAAGCGGTGCTGGCGCTGCAACTGGAACGGGAGCTCAACAAGGACCAGATCCTCGAGCTCTACTTCAACCAGATCTACCTCGGCCAGCGCGCCTACGGCTTCGGCGCCGCGGCGCAGGTCTACTTCGGCAAGACGCTGGAACAGTTGACCTTGGCCGAGACCGCGATGCTCGCCGGCCTGCCGCAGAACCCCATCCACGCCAACCCCGTCAGCAGCGTCGCGCGGGCCCAGCAGCGCCAGGTGTGGGTGCTGTCACGCATGCTGAAGACGGGCGCCATCGACGCCGGCGAACACGCCGTGGCGCTGGCCGAGCCGCTGCAGATGCGGCGCCAGAAGTTCGTCGACGTCGACGCCCAGCACGTGGCCGAAATGGCGCGCCTGGCCGTCGTCGAACGCCTGGGCGAGAAGGCCTACACCGAGGGTGTGCGTGTCTTCACCAGCCTGCGCGCCGACGAGCAGCGTGCCGCCCACGCCGCGTTGCGCCGCGCCGTGCTGGCGCACGAACGCAAGCAGCCCTGGCGCGGCCCCGAGGATTTCGAGAAGCTGCCCGACCACCCGGACCAGGCCGCACGCGCCGCCGCGCTGGCGCTGAAGGACCAGCGCGACGACGAGGACCTGCGCGTGGCGATCGTGCTGGCCGCCGGCCCGGCCGAGATCAGCGCCCGGCTGGCCAGCGGCGAGACCGTCTCCGTTCGCGGCGACAGCCTGCGCCGCGTGCAGCGCGCGTTGCTGCCGCAGGCGCCCGCCCACCTGGCACTGCGCCGCGGTGCCATCGTGCGCCTGCTTGCCCAGCCGCGCGGCAAGGGCGTCGAATGGCAGCTGGCACAGTGGCCGCAGGCCGATGCGGCCTTCGTGGCACTCGACCCGGCCACCGGCCGGGTGCGCGCGCTCGTTGGCGGCTTCGACTTCAACCGCCAGCAGTTCAACCACGTCACGAGCGCGCAGCGCCAGCCGGGCAGCGCCTTCAAGCCTTTCCTGTACTCGGCCGCACTCGAACACGGCGTGATGCCCGAGACGCTGGTCAACGACGCGCCGCTCGCTGACGACGGCAACGGTGACAACGGCAACGGCACCCCCGAGCTGCGCCCCGGCGCCTGGAACCCGAAGAACAGCGACGACCGCTACGACGGCGAGATCACCTTGCGCGAAGGATTGGTGCGCAGCAAGAACCTGGTCAGCATCCGCCTGCTGCAGCACGTCGGCCTGGGCCCGGCGCGCGAGTGGATGGCGCGCTTCGGCTTCGACATGGCGCAGCAGCCGCAGAACATGACACTGGCGCTGGGCAGCGGCAGCACCACGCCGCTGCAGATGGCGCAGGCCTATGCGGCCTTCGCCAACGGCGGCCACCGCGTCACGCCGGTGCTCATCGAACGCATCGTCGACGCCCAGGGCCAGGTGCTGTTCGAGGCGCCGCCACCGGCCGCCCTGGACGAGGGCACACGCGTGCTGCCCGAGCGCAACGTCTTCGTCGTCAACACGCTGCTGCGCGACGTCACGCAGCGCGGCACGGCCGCGCGCGCCCAGGCCACGCTGAAGCGGCCCGACCTCTACGGCAAGACCGGCACCACGAACGATGCCGTCGACGCCTGGTTTGCCGGCTGGGCGCCGGGCGTGGTGGGCGTGGCGTGGATGGGCTACGACGACCCACGCAGCCTGGGCGAAGGCGAGTCGGGCGGCGGCCTGGCGCTGCCGATCTGGATCGACAGCATGGCGCGTGCGCTGCGCGGCGTGCCGGTGCAGGCGTTGACACCTCCCGAGGGCGTGGTGGCCGTGGGCGACGACTGGCGGTTTGCCGAGTTCGCCGAAGGCGGTTTCGTGACGCGGGTGGGGGCGCCAGTGACGATCACCTCCGACCCCGCACTGCCCGCCAGCGCTGCGGCGTCGTCGCCGCGCTGATGCCGACGGGCGTGCGCAGCTGCGCAGCGCCGACGGGTCAAGGCATCTCGGGCGCGATGCCCTCGGCGTAGTCGTACAGCGCCTCCAGCAGCGCCTGGCCACGTTCGTCGCCGGCTTCGGCGGCAGCCTCGGCCAGCGTGTCGATGCGCTCGAAGTAGGCGGCCAGCGTCAGCGCGCCGCCGGCACCCGCGAGCAGACGTTCGGCGCGGTGGTGATCCCAGCGCGCGCGTTCGTCGCCGGACAGCGTGGCGGGGAAGTTGCGCGCGCGGTAGCGGAAGACGAGTTCCTCGAGCCGCGCGTCCTGGAACGCCGTGCGCTTCGTGGCCAGCTGCTCCGGTTTCAGTTCGCGCAGCCGCTGCAGGGTACGCCGGTCATCGTTGCCGACGAAGCCGCCGTAGAGGTCTTCGTCGACATCGGGCGCAGGGGCCTCGGGGCGCTGGAAGACCTGGGCCCACAGGCCGTCGAGCGTGCGGCCCACCGCGGCGGCGTGTTCGGCGTGGCGCTGTGCGGCGTCGACGTCGAGCGACCAGCGTGTGGCGGCACCGATGTGTCCGTCCTTGTCCGCCAGCACCGACAGGTTGCCGATGACGATGGGGCTCTTGTTGATGTGGATGGTCTTGATCGGCAGCCGCGTTTCGCCCTCGGGCAGCTCGGCCTGCTTCGTGTACAGGCGCCGGCGCACGGTCTCGGCATCCAGCGTGGCGAGCTCACGCGGGTCGTGCGCCAGGTCCCAGACGATGACTTCGTTCTTGTTCGTCGGGTGCGGGGCCAGCGGCCACACCAAGGCCAGGCAGCCGCGTTCCACCGGGTACATGCCCGACAGGTGCACGAAGGGCCTGCCGACGCCGATCTCGGCCGTCACGGCGTCCTTGCGGCGCAGCTTCAGGCAGAAGTCCCACAGCCGGGGTTGCCGGCTCTTGATCAGGCGCGCCAGCGCGATGGTGGCGCGCACGTCGGACAGCGCATCGTGCGCAGCCTCGTGCGCCAGGCCGTTGGCCGCCGTCAGGTGCTCGAGCTTGAACGAGGGCCGGCCGGCCGACTCGCCCGTCTGGTGCACGGGCCACTCGATGCCCTCGGGTCTCAGCGCCCAGGTGCAGCGCACGACGTCCAGCAGGTCCCAGCGGCCGCAGCCGTTCTGCCATTCGCGGGCGTAGGGGTCGATGAGGCAACGCCAGAAGAGGAAGCGTGTCACCTCGTCGTCGAAGCGGATGCTGTTGTAGCCCACGCCGATGGTGCCGTCGCGTGCCAGCTCACTTTCGATGAGCGCGGCAAACCTGTGTTCGGGCAAGCCCTCGGCCAGCGCCCGCTGAGGCAGGATGCCGGTGAGCAGCACGGCCTCGGGCTCGGGCAGGAAGTCGGGCGCGGGCCGGCAGAAGTGCATCACCGGCGCGCCGATCTCGTTCAGTTCGGCGTCGGTGCGCACACCGGCGAACTGCGACGGGCGGTCGCGCCGCGGCACGCGGCCGAAGGTTTCGTAGTCGTGCCAGAAAAAACTGGGGGCGGGCGTGGCCATGCGGACACGATAGCGCAGCCCGCTGCCGGCCTGACCGGCGTGTTGTTGTCGCCAGGGCGCAAACCGAGGCGTAAGATTCTCGCGGAGGGTCTGCGATGAAGAAGGTTCTGGTGGCCATCGACGGTTCGGCTTTCGCCTTGCGGGCCGTCGAGAATCTCATTGCCATGCGCGCGCTCCTTGCCGACCCTGATGCACTCGAGGTCCACCTCGTGCACGTCGAGCCACAGCTGAACAGCGACATCACGCGTTTCGTCGCCGCCGAAGAACTCGCCGACTACCGGCATGAGCAGGCCGGCAAGGCCTTCGGTGCGGCGCGCGACCTGCTCGCCGCCGCTGGCGTGCCCTGCACCTGCCACGAAGCCGTGGGCCATGTCGCCGAGGCGGTGACGCAGCTCGCCGAACGGCTGGGCTGCGACCAGATCACCATGGGCAGCCACGGCCGTGGCGCGCTGGCCGACCTGCTGATGGGCTCGACGACGCTGAAGGTGATCCACCTCGCCAAGGTGCCGGTCCTGCTGGTGAAGTAGGCGGCCATCGCAACCGGCGGCGATGGACACCCCTCGGCTGCAGCCCCTGGAGATGCGATGACCGCGATGGGATGGACGGCGCTGTCGATCTTCGCGACCGCCATCGTGCTGATCGTGCTCAACCTCATCGACGGCACCGTCGTCGCGCTGATCGGCGTGGCGGCCATGGTCTGGGTGGGCGTGATGAGCGAGATCGAGGCCTTCGGGCTCGTCGACTGGAACGTCATGGCCATCCTGGTCGGCGTGTGGATCATCGCCAGCTACTTCGGCAAGACCGGCGTGCCCAGCTGGCTGTCGGTGCAGGCGCTGCGCCTGTCGGGCGGGCGGCCCGGGCTGCTGGTGATCATCCTGTCGACGCTGGCCGGTGTGATATCCATGTTCGTCGACAACGTCGTCGTCATCCTGATGATGGCGCCGGTGGCGCTGCCGCTGGCGCGCGCGCTGAAGCTGCCGGTGACGCCGCTGGTGCTGATGATCGGCTTCTCGGCCAACTTCATGGGCTCGGCCATGCTGCTGGGCGACCTGCCGCCGCAGATGCTGCACAGCGTCTCGGGCGCCGAGTTCGGCGACTTCTTCTGGCAGCACGGGCGGCCTTCGTCCTTCCCCATCCTCGTCGTCACCTTCGCCATCACGCTGGCGGCGATGTACGCCTACGGCTTCCGCGGGCGCAAGCGGGTGGTGCTCGACATCGCCTCGCTGGGCATCGAGACGCGCATTCCCAACAAGCTGTTCGCCACTGTCGTCGTCGGCGCCTTCCTGTTCACGGTGCTGGGCATGGCGCTGCGCGAGTGGCTGGGCTTCAAGCTGGGCTTCATCGCCCTGACCGGCGCGCTGTCGCTGGTGCTGCTGCTGGAACTGCTGGGCGATCGTGTCAAGGCGCCGAGCTTCGAGCATGTGCTGAGCGAACTCGACTGGCGCGCCATCTTCTTCTACATCGCCCTTTTCGCGCTCGTCGGCGGGCTCGAGAAGATGCATCTGCTGGACCTGCTGGCACAGCAGATCAAGCCGGTGTTCGCCGGAAACTTCGCGCTCGGCGCCTCGCTGATGTACTGGATCACGGTGCCCATCGTCGGCATCGTCGAACACGACGCCTACATCCTGACCTTCCTCTACACCATCCGCGACCTCGGCAGCACCGGCGTGCCGACCTGGCCGCTGTGGTGGATGCTGGTCTGGGCCGGCACGCTGGGCAGCAACCTCACCGTGGCCGGTGCACCGGCGCTGTTCGCGGCGCTCAACCTGTGCGAGAAGGAAGAAGGCCGCAAGGTGTCGCTGCGCGAGTTCCTGTCCTGGAGCGTGCCTTTCACGCTGGTGGCGGCCTTCGTGTGCTACCTGCTCGGCATGGCCATCTGGGTGCTGCCCTGGGGCCGCTGAGCTCAACCCACCGAGGTGCGACGATGTTCAAGCACATCCTGCTGCCCACCGACGGTTCGGCGCTGTCGCGGCGCGCCGCGGCGACCGGCGTCGAACTCGCACGCACGGTCGGCGCGCGTGTCACCGCGCTCTTCGTCGCGCCGGTGCCGACGCCGCTGGTCTACGAACATTTCCTGCCCGTGGCCTACATGACGCCCGAGGAGCATGAGAAGCTGATCCAGGAGGCCTCGGCGCGCTACCTGGGCACCATCGAGAAGGCCGCCGCGGCCGCGGGCGTGCCCTTCGAAGGCCTGCACGTCACCAGCGACTACCCGGCCGATGCCATCGTGAAGGCCGCTGCGAAGCACAAGTGCGACCTCATCGTGATGGCATCGCACGGCCGCAAGGGCATCAAGGGCCTGCTGCTGGGCAGCGAGACGGCCAAGGTGCTGGCCCACGCCACCGTGCCGGTGATGGTGCACCGTTAGTCGACGATAGGCGGCGGTGTCGCCGATCGGCCCGGCCGCATGCGCCTGGCCCGCACAGGCACGGCACCTGCCTCTAGACTGGCGCGCTGCTGTCCACCCCACTCCACCCCACCGCCATGCGCCTGTTCACCCTGATCGCCGCCGCCACGCTGGGCCTGACGCAGCCGGTCGTCCACGCCGAAACCGCCGCGGCCTGCACCGACTTCGACAGTTACGTCAATGGCCGCTGGGCCGCCACCACCGAACTGCCGGCCGACCGTTCGCGCATCGGCAACTTCGACACCCTGCGCCTGGCCAACGACCGTCTGCTCGAGGCCGCGCTCAAGGAACTCGCCGCCGAGCCCGCGCGCCAGACCAGCAGCGGCCTTCAGCTGCTGGCCGCCCACTACCGCGCCGGCATGGACGAGGCCGGCATCGAACGCCGTGGCCTGGCCGCGCTGCAGCCGTGGCTGACACGCATCGAGAAAGCCGAACGCGCCGATCTGCCGGCCCTGCTGGGTGAACTGGCGCGCCTGCAGGTGACCGCGCCGCTGGCCATCGGCGTCGGCACCGATGCCAAGGACGCCACACGGCACGTGCTGCAGGTGAACCAGGCCGGCCTGGGCCTGCCCGACCGCGACGACTACCTGCGTCAGGACGAGCGCACGGCGCGGCTGACGGCCGCCTACCGCCAATATGCGCAGCGCCTGCTCGGCGCCGCCGGCGTGCCGGCCGACGAGACCACGATCGACGCGCTGCTGGCCTTCGAGACCGAGCTCGCCCGCGCGTCGCTGACACGTGTGCAGCGGCGCGACCCCAATGCCGCCTACAACCCCTACACCGTGGCCGCATTGCAGGCCGACGCGCCCGGTCTGGACTGGCGTGCCTGGCTGGCTGCCTACACCGGCCGGGCCGAGGGCGCGCCGGTGATCGTCGGCCAGCCGGGTTTCACCCGCGCCGTGGCCCAGCTGGCCGACAAGGCAGCAATGGCCACCTGGCGCAACTACCTGCGTGTGCGCCTGCTCGACGCCACCGCCGAGCACGGCCCCAAGGCGCTGGCCCAGGCCCACTTCGTCTACCGCAGCGCCGCCATCCGGGGCCTGAAGGCGCCGCCGCCGCGGGTCGAGAGGGTGATCCTGATGATCGGCGGCGCCTACGGCGGCGCGCCGCTGTCGCACACGCTGGGTGAACTCTTCGTCGTCAAGGCCTTCTCGCGGCAGGCCCAGCAGCGGGCACTGGTGATGGTCGACGACATCAGGGCCGCGATGCGCCAGCGCATCACAAAGCTGCCCTGGATGAGCGAGCCCACCAAACAACTGGCGCAGGCCAAGCTCGACGCCATGCGCACCAAGATCGGCGCCCCCGCCGCGTGGCGCCGCTACGACGGCCTGGCGCTGCACCCCGACGACTACCTCGGCAACCTGCTGCGCATCAACGCCTGGGCCACCGCCGACCGACTGGTCGGCCTCGACAAGCCGGTCGACCGCGAGCGCTGGAACACCAGCCCGCACATCGTCAACGCCTTCGCCGGCGGCGGCAACCAGATCATCTTTCCGGCCGGCATCCTGCAGCCGCCCTTCTTCGACGAGAAGGCCGACGACGCCAGCAACTACGGCGGCATCGGCATGGTCATCGGCCACGAGATCACGCACCATTTCGACGACCGCGGCCGGCAGTTCGACGCCGCGGGCAACCTGCGCGACTGGTGGCAGCCGCAGGACGCCAGCGCCTACAAGGCGCGCGCCGACCGCGTGGCGACGCTCTACAGCGGCTACGAACCCGTGCCCGGGGTGCGCATCGACGGCCGGCTGACGCTGGGCGAGAACATCAGCGACATGGCCGGCGTGCAGATCGCCTACGACGGCCTGCAGATCGCGCTGGCGCGCCAGCGTGCCGCCGGCAAGCCAGCGGCGCTGGTCGACGGCGCGACGCCGGAGCAGCGTTTTTTCCTGGCCAACGCCACCATCTGGCGCACCAAGTACCGCACCGAGGCGCTGATGGACCAGCTGCGCACCAACAGCCACTCGCCCGGCCGGTGGCGTGTGCTGGGGCCGTTGACGCACACGCCGGCCTTCGCGCAGGCCTTCGGCTGCAAGCCGGGCGACCCTATGGTCGCCGGCGACCCGATCACCGTGTGGTGACGCGCGGCAGCTGAAGCCGCCGCTGCAGGCGCAGCCACAGCCGCCAGCCCGTCCACAGCCGCCAGCCCCAGCGCAGCGCACGCCGCGGCCGCAGCACCAGCAGCACGGCGGCAGCGGCCAATGGCGCTTCGGGGTGGGTCCGCAGCCAGCGCCAGCCGGCGTGCACACGGTCGGCCAGCGCCAGCGGCGGCTGCCAGGCGAGGGCGTCACGGGCCAGCTGGCCGCGCAATTCGTTGCTGCGCACCAGCAGCAGCTGCTGGCGGCGCGCCAGCAGGGCGGCGCGGCGCCGGTTCATGGCGGCCCGGGGGCGTTCGCCGGTGGTTCGGCCGTAGCAGCCGGCGCGGGCTGCAGACCGTCGCGGTCACGCTGCAACTCACCGAGCGAGAGCACAAAGGGCCCGCCTTCGCCCGCGCGCAGCAAGGCGCGGGCGCGCACCAGCAGCGCCGCGCCCGCGGCGACGAAGAACAGCGTCGTCACCGCCAGCGCCGGCAGCCGGTAGCCTTCCCAGAAGAGCATCAGCACGAAACCCACGGCCAGCACGAGGGCCACGCCGAGCAGCAGCAGGCCCAAAGCGGCGCGCCACAGCGCGTCGAAGAGGCGCAGCTTCTCGGCCTCGAGCTCGGTGCCGAAGAGTTCCAGCCGCACCTGGGCGATGCCCAGCGTCGTGGCCAGCAGGCGGCGCAGCGATTCGAACAGCCCGCCGGTGGCGGGCGGGCCGGTCACGGCCATGCCGGGCTCAACGCCGGCCGATGAGCATGCCGACGATCAGGCCCACGCCGGCGCCGAAGGCCACCGACTTCCAGGGGTGGTCGTGCACGTAGTCGTCGGCGGCATGGCCGGCGGCCTTGGCCTTCTCGGTGGCCGCGGCCTGCAGGTCGAGCAGGCGGTGCTTGGACTGCTCCAGGCGTTCCTGCAGCCGCTCGCGCAGGCCTGCCGTGCCCTCGCCCACCTCGTTGGCGGTCAGCTTGAGCAGGTGCTCGGCGTCGGTGACCACGGTGCGCAGGTCGGCCATCAGCTTGTCGCGTTGTGTTGCGGTCAGTTCGGACATCGTTCGCTCCATCGGAAAACACGGGGGAGCATCGAAGTTACCACCCTGCCCCCTGGTCGGGCCGCGACATCACTGCCGCGCGGGGGGCTTTGTTGAGCGGGCGCAGCTTGCGTTCAGAGCCGCCGCAGCACCACGCTGCCTATCGAATAGCCCGCGCCGAAGCTGCAGATCACGCCCAGGTCGCCGCGTTTCAGGTCGGCATGGTGTTCGTGGAAGGCGATGATGCTGCCGGCACTGGCGGTGTTGGCGTATTCGCTCAGGATGATGGGTGCCAGATCGTTTGCATCAGCGTCGCCCACCTCGCGCCCCACCAGCCGCTTCAGCACCAGCTGGTTCATGCCCAGGTTGGCCTGGTGCAGCCAGTAGCGGCGCACCTGCGTCGGTTCGAAGCCCAGCGTGTGCAGGTGCTGTTCGATGTGGGCGGCGGCCATCGGAACGACCTCCTTGAACACCTTTCGGCCTTCCTGCATGAAGGTCTTGTCGCGAGCGTCGGGGTCGGTGTCCTCGCAGCGGTTCAGGAAGCCGGCGTTGTTGCGGATGTTGTTGCTGAACTGCGTGGCCAGCTTCGTGCCGATCACCTCCCACTGGTCGGACGAGGTCGCCGTGTCGGCGGCCTCGACGATGACGGCGGTGCAGACGTCGCCGAAGATGAAGTGGCAGTCGCGGTCGCGCCACTCCAGGTGCGCCGAGGTGATCTCGGGGTTGACCACCAGCACGCACTTCGCACTGCCGCTCTTCACCGCGTTGGCCGCCTGCTCGATGGCGAAGGTGGCCGAGGAGCACGCCACGTTCATGTCGAAGCCGTAGCCCACGGCGCCTATCGCGGCCTGGATCTCGCAGGCCATCGCCGGGTAGGCCCGCTGCATGTTGGCCGCCGCGCACAGCACGCCGTCGATGTCGCTGCCCTGCTTGCCGGCGGCGGCCATCGCCTTCTTCGCGGCGTCGACCGCGATCTGTGCCATCAGGCTGAGTTCAGCGTCGGGCCGCGGCGCGAAGCGCGGCTTCATGCGCGTGGGGTCGAGCACACCGGCTTTGTCGAGCACGTAGCGTTGTTTGATGCCCGATGCCTTCTCGATGAACTCGACGCTGGAATGCACCAGCGCCGCCCGCGCGCCGGCCGCGATCTCGTCGGCATGCGCGGCGTTCTGCAGGTCGGCGTAGGCGTTGTACGAGGCCACCAGCTCGGCGTTGCTGATGACCTGCGCCGGTTGGAACAGGCCGGTGCCCGAGATGACGACGCTGGGCGTGCTGGGATTTTTCATGGCGCGGGAGTGGTGGCGCAAGGCGCGGGAACGTGGCGCGCCAGGCGCGCCCGGGGCCTACTTGCGCGGTGTCGACTTCTTCGCCGCGGCACCGCCCTGCAGCGCGTCGCTCATGCCGATGAGCACACCGCTGACCATCGCCGTGTAGCTCTCGGCCAGCGCCTGCGCCGCGCGCAGGCTGGCCGCGCGCGTGGTGCGCAAGGCGGTCTGCATCTGCTCGGTCATCTGCTCGGCGGTGGCCGCCGCCTTGGCGCCCGACAGCGTGCCGCCGGCCTGCATCTTCTCGAGCACCGGGCCCCAGGCGCCGGCCATGGGCTCGCCGGCGCCCGCTGCAGCCTTCTTCACCGCAGAGAAGAGCGTGTCTTCCATCTTCTCGAGGTCCGAAAGCGCCTTGCTCAGGTGCTTCTCGCGCAGGTCGGCACCCTGCGTCGCCAGCGTGCTCAGCGCGACGCGGTTGGCTTCCACGGCCTTCAGCATCGCGGCGTCCATGCCGGCCACGGCCTGGTCGAGCAGCGACTCGGGGTCGACTTTGGCCGTCATGTTCTTGGCCACGCCGGTGCTGGCGGCTTCGGCCACCTGCTTGAGCGCGCCGCGGATGTTCTTCAGCGTCAACTCGCGCCCCTGCAGCGCCGCCAGCGTGGCCTCGGTGGTGGCCTTGCGCAGCTGGGCGCCCTGCTGCGCAGTGGCACTCTCGAACTGGGCGATCAACGCGTCGACATCGAACATCGGCTTGGACATGGGGTAACTCCGTGGGTGGGGGATGACGGGATGCTGGCACCGCTGCGGCGTTGCGGCAAGCGGCAATGCACCGGGGCCAGCAGCGCCCAGCGGACACGAACCTCAGCTGGCGGGCAGGGCCGCCGGCGTCAGCAGGCGTTCGATGAGCTCACGCACGCTGCGTATCTGGGTGCCGAAGGGCAGGTCACCGACACCGCGGAAGAACAGGCCCTTCTTCACGTCGCCCCTCAGCGCCGCGGCCAACTGGTTGTCGATGCAGAACTGGCCCCAGCCCTTCAGGCCGTCGCGCAGCCCGCACTGCGCCAGGCAGTCGAAGGCCTTGGTGCAGCGTGACTTGGCGTGCGCCACGGCCTGCAGCCGCTGCTCGCTGGCGAGGTAGTTGCGCAGCCAGGGTGTGCCCACCGCGCGTGCGGGCAGGCCGGCGACGCTGGTGAACTCGACCATGTCCTCGGTGCGCGCCTCGGCCAGCACACGCTTGAACTCGGGGTGTGCATCACTCTCCAGCGTGACGGCAAAGGGCGTGCCCAGTTGCACCGCCGCTGCGCCCAGCGCCTGCAGCTTCGAGATCTCTTCCCAGCTGCGGATGCCGCCGGCGGCAATCAGCGGCACCTCGCGTTCCAGCCCGGCGCTGCGCAGGAAGGCCAGCGACTGCGGGATGACGTTCTCGAAGTCGAAGCGCGGGTCGTTCAGGTCGGCCACGCGCGCCGCGCCCAGGTGGCCACCGGCAAGCCGTGGGTGCTCGATGACGATGGCGTCGGGCAGGCGCTTCTTGCGTTCCCACTTCTTCACGATGAGCTGCACGCCGCGCGCGTCGCTCAGGATGGGGATGAGCGCGGCCTGGGGGTGGTCCTGCGCCAGGTCGGGCAGGTCCAGCGGCAGGCCGGCGCCCACCACCACGGCGTCGATGCCACATTCCAGCGCCCGCTTCACCGAAGCCGCGTAGGCCGTGACGGCCCGCATCACGTTGATGGCCAGCAGGCCGCTGCCGCCGGCGATTTCACGCGCCGCGCCGATCTCGCGCGACAACGCCTCGAGGTTGGCCGCGTCGATGGCTTCCTTGGCGCCGTGCTCCGGGTCCAGGCCGGTGGTGCGTTCCATCAGGTCGGGGTGGTGGCGGCGCAGATCGACGCTGGACAGGGTGCCGACGCCACCGGACGAGGCCACCGCCCCGGCAAGCCCGTGCGCCGAGACGCCCACACCCATGCCGCCCTGCACCACGGGAAGCAGGTTGCGACCGGCGAGTTGCAGCGGCTTCAGGCCGCTGCGCTGCAGCAGCGCCCACAGACCGGCGGGCACGGGTGGAGGCGCAGCGCCGTTCACCGCAGCACCAGCACCGGCAACTTGCTGCGCGAGATGACGTTCTTGGTATGCGAACCGAAGAGCAGTTCGCCGAAGGCGCCACGCCCGTGGGTGGCCATCACCACGAGGTCGCAGCCGAACTCGGCGGCGGCCTCGACGATGGCATCGTCCACCGCCTCGGTGCGCTTGAAGTGGCCGCCGAAGGGCACCCCCGCGGCATCGGCGGCGGCATGGAACTTCGCCAGCAAGTCACGCGCATGGGCCTCGGTGCGCGCGCGGTGTTCTTCCGTCTTGTCGAGGTAGGCGTTCAGGCCCGAACTTCCCGAAGGCAGTGGTGCCATGGGCTCGGCAACAAAACCCGTGATGCGCGCCCCCAGCTTCTGCGCCAGCGCGACGCTGGTCTCGACGGCATGCAGCGAGACTTCGCTGCCGTCGATGGGGACGAGGAGATGGGTGTACATGGGCGCGCCTAGGCTCCCCGGAAACCGCCCGGGGTTGTGTTGCGAGTCTAGGCAGTTCGGCTGACGCCGGCCTTGACGGGTGTCAAGCCCCCTGGTCGGCCCGCCGCCGGGTGCTTCGATGCGGGAAAACGCGCCTATCCGCCGGCGCGGGCCGAGGCCGATCATCGCCTTCACAAGATCGCAAAGAGGAGGCCCGCATGAAGACTGCGCTGCGCGTGATGATCACCGTGAGCCTGGCAATAGCCGGTGCGATGGTGGCGCAAGCCACCAACTACAGCCTGTGGATCAACGGCCGCACGGGCGGTGGGCAGGTGGGCAACCACGCCGACTTCAGCTACTGGGGCCCGGGAACCACCGCCGCGGGCGTGAACAAGAAGTCGGTGAACTGGGACGGTTACAACCGCATCAGTACCACCAACGGCGGCGTCCGCGACGCGCTGGACTGCTACTGCACCGGCCCGAACTGGTGTTACGTGGCGGCGCACTCGGCGGGCAACCTGCAGATCGGCTATGCGCTGGCGCTCTACGGCACCAGCGCGCGCAGCATCAAGACGGCCACGCCGAACAGCGCCGGACAGTGCAGCGACAGCGGCGCCGGCACGCAGACGGGCTGGAACATCAAGTGGGTGGACGTGGCCGGCGGCGCCGCAGGTGGCAGCGAACTGGCCGACGCCGGCGACTGGGCGATCAGCGAACCCCTGGTGTCCGACCTGAAGACGAGCACCGCACGTGCGCTGTACAACCACAACAGCACCACCGGCAAGTGGTTCTACATGTTCGCCGGCAGCAAGGGCACGCTGTACAGCTTCGTGCTGCCGGGGCAGGACGATGAAGTCGTGGCCTACCACTCCAGCGGTGGTGTCTCGGGCAGCAGCGGTGCCGCGTTCTGCAACCCGAGCGACTGGTTCTGCAACGACCTCACGCTGGGTACGGCGGCCAACCAGGGCGGGCGCACGAAGTGGAGCTACCACACGGTGGCCTTCCGCGACAGCAGCGAGCAGTTCGACCACTATGCGCGCGGCAACTGGGGCGGCATCGTCTCCCGCGTGCGCGCTGACATGGCCGCCTACGCGCAATGAGGCGCCGCGCCCCGGCGCGCGGCCGCGCCGCCGGGGTGGTGTTGCTTGTGGCGGCGGCCGTGGCCGCTTTGCTGCTGTGGTGGCTGCAGGCGCGCAGCGGCATCGAGGGTGAGCGTGTGCAGCTGGCCGCGCGTGAAGCTGCGGCGACGGTTACACCCCATACGCCCGCTGCAGCAGCCGCGGGCGCAGCGAGCGCGCCGCCCGGCCCGCCGCTGAGCGCGCTGGGCCGCGCCGAACGTGCCGAGCAGTTGGAGCTTTGGCAGGCCCGCCTGGAACGTGCGCGCAACGCCCTCGACGGCTACCGCGCCGCGGCACAGTACCCGCACGAGTCTCGTCCCATCGAGGAACACCCTGACCAGGTGCGGCCCTTCGAGCCGATCGCCGAGGAACGCGCCCTGCGTATGCCGGGCGGCGGCAGCGCCGCGCAGGGTGTGCGCCTGCGCACGACGCAGGAACGTGTGTTCGCGAGTGGCTTGGAGAGCAACCGCGTCACGGTGACGCTGACCGACGAGACTGGCCGCGTGCTGCCGCTGCGCGTGACGCGCGCCGTGCTCAAGGAGGTGACGCCCCCTGGCCAGACCGCACGCACCACCGAGCTGGCACTGGACGTCAACGACGCCGGCCGCCAGGGCGACGCCGCGGCCGGCGATGGCACTTTCACCGCGCTGATGCAGCCCGGTACGCAGGGCTTCGGCAGCTTTGCGGGCACGGTGCGGCTGGAGCTCTATCTCGACTTCCAGGGCCAGCCCGGCTTCATCTACTTCGACCTCGTCTACAGCCCCGAGCAGGCCGCCCTCTGGCTGCCCGGCGTGCGCGAGGCCGCCGGCCCCGGCGGGCTCGACTTTTTCGTCAAGGCGCAGGTCCTGATGCCCGGCCGCTATGTCGTGACGGGGCGCGTCGACGACCACCGCGGCCTGCCGTTGGCGCTGGTGCAGTTCAACGGCGAGGTGGGCAAGGGCGACGCCGAATTCCGCCTGCCGGTGTTCGGCAAGCTGATCCGCGACCGCCAGCCCGAGTTCCCGCTCGTGCTGCGCGACGTCGAGGCCTTCCTGCTCAAGCGCGACGCCTTCCCCGACCGCGTGATGCTGCCGCGCCTGGCCGGCGTCCAGCACCGTTCGCGCAGCCACGCGCTGGCGAGCTTCTCCGCGGCCGAGTGGGCCAGCGAGGAACGCACGCGCCACCTCACCGAATTCGGCAAGGACGTGGCCGAGGCCGAGGCCAAGGTCAAGCAACTCGGGCCCTGAAGCGACACTTCCCTTCGCGCCCGGCCGCCAGGCCGAGCCGAAGGCGCAGGCCGCATTCGGTATGCTCAGCGCCCCATCCCCGCCGGAGCCCCGTGCCATGACCCGCGTCTTCAACTTCAGCGCCGGCCCTGCCGCCCTGCCCGAAAGCGTGCTGCGCCAGGCCGCCGACGAGATGCTCGACTGGCACGGCAGTGGCATGAGCGTGATGGAGATGAGCCACCGCGGCAAGGAGTTCATCGCCATCGCCGACGAGGCCGAAGCGCTGCTGCGCGAACTGCTGGCCGTGCCCGCGAACTACAAGGTGCTGTTCATGCAGGGTGGCGCGATTGCCGAAAACGCCATCGTGCCGATGAACATGCTGCGTGGCCACGCCAGCGCCGATTACGTCGACACCGGCGAGTGGAGCAAGAAGTCGCTGAAGGAAGCGCAGAAGTACGGCCGCGTGAACGTTGCGGCCAGCGCCGCCGACAGCGGCTACACGACGATCCCGCCGCGTGACACCTGGAAGCTCGACGCCAACGCCGCCTACGTGCACATCTGCAGCAACGAGACCATCGGCGGCGTCGAATACCCGCTCCCGCCCGACGTCGGCAGCGTGCCGCTGGTCGCCGACATGTCCAGCAGCATCCTGAGCCGCCCGGTCGACGTGTCGAAGTACGGCCTGATCTACGGCGGCGCGCAGAAGAACATCGGCCCCGCGGGCCTGACCATCGTCATCGTGCGCGAAGACCTGCTGGGTGGTGCGCTGCCCATCACGCCGTCGGCGTTCGACTACAAGGTCGTGGCCGACAACGGCAGCATGTACAACACGCCGCCCACCTACGCCATCTACATCGCCGGGCTGGTGTTCCACTGGATCAAGGCGCGCGGCGGGCTGGTGGCGATGGAAGCGCACAACCGCGCCAAGGCCGCGGTGCTCTACGACTTCCTGGACAGCACCGGCTTCTACACCGCACCGGTGGCGCGCGACTGCCGCAGCCTGATGAACGTGCCCTTCAAGCTGAAGGACGCCGCGCTCGACGCCCCCTTCCTCAAGGGCGCCGAGGAACGCGGCATGGTGCAGCTGAAGGGCCACCGCTCGGTGGGCGGCATGCGCGCGTCGATCTACAACGCGATGCCCATCGAAGGTGTGCGGGCCCTGGTGGCCTGGATGAAGGAATTCGAGGCGCGCCATGGTTGAAGGCGTGCCCGACACGCGGGCGCCCATCCTGCTGCTGAGCACGATCTCGCCGGCCGGGCTGAAGCGCCTGCCGGCCGAGCGCTACGTGGTCAACCGTTTTGTCGCCGAGCCGGCGGCGATCCTGGTGCGCAGCACCGACATGAATGCGATGAGCTTGCCGGCCAGCGTGCGCGCGGTGGCGCGTGCCGGCGCCGGCACCAACAACATCCCCGTGGCGGCGCTGAGCGCACGTGGCATCCCGGTCTTCAACGCGCCGGGCGCGAATGCCAACGCCGTGAAGGAACTGGTGCTCGCCGGCATGCTGATGGCGGCGCGCCACGTCGCGCCTGCGCTGCAGTTCGTGGCCGGGCTCGACATGGGCGCGCCCGACGTCGAAGACCGCATCGAGAACGGCAAGAAGGCCTTTGCCGGCAGCGAGCTGCGCGGCCAGACCCTGGGCATCGTCGGCCTGGGCAAGGTGGGCGCGATGGTCGCCGACGCCGCCATCGCTTTAGGCATGCATGTGCTGGGCTACGACCCCGAGATCACGGTCGACGCCGCCTGGAGCCTGCCGGCACAGGTCAAGCGCGCGGCGAGTGTCGACGAGGTGCTGCGCGGCGCCCACTTCGTCAGCCTGCACGTGCCGCTGCTGCCGACCACACGCGGGCTCGTGGGCACAGCCAACGTCGGCCTGATGAAACGTGGCGCGGTGCTGCTGAACTTCAGCCGCGACGGCGTCGTCGACAACGCCGCCGTGCGGCACGCGCTGGACGGCGACGGCCTGGGCGGCTACGTCTGCGACTTTCCCAGCCCCGCCCTGCACGGCCACCCCAAGGTGGTGGCCCTGCCCCACCTGGGCGCCAGCACGCGCGAGGCCGAGGAGCAGTGCGCGGTGATGGTCGTGGACCAACTGCGCGCCTATCTCGAAGACGGACAGATCAGCAACGCGGTGAACTTCCCCTCGGTGCAGATGGCGCGCGAGGCGCCCTGGCGCGTGGCCATCGCCAACGCCAACGTGCCCAACATGCTGGGGCAGATCTCCACCACCATGGCCAACGCCGGGCTCAACATCCACAACATGGTCAACAAGAGCCGCGGCGAGATGGCCTACACGCTGGTCGACCTGGAAACCCCGGTCGGCCCCGAGGTGCTGGCGGCGCTGGCGTCGATCGAGGGCGTGCTCTCGGTGCGCTACCTGCCGGCCGCCGCCTGAAGCGATGAGTTCGGCAGAAGGCGGCCCGCCGCGGCTGCAGATGGCAGCAGACGGCTGCGCCACCATCACGCTGCAGCGCCCGCGGCACCGCAACCGCCTGCACCGCGATGATCTGCTGGCACTGCAGTCGCAATTCGCGCAGGCCGCCGCGAATCCCGCTGTACGCCTGCTGGTGCTGACGGCCGAAGGTCCTGTGTTCTGCGCCGGCTTCCACCTCGGCGAACTCGAGGCCAGCAGCAGCGAAGACACCGCCAGCGCCGACCCGCAGCTCTTCGAGCACACCGTCGACGCGCTGGAAGCACTGCCGCTGCCCACCGTGGCGCGCCTGAACGGCAGCGTCTACGGCGGTGCCACCGACCTGGCGCTGGCGTGCGACTTCCGCGTCGGCGTGGCCGGCATGGAACTGCGCATGCCCGCGGCGCGGCTGGGCCTGCACTACTACCCGCGGGGCCTGCAGCGCTACGTGACGCGGCTGGGGCTGCAGGCGGCCAAGCGCCTCTTCCTGCTGGCCGAGGCCGTGCCGGCAGACGAACTGCTGCACATCGGCTACCTTGACGAACTGGTGGGTGCCGACATGCTGGACGCCGCCGTGCAGCGCCTGGCACTGGCGCTGGAGGCCGGCGCGCCGCTGGCGCTGCGCGGCATGAAGCAGTCACTGAACGAGATCGCTCGCGGCGGTCTCGACCCGGCCACGGTGCACCTGCGGGTACAGGCCTGCGCTCAGAGCGCCGACCTGCACGAAGGCCTGGCCGCTTTCGCGGCGCGACGCGCGCCGCGCTTCGTCGGGCGCTGAGGCAGCCCAGGCGCCGGGCTGGCATCGGTGTACGGACCCAACGCACGAACCTGGCGCACGAACCCGGCCACCCCGAGATCATCATGAAATTCGAACACGTCATGTTCCTTTTTCATGACTTAGTCGCACAATGCCGACATGAACATCACCCGAGCCCGGCTGCAGACCCAGGTGCAGCGCGCCCTGGGCCGTGCCCGCGCCGTCGTGCTGGCCGGCCCACGCCAGAGTGGCAAGAGCACGCTGGCCGCCAGTCTGGTTCCGCGCGGCGGCGCGCGCTGGTTCGACCTCGAAGACCCGGTAGACCAGCAGCGCCTGCAGCAGCCGATGACGGCACTTACTGCATTGAGCGCCGCGCCGGGCAGCCGGGCCGGCCCTGTCGTCATCGACGAGGTGCAGCTCGCCCCGGGCCTCTTCCCGGTGCTGCGTGTGTTGATCGACCGTTCTCCCGCCAACGGCCAGTTCCTGCTGCTGGGCAGCGCGTCGCCGGCGCTGCTGCGCCAGGCGGGTGAATCGCTGCTCGGCCGCGTCGAGGTCATCGAGGTCGGGGGCTTCGACATCGAGGAAGTCGGCCCCGCACGGCAGTCCGAACTCTGGCTGCGAGGCGGTTACCCGCGCGCCTTCCTCGCCGCCAGCGACGCCGACAGCATGGCCTGGCGCACGCAGGCCATCCAGCGTCACGTCGAAACCGACCTGCCGCAGTTCGGTGTCAACGTCGCCGCACCGGCCATGCTGCGCTTCTGGCGCATGCTGGCCCACTGCCACGGCCAGGTCTGGAGTGCGGCCGACCCGGCGCGATCGCTGGCCGTGTCGGAGCCCACCGTGCGCCGCCACCTCGACGTGCTGACGCAGACCTTCATGCTGCGCCAGCTGCAGCCCTGGCACCAGAACCTGGGCAAGCGCCAGGTGAAGGCGCCGAAGATCTACTTCCGCGACACCGGGCTGCTGCACACGCTGATGGGCGTGCCCACGCTCGACGCGCTGCTGGCCCATCCGCGCAGCGGCGCCAGCTGGGAGGGCTTTGCGCTCGAACAGGTGCTGCGCATCGCCGCACCCGACGAGGCCTATTTCTGGGCCACGCACAACGGCGCGGAACTCGACCTGCTGCTGTTCAAGGACGGACAGCGCATCGGTGTCGAGTTCAAGCGCGCCGACGCCCCAGGCATCACGCCGTCGATGAGGATCGCGATGCACGACCTGCAGCTCGACCAACTCTACGTCGTCTACCCCGGCAGCCTGCGCTACACGCTGACCGACCGCATGGAGGTGGTGCCGCTGGCGGCACTGCTGCCCTGAAAGACCACGGGCCGGCGGTTCACGCCGCCGGCCCGTGGCCGCTCACACTGGGGAACGGTCGGCCGAAGGGATCAGAGCCGCTCGAACACCGCCGCGATGCCCTGCCCGCCGCCGATGCACATCGTCACCAGTGCATAACGCCCGCCGCTGCGGTGCAGTTCGTAGACCGCCTTGGTGGCCAGGAAGGCGCCACTGCAGCCGATCGGATGCCCGAGCGCGATGGCGCCGCCGTTGGGGTTGACCTTGGACATGTCGTATTCCAGGCCGCGTGCCACCGCGATGGCCTGCGCCGCGAAGGCTTCGTTGCTTTCGATGACGTCCATCTGGTCGAGCGTCAGGCCGCCCTTCTTCAGCGCCAGCTTGGTGGCCGGGATCGGGCCTTCGCCCATCACGTCGTTGGGCACGCCGGCCACGGCATAGCTCACCAGGCGCGCCATCGGCTTGTGGCCGGCGGCCGCGGCCACGGCGGCGTCGGCCAGCACGAAGAAGGCCGCACCGTCGTTGATGCCCGAGGCGTTGCCCGCCGTCACCGAGCCGTCCTTCTTGAACGCCGGCTTCAGCTTGGCCAGCGACTCCAGCGTCGTTCCCGCCTTCACGTGTTCGTCGGTGTCGAAGGTGACATCGCCCTTGCGCGTCTGCTTGACGATGGGGACGATCTGGCTCTTGAAGCGGCCCTCGGCGATGGCCGCCGCGGCCTTGCGGTGCGAGTCGACGGCCAGCTGGTCCTGCTCTTCGCGGGTGATGCCCCACTTGGTGACGAGGTTTTCAGCCGTGATGCCCATGTGGCCGACGCCGAAGGGGTCGGTCAGCGTGGCCACCATCATGTCGATGAGCTTGGTGTCGCCCATGCGTGCGCCGCTGCGCATGGCCGGGCTGAGGTAGCCGCCGCGGCTCATCACTTCCACGCCGCCGCCCACGCCGTAGTCGCAGTCGCCCAGCAGGATGTTCTGCGCCGTCGTCACGATGGCCTGCAGGCCGCTGCTGCACAGGCGGTTGACCGACATCGCCACGCTGTCCATCGGCAGGCCGGCCTGGATACTGGCCACGCGCGCCACATAGGGGAAACGGCTCTCGGTGGGGATCGTGTTGCCCACCGTCACGTAGTTGATGGCCTTGGGGTCGACGCCCGAGCGCTTGACGGCCTCTTTCATGACGATGCCGGCCAGTTCCGCCGGTTCGGTGTCGGCCAGGCCGCCGTTGAAGGTGCCGATGGCGGAACGGGCTGCGCCGAGAACCACGACGTCGCGCTTGCTCATGGGGAGTCTCCTGTAGGTTGGGTATCTGAAGGCCGCTAGTGGACGCCTTGCGGCTGGCAAAAGGCTGACAGAACTGCCGACTGCGACGGGCGAAGAGCTTACACGCCAGGCCCGGCCGGTGGCAGCACCCTGCAGCGCCGGCCGTGCTTGGGCGGAATCTTGCCATCATCCACCAGCCGCCGGGCCCACCGGCGCTTCGCTGCGTCCGCCGGGCCTACAGCAGTCCCGCGCCGCGCGAGACGCGGCAACTCGAAAGTGTTGCCCTGAGGCCGCAGCTGCGGCCGGCCCTGCCGACCTGACAGGTCTTACAGCTGTACCCGCGCGGCCACAGATGCCAGCATGCCGTGCGCCGTCTTGGCGCGAACCATCCATAACATCCAGGAGTATTGATGATCGAACTGAAGACAACACTGCCCGGCGCGGCGACCCAACGCGCACAAGAACTGCGGACCCAGGGCGGCATGGTCGAACTGAGCGTTGACCAGCTCAAGCATGTCGCCGGTGGCGGCTTCATCCTCGCTGAGGACCTGGTGTTCGAGCCGCCCGTCAGTAACGGCTTCATCCTGAGCGAATAAGTCGCCCGGTCGAAGTTGCGGCGCCCGCGGGTTCAGGCCTGCGGGCGCCGCTCTGTTTCTGCCCGCCGCCGGACCGCGGCCGCCAGGCCCTGCAGCACCGGCACGGTCTGCTCGAAGCCCAGGCAGGCGTCGGTGATCGAGACACCGCGCTGCAGCGGCCGGCCCGGCACCAGGTCCTGCCTGCCGGCTTCGAGGTGGCTCTCGATCATGACGCCGACGATGCGCTGCTCGCCCGCCGCCAACTGCGCCGCCACGTCCTGTGCCACGTCCACCTGCCGCTGGTACTGCTTGCGGCTGTTGCCGTGAGAGACGTCGATCATCACGCGCTCGGGCAGGCTGGCGGCGCGCAGCAGATCGCAGGCCGCGGCGACACCCGAGGCGTCGAAGTTGGGCGCCTTGCCGCCACGCAGGATGACGTGGCAGTCGGCGTTGCCGCGGGTCTCGAAGATGGCGGCCATGCCCATCTTCGTCATGCCCATGAAGGCGTGCGGCGCGCTGGCGGCCAGGATGGCGTCGGCCGCGACCTGGATGCCGCCGTCGGTGCCGTTCTTGAAGCCCACCGGGCAGCTCAGGCCCGAGGCCAGCTGGCGGTGGCTCTGGCTTTCGGTCGTGCGCGCGCCGATGGCGCCCCAGCTCACGAGGTCGCTGATGAACTGCGGGCTCAGCAGGTCGAGGAACTCGGTGCCCGTGGGCAGGCCCAAGGCGGTGAGTTCCAGCAGCAGGCGGCGCGCGCGCTCCAGGCCTTCGTTGATGGCAAAACTGCCGTCGAGGTGGGGGTCGTTGATGTATCCCTTCCAGCCCACGGTGGTGCGCGGCTTCTCGAAGTAGGTGCGCATGACGATCAGCAGGTCGTCCTGCAGTTCGTCGGCCACCGCCTTCAGGCGCCGGCCGTAGTCGAGGGCCTGGTCGTGGTCGTGGATCGAGCACGGCCCGACGACGACGACGAGCCGGTGGTCGCGGCCGTGCAGCACGTCGGCGATGCGGCGGCGGCTGCCCTCCACCAGCGCCAGCGCACCTTCATGCACCGGCACGCGTTCCTGCAGCAGCGCGGGTGTCATCAGCGGGCGCACGGCACCGATGCGCACGTCGTCGATGCGGGTGGTGTCCAGCGTGCTGTCGCGCACGCCCACTTCCTGGTCGTGTCTGGGGTCGTCGATGCGGTTCATGGGCCGCATTGTGGGGCGCTGCCCAGGCGCCTCGCGTCAGGCGCCAGCGGGGGTCGGCGCGTCAGGCCGCGTTGGCGCGTGCTTCCAGGTCGGTCTTCAGCGACGGCGCCAGGCGCAGCTCGGTGGCCAGGGCGTCGAGGTAGGCGCGTTCCATCGTGCTCGTCTGGTCGACCACCAGCAGGCTGGCCAGATACATCTCGGCGGCCATCTCGGGCCCGGTGGCGGCTGCGGCCACCTCGGTCGGCTCGACCGGGCGGCGCAACTCGGCCTCCACCCAGGTGCGCGTGGCGGCATCGGCCCCGGTGCGCTGCAGTTCGGCGTGCACCAGGCCTTGTTCACGCTCGTCCATGTGGCCGTCGGCCTTGGCCGCGGCGATCAGCGCCTTGAGCATGGCGCGGCCGTGCACTTCCTGCTGCAGCGCCGGCAACGCGGCAAAGCTGGCGGGTGTTGCCGCCGGCGCACCGGCCGCGGCGGACGGCGCGCCGGGCTGCCGCGCCTGGTGTTCCTGGTAGGCCTTCCAGGCCAGCGCACCCAACGCCGCCACGCTGCCGAACTTCAGCGCCGTGCCGCCGATGCCGCGGCCGCGGCGTGTGCCCAGCAGCAGCCCCAGCACACCACCCACCGCGGCGCCCTTGGCGTACTTGTTCAGGTCGTCGCGCTGCGGCGTGCCGGCGGCGGGCAGGCCGGACTTGAGCATCTGTTCGAGCAGGGAAAAAGCACTCATGGCGTGATCTCCAGGTTGTCGATGAGCCGCGTCTTGCCCAGGCGCGCCGCGGCCAGCACCACCAGGGCTTCGTCGGGGCCGCCCAGCGGCAGGCCGAGGTCGGCCTGGCGCCGCAAGGCGACGTAGTCGGGCTCCCAGCCGCGCCGGCCCAGCGTGGCCAAGGCCCCGGCCTCGAGCTCCACGAAGTCGCGTCGGCCGGCCTGCACGGCGGCGGCCAGTGCACGCAGCGTGGCGGCCAGCGCCGGGGCCTCGGCGCGCTCGGCGGCTGAGAGGTAGGCATTGCGCGAAGACAGTGCCAACCCGTCTTCGGCACGCGCCGTCTCGACGCCCAGCACCTGCACCGGCAGCGCCAGCTGGCGCACCATCTGTCTCACCACCATCAGCTGCTGGTAGTCCTTCTTGCCGAACACCGCCAGCCGCGGCTGCACGGTATTGAAGAGCTTCAGCACCACCGTGCAGACACCGACGAAGAAGCCGGGGCGGAAGGCACCTTCCAGCACGTCGGCCAACGCCGGGTCGGGCTGCACCTTCACCACCTGCGGGTCGGGGTAGAACGCCGCCTCGTCGGGCGCGAACACCAGGTCGCAGCCGGCATCGCGCAACAGTGCGGCGTCGCGCTCCAGGGTGCGCGGGTAACTGTCGAAGTCCTCGTGTGGCGCAAACTGCAGCCGGTTGACGAAGATGCTGGCCACCACCGGGCCGCCGGCCTGCCTGGCCTGGTGCACCAGCGCCAGGTGCCCGGCGTGTAGGCCACCCATGGTGGGCACGAAGGCCGGCGGACGGCCCCCGGCGGTGACGGCGGCGCGCAGCGCGGCGATGGTGTGCACGATGCGCATGCTGCGGTGCTGATCTCAGTAGCCGTGGACGGCAGCGTCAGGGAAGCTGCCGTCCTTGACCGCCGCCACGTAGCGGCGCACGGCTTCGGCCACCGGGTTCTCGCAGGGCGGCACGTCGGCGATGAAGTTGCGCACGAAGCGCGGCACGGCGTTGCCGTTGAGCCCCAGCATGTCGTGCAGCACCAGCACCTGTCCGGCGGTACCGGGGCCGGCACCGATGCCGATGACGGGTATGGGCAGCGCCGCCTGCAGCGTGTTGGCCACGCTGCTGGGCACCAGTTCCAGCACCAGCAGCGCCGCGCCTGCGGCAGCCAGCGCCTGCGCGTCGGCCAGCAGCCGCGCGGCGGCGGCCTCGTCGCGCCCCTGCACCCGCCAGCCGCCCAAAGCGTGCACCGACTGCGGCGTCAGCCCCAGGTGGGCGCAGACGGGGATGCCGCGTTCGACCAGCTCGGCCACCACCGGCACCGTCCAGCCGCCGCCTTCGAGCTTGACCATGTGCGCGCCGGCCTGCATCAGGCGCACGGCGCTGGCGATCGCCTGGGCCGGGCTGCTCTGGTAGCTGCCAAAGGGCAGGTCGGCGACGACCCAGGCCTTGCTGCGGCCGCGCACCACGCACGCCGTGTGGTAGGCCATCTCGTCCAGCGTGACGGGCAGCGTCGAGTCTCGCCCCTGCAGCACCATGCCGAGTGAATCGCCGATCAGCAGCACGTCGACACCGGCAGCGTCGAGCACCGCCGCGAAGGTGGCGTCGTAGCAGGTCAGCATCGCGATCTTCTCGCCGCCGGCGTGCATCGTGCGCAGGCGGTGCAGGGTGACGGGTTTGCGGTCGCTCATGGGGAGTGCAGAAGATCCGGCGTGGTGCGCGAGGGCGCGAAGCATAAGCCCCGCGCCGTGACACCGGCGGGTGTCGGTGCTTGCGAGGCCATCGCCGCGCTCAGGAAAGGGCTGCGATCACCTCGGGCGGCGCCTGTACGAGTTCGATCAGCACGCCCTCGCCGCCGATGGGAAAGTCATCGCTGGCCCTGGGGTGGATGAAACAGATGTCGTGGCCGGTCGCGCCCTTGCGGATGCCGCCGGGGGCAAAGCGCACACCGTTCGCCGTCATCCATTCGACGGCCCTGGGCAGGTCGTCGACCCAGAGGCCGACGTGGTTCAGCGGCGTGCCGTGCACGGCAGGCTTCTTTTCGGCGTCCAGCGGCTGCATCAGGTCGACCTCGACCGCGTGCACGCCTTCACCGAGCGCACAGATGTCCTCGTCGACGTTCTCGCGTTCACTCACGAACGTGCTCTTCACGCTGAGGCCGAAGATGTCGACCCACAGCTTGCGCAGGCGCTGCTTGTCGGGCCCGCCGATGGCGATCTGCTGCAGGCCGAGGATGCGGAAAGGTCTGTTCATCGTATAGGCGCCTTCACGCAAAGCTCAGGATGGGCTGGTCGACGGACAGGCTTTCGCCCTTCTTCGCCAGCAGTTCGCCCACGGTGCCGTCCTGCGCGGCGGTGAGGATGTTCTCCATCTTCATCGCCTCGATGACGGCCAGCCGTTCGCCGGCCTGCACCTTCTGGCCGGGCTGCACGGCCACGTCGACCAGCAGCCCCGGCATGGGCGAGAGCAGGAACTTGCTCAGATCGGCCGGCGCCTTGTAGGGCATGACACGCAGCAGTTCGGCGGCACGTGCGCTCATCACCTGGGCCTCGATGCGCAGGCCGTTGTGCTCGACGCGCAGCCACAGGCCGCGGCGTTCCAGCTGCGCCGTGAAGGGCTGACCGTTGCAGATGCCGCTGGCGCGTATGCCGCCGAACTGCCAGTTGCTGGTCATCGCGTACTGCTTGGCGCCCATGGCAACGGTGATGGCGGTGTCGCTCTTCACATGCACCGGCACGTAGGTATGCAGGCCCTTGTCACCCTTGACCGCGACGACGAAGTACTCGCCGATGACGACACCGTGCCCGGCCAGCTGGCCGCTGATGCTGGCAGCGCGTTCGCGGTAGCGGCGCCAGGCGGCGGCGGCCAGCGCGACGAGGAAGTCGGGGTCGTCGTGCGGCACGTCCTCGGCTCGGAAGCCGGCGCCGTACTGTTCGGCGATGAAGCCGGTGTTGAAGTCGCCGGCAACGAACTTCGGGTGCGCCAGCAGCGCCGCCTGGAAGGGGATGTTGCTGGCGACGCCGCGGATGACGAAACCGTTGAGCGCCTCGCGCATCTTGGCGATGGCGTCGTTGCGGTCACGCCCGTGCACGATGAGCTTGGCGATCATCGAGTCGTAATACATCGGGATCTCGCCGCCTTCGTAGACACCCGTGTCGACGCGCACGCCGCCGCCTTCCAGCACACGCCCGGCTTCGTCGAAGGTGGCGGGCACGGGCAGCGCCGCCGCCATGGTCTGCGGCGGCGGCAGGTAGCGCACCAGGCGGCCGGTGGAAGGCAGGAAGCCGCGGAAGGGGTCCTCGGCGTTGATGCGGCATTCGATGGCCCACCCGCGGCGCGGGATCTGCTCTTGCGTGAAGGGCAATTTCTCGCCTGCGGCCACACGCAACATCATCTCGACGAGGTCGATGCCGGTGATGCTCTCCGTCACCGGGTGCTCGACCTGCAGCCGCGTGTTCATCTCCAGGAAGTAGAAGCTCTGGTCCTTGCCGACCACGAACTCCACCGTGCCCGCGCTCTGGTACTTCACCGCCTTGGCCAGCGCCACGGCCTGTTCGCCCATGGCCTGGCGCGTGGCTGCGCTGATGAAGGGCGAAGGCGCTTCCTCGATCACCTTCTGGTGGCGGCGCTGCAGCGAACACTCACGCTCGTGCAGGTAGACGATGTTGCCGAAGGCGTCGCCCAGCACCTGGATCTCGATGTGGCGCGGTTCCTCGACGTACTTTTCGATGAAGACGCGGTCGTCGCCGAAGCTGTTGCGCGCCTCGTTGCGGCAACTGGTGAAGCCCTCGAAGGCTTCCTTGTCGTTGTGGGCCACACGCAGGCCCTTGCCGCCGCCGCCGGCGCTGGCCTTGATCATCACCGGGTAGCCGATGTCACGCGCGATCTTCACCGCGTCCTCGGGGGCCTGAATGGCTTCGTTCCAGCCCGGGATGGTGCTGACCCGGGCCTCCATGGCCAGCTTCTTCGAAGCGATCTTGTCGCCCATCGCCGCGATGCTGTGGTGCTTGGGGCCGATGAAGACGATGCCCTCCTCTTCCACGCGGCGAGCGAAGTCCTCGTTCTCGCTCAGGAAGCCGTAACCCGGGTGCACGGCCTGCGCACCGGTGGCTTTGCAGGCCGCGATGATCTTGTCGGCGACGAGGTAGCTCTCGCGCGAAGGCGCCGGGCCCAGCAGCACGGCTTCATCTGCCAGTTCGACGTGGCGCGCGTCGCGGTCGGCCTCGGAATACACCGCCACGGTGGCGATGCTCATCTTCTTCGCGGTCTTGATGATGCGGCAGGCGATCTCGCCCCGATTGGCGATCAGTATCTTGGTGAACATGGTGGAAGTCTCCGCCTGCTTCAAAGAGGGATGTTGCCGTGCTTGCGCCACGGGTTCTCGAGCTTCTTGTCCTTCAACATCGCCAGGCTGCGGCAGATGCGCTTGCGCGTCTCGTGCGGCTGGATCACGTCGTCGATGTAGCCGCGTGCGCCGGCGACGAAGGGGTTCGCGAAACGCGCCTTGTATTCCGCCTCCTTGGCGGCGAGCTTGGCCGGGTCGCCCTTGTCCTCGCGGAAGATGATCTCCACCGCGCCCTTGGCACCCATCACGGCGATTTCGGCGTTGGGCCAGGCGAAGTTGACGTCGCCGCGCAGGTGCTTTGAACTCATCACGTCATAGGCGCCGCCGTAGGCCTTGCGCGTGATGACGGTCACCTTGGGCACCGTGCATTCGGCATAGGCGTACAGCAGCTTGGCGCCGTGCTTGATGATGCCGCCGTATTCCTGCGCCGTGCCCGGCATGAAACCCGGCACGTCGACGAAGGTGATGACGGGGATGTTGAAGGCGTCGCAGAAGCGCACGAAGCGCGCGGCCTTGATGCTGCTCTTGATGTCCAGGCAGCCGGCCATCACCAGCGGGTTGTTGGCGACGATGCCCACCGGCTGCCCGTCCATGCGGCCGAAGCCGATGACGATGTTCTTCGCGTTGTCGCGCTGCAGCTCGAAGAAGTCGCCGTCGTCGACCACCTTGTAGATCAGCTCCTTGATGTCATAGGACTTGTTCGGGTTGTCGGGCACCAGCGTGTCGAGCGAGAGGTCGAGCCTGTCGGCCGCGTCGCCGCTCTTGCGCACCGGCGGCTTCTCGCGGTTGTTCAGCGGCAGGTAGTTGAAAAAGCGCCGCAGCATCGAGATGGCCTCGACGTCGTTCTCGAAGGCCAGGTCGGCAACGCCGCTCTTGGTGGTGTGCGCGACCGCGCCGCCCAGTTCCTCGGCGGTGACTTCCTCGTGCGTCACCGTCTTCACGACCTCGGGGCCGGTGACGAACATGTAGCTGCTGTCCTTGACCATGAAGATGAAGTCGGTCATGGCCGGTGAGTACACCGCACCACCTGCGCAGGGGCCCATGATCAGGCTGATCTGCGGCACCACGCCGCTGGCCATCACGTTGCGCTGGAAGACCTCCGCGTAGCCGCCGAGCGAGGCCACGCCTTCCTGGATGCGCGCGCCGCCGCTGTCGTTCAGGCCGATGACGGGCGCGCCGACCTTCATCGCCTGGTCCATCACCTTGCAGATCTTCTCGGCGTGGGCTTCGCTGAGGGCGCCGCCGCAGTCGGTGAAGGCCGGGCTGAAGACGAAGACCAGGCGGCCGTTGAGCATGCCGTAGCCGGTGACGACGCCGT
>JAURZK010000059.1 GCA_030653505.1 Rubrivivax sp.
CAACTGGCGGCTGGCTTCCAGCGCCGGCGCCGACGTCGGCGCCGACGTCGGCGCCGGCGCTGGAAGCCAGCCGCCAGTTGCAGCCGCTGCCCCGCGGCGAAGCCGCGCGCCAGCTGCCCATCGTGCTGCAGGCCGACCGCATCCGCAGCCAGCCCGACCTGGAGACGGTGGCCGAAGGCCATGTCGAGTTCCGCCGCGGCGGCACCGTCATCAAGGCTGACCGCCTGGCCTACGACACCGCGCAGGACCTGGCCAGCGCCAAGGGGAGCGTGCGCGTGAGCCGGGGCGCAGCGCTGTACACCGGCCCCGAACTGCAGCTGCACGTGCAGCGCTTCGAGGGTTTTTTCCTCGAGCCGCGCTTCGAGTTCTTCGAACTCGGTGCCGGCGGCCGCGCCAAGCGCATCGACTTCCTGGACAGCGCCCGCTCGCGCGCCACCGGCGCCGAATACACCAGCTGCCCGCGCGACGGCCCCGAGGAGCCGGCATGGCTGCTGCGAACCGACAGCGTCAGCCTCGACCTCGAGAAGAACGAAGGCGTGGCCGAAGGTGCGGTGCTGCGTTTCCTGGGTGTGCCCATCCTGGCGCTGCCCGCATTGAGCTTTCCGCTGTCGGACGCGCGCAAGTCGGGCTGGCTGCCGCCTTCGATCAACACCGACAACCGCAGCGGCGTCGAGCTGTCGGTGCCCTGGTACTGGAACATCGCGCCGCAGCGCGACGCCACGCTGACGCCGCGGCTGATCACGCGGCGCGGCGTCGGCCTGGACACCGAGTTCCGTTATCTCGAGCCGCGCAACGAAGGCACCGTGAACTTCGACTGGCTGCCCAACGACCGCCTCACCGGCCGCTCGCGCGAGGCGCTGCAGTGGTCGCACCTGGGCCGCTTCGGCAGCGGCACGCGCTACAGCGCCGACATGGTGCGTGTGTCCGACGACGAGTGGTGGAAGGACTTCCCGAACGCCGGGCGCAGCCTGACGGCACGGCTGCTGGCCGCGCGCGTGGCCTTCGAACACCCCTTCTCGGTCGCGAAGGGCGAAGGCCTGGTCTACGCACGGGCGCTACAGTGGCAGGTGCTGCAGGCGTCGGACCAGCTGGTGATTTCACCCTACGAGCGCACGCCGCAGCTGGGCGTGCGCTTCGGGGGCGAGCGCGGCGCCTGGCAGTACGGGGTCGAGACCGAATACAACCGCTTCACGCTGCCGCGGGCGCCCGAGACCCGGGCCGCGCGTGTCGAGGGCGAACGGGTGCACCTGCTGGGCCATGTCAGCCACGCCTGGCGCCGGCCCGGTGTCTGGTTCGTGCCGCGGCTGAGTCTGAACGCGGCCGCCTACCACCAGGCCGAGCAGCGCGCCAGCCGCGTCATCCCGACCTTCAGCATCGACACCGGCCTGGAGCTCGAACGCCAGACCCGCGCCTTCGGCCGCGAGCTGCAGCAGACGCTGGAGCCGCGCCTGCTCTACGTGCGCACACCCTACCGCGCACAGAGCCAGCTGCCGAACTACGACGCGGCGGCGAAGGACTTCAACTTCGTCTCGATCTACACCGACAACCAGTTCTCGGGCGTCGACCGTGTGAACGACGCGCACCAGCTCACCACCGGCGTGACGACACGTTTCGTCGACAGGCTCAGTGGCGCCGAGGTGCTGCGCCTGGGCCTGGTGCAGCGTTACCTCTTCCGCAACCAGCGTGTCACCGCGCAGCCCGACGGCACGCCCGACGGCGCGCCGCTGGAGCAGCGCTTTTCCGACGCGCTGCTGCTGGGCAGCACGAGCGTCTTCCCGGCCTGGACGCTGGACGCCGCGGTGCAGTACAGCCCCGACCTCCAGCGATCGGTACGTTCGATCATCGGCGCGCGCTATTCACCCGGGCCGTTGCGCACGGTCTCGGCCACCTACCGCCTGGCGCGCAGTCTCAACGAGCAGGTGGAAGTGGGCTGGCAGTGGCCGGTCTACGGTGCCGGCCGCGGCGCGCAGCGTGAGGGTTCATGCAAGGGCACCTGGTACTCGGTGGGCCGCTTCAACTACAGCCTGAAGGACAGCCGCGTCACCGACTCCGTGCTCGGCCTGGAGTACGACGCCGGCTGCTGGATAGGCCGTTTTGTCGCCGAACGCCTGTCCACCGGCCGCAGCGAGGCGACGACACGCTTGATGCTGCAGCTGGAGCTGGTGGGCCTGTCGCGCCTCGGATCCAACCCGCTCAGGGTCTTGAAGGACAATATCCCCGGTTACCAGTTGCTGCGCGAAGAGCGCAGCCTCGCGTCGCCCGCCGCCGACCGGCCCCCTGCCCCCGTCTATGACTGATTCCCTCTTCCGCCTGCCGACCGCCACACGCACCGCGCTGGCGACCGCCGTGCTGGCCTTCACCCTCGGGGTCTCCGACGCCGCGGCCCAGGGCCGCGACGCCCCGCGCACGGGCGACTACATCGCGGTCATCGTGAATCAGGAACTGGTCACTGCCGGCGAGGTGGAACGCCGCATCGAGCGTGCCCAGGCCGAGGCCGGGCGCGGCGCGCGGCTGCCGCCGGAGGCCGAACTGCGCCGTCTGGCCCTGGACGCGCTGATCGACGAACGCGTGATGATCACGCAGGCGCGCGAAAGCGGCATGCGCGTCGAGGAGGCCGAGGTCGACCGCGCCGTGCAGAGCATCGCCGCGCAGAACCAGGTCACGATGGCCACGCTGCGCGAACGCCTGCGCGCCGAAGGCACCGACTACTTCCGATTCCGCGCCAACGTGCGCGACCAGATCATGATCGAGCGCCTGCGCGAGCGCGAGGTCTACGGCCGCATTCGCATCGGCGACGAGGAGGTCGACGCCTTCCTCGAAGAACAGCGTGCGAAGGCCAGCGTCGACGCCGACACCAACATCGCGCAGATCCTCGTCACCGTGCCCGAGGGCGCCGACGCCGCCACCGTTGCCGCGCGCCGCGCCGTGGCTGAGCTGGCACTGGCCCGTGTGCAGAAGGGCGAGGCCTTCGAGGCCGTGGCGCGCGAGGTCTCGGAAGACGGCAACCGCGCCGCCGGCGGTGTCATCGGCCTGCGGCCGGCGTCGCGGCTGCCCGACCTCTTCGTAGAGGCCACCAAGGCACTCAAACCCGGCGAAGTGACGCCGGCGCCAGTGCGCTCGGGCGCCGGCTTCCACGTGCTGCAGCTGCTGGAACGCAAGGGCGCGGTGCTCGGTCGCGTCACGCAGACCCGTGCACGCCACGTGCTGCTGCGCACCTCGCCGCAGCTCAGCGCCGAGGTCGCCGCGCGCCGGTTGGCCGAATACAAGCGGCAGATCGAAAGCGGCAGCAAGAGCTTCGAGGAGATCGCGCGCCAGTTCAGCGAAGACGGCTCTGCCGCCGCGGGTGGCGACCTGGGCTGGGCGTCCCCCGGGGTCATGGTGCCCGAGTTCGAGGAAGCGATGGATGCGCTGCCGCTGAACGGCCTGTCGGCGCCGGTGGTTTCGCGTTTCGGCGTGCACCTGATCCAGGTCCTGGAACGCCGCGAGCAGGTGCTGGAACTCAAGCAGCTGCGCGAGCAGGCACGCAACGTCATGCGCGAACAGCGTTTCGAGCAGGCCTACCTCGACTGGACGAAGGAACTGCGCTCACGCGCCTACCTCGAGTACCGCGAGCCGCCTCAATGAGGCCGCTCCTGATGCGGACATCGCCGCAGTGAACCCCGTCCAGCCTCCTGGGCTGGCAGCGTCATGAGCCACACCGCGCGCAAGCGCTTCGGCCAGCACTTCCTGACCGACGACAGTGTCATCCACGCCATCGTGCGGGCGATAGCCCCGCGACCGGGCGAGGCCGTGGTCGAGATCGGCCCCGGCCTCGGCGCCCTGACCTACGCGCTGCGCGACCGCTGTGGCGCGCTCACCGTCATCGAACTCGACCGCGACCTGGCGGCCCGGCTGCGCAGGCAGCCCGGGCTGACGGTGGTCGAGGCCGACGTGCTGAAGGTCGATTTCAACGCGCTGGCCGCCGCGGCCGGCCAGAAGCTGCGTGTCGTCGGCAACCTGCCTTACAACATCAGCACGCCCATCCTCTTCCATCTGCTGGAGGCCAGCGCCGGGGTGCTGGACCAGCACTTCATGCTGCAGAAGGAAGTGGTCGAGCGCATGGCCGCGGCCCCGGGCAGCAAGGACTACGGCCGGCTGACCGTGATGCTGCAATGGCGCTACCGTATCGAGAGCGTGCTCGACGTGCCGCCCGAAGCTTTCGACCCGCCGCCGCGTGTCGATTCGGCCGTGGTGCGCATGGAGCCGCTGCCGGGCGACGAAAGCGTCGACGCCGCCCGGCTCGGCGCGCTGGTGGCGGTGGCCTTCTCGCAGCGACGCAAGATCCTGCGCGGCACGCTGGGCCGCTGGATCGAACAGCAGGGGCTGCAGTCCGGCTTCGACCTGCAGCGCCGCGCCGAGGAGGTGCCGGTGGCAGAGTACCTGGCGCTGGCGCGCCTGCGGCCTGCCTGAGCCGCCCGCGCCCAGCAAGAAGGCCCTCGCACTTCCGTGCGAGGGCCTTCGTCTTTCAGGACGCGCGGTTTCAGGCTGCGCTGAGCCAGGCCGCTGTGTCGAAGGCACTGCTCATCAAAGGCATGTTCATGCCGAAGTTGGGGTTGGTGCCGTTCTTGGGCGCCACCTTCACGGCCGGCTTGACTGCTGCTGCGGGGGCCACTTCAGTAGCCCGCTCCCATGACCCGATTTCGAGGGAGCGGGCTACTGAAAAGAATAGAAGCACCTGAACGGTATTCGTCGTTCCCCCCAGAACTCTGCGGCATCGCGGAAGACCTCGAGCAGCTGCTCGCGCGCCTCGCGGTCGAAACGCGGGTTGTCGGGGATCTGCTCGAGCACGACGACGAAGCCCGGTTGCTGGCCCGCCTTGTGCACGAGGTCGGTCATGCAGTCGTACAACGCGTCGAGGTTCTTGCCGAAGTGCGCCGGGAAGGTGAAGGCCGCAGCGATGGCGTCCAGCACGTCCTGCTTGGTCTGCGCCGACGCCAGGTTGGCATAGAGGAAATGCTGGCCCGCCGTTCCGGCGGCCTTCATCAGGTCGTCGACACGGTAGGCGCGTATCGCTTGAACGATATTCGGGCGGATGGTCTGCAACTCCATGGTCGCGATCCTCCAAGGCAAGGGCGTAAAGGTTTCAGGATTCAGGATGCCGACATTCATGGTGCGATGAGGCGAAAGCTCGCGTAGTGGTCGTCGGTGTAGAAACAGGCTTGCGGCCGCGTCGGGGGCTTGCCGCCGCAGACGATGCGACGGGCCCCCCGGTTGAACGCGCCGGGAGTTTTGACGGTGTACTCCCGGTAGTGACCCCGGGCATGCATGGGCAGCAGGCGTTCGCGGTTGCCGAACACCGTGCCGTCCTTCTGGTAGGGAAAGGGGCCGCCTTGCAGAATGTGCCGGTGCGTGTCCTGCGCCTCGGCCGGCAAGCTGCCCAGGGCCACCGGCGGCACGGTGACCGGGTGGTCCGGAGCGCGGGCTGACGCTGTCGTCACCACCCCCCCGGCTGCCAAGCCTGCGGCCACCACGACGGCAGCCCCCCACTTGAGCAACGCCCGCCGCAGCCCACTGCTCGACGAGTCCGAACCGGTCCGGAACACGGGTTTACCCTGAAAAAGCAAACCGAAATGGTACCCGAACCCCCTCAAAAACTCAAGTCGCTGCCCAAGAATGGGGCAGAGAGCAGGGTTATCAGTGGGTGCTCACATGCGAAAAGATCAGGACGCAGGGCCTGATTGCCGGCCCGCCTCGCCTTGCAGGCCGCACTCGCGCTTGCAAGCGCTCGCCCCTCGGCAGGCGAACGTCAGGCCGCAGGGCCTGACGTACGTCCTGCCTCCCGCTGCGCGGCGCGCCCTCGCAGAGCTCGGGCCCGGAACCAGGCGTCAATCAGGACGCAGGTCCTGATTGACGTCCGGCCTCCGCATCGGCCACCGTGAGCGCCGTCATGTTGACGATGCGCCGCACCGTGGCCGACGGCGTCAGCACGTGCACCGGCCGGTCGGCGCCCAGCAACACCGGTCCAACCGCGATGCCGCCGCCGGCGGCCGTCTTCAGCAGGTTGTAGGCGATGTTGGCGGCGTCGATGTTCGGGAACACCAGCAGGTTGGCCTCGCCCTTGAGTGTGCTGTGCGGCATCAGCTTGGCACGTTCGGCAGCGTCCAGCGCCACGTCGCCGTGCATCTCGCCGTCCACTTCCAGCCAGGGCGCGTGCTCCCGAAGCAGGGCCAGCGTGCGGCGCATCTTCACCGCGCTGGGGTGGTCGCTGGTGCCGAAGTTGGAGTGCGACAGCAGCGCCACCTTGGGCTGGATGCCGAAACGCTGGATCTCCTCGGCCGCCATCACCGTGATCTCGCACAGCTCCTCGGGCGTCGGGTCGGCGTTGACATGCGTGTCGACCAGGAAGACCTGGCGGCCCGGCAGCATCAGGGCGTTCATCGAGGCGTAGACCTGCACGTCCTGCGCCGTGCTCGGGCTGCCGCCCTGGCGCTTGCCGATGACCTGGTCGATGTAGTACAGGTGCTGCGCCGTCGTGCCCCAAGTGCCGCAGAGCAGGCCGTCGACCTCGCCCTTCTTCAGCAGCATGGCGCCGATCAGTGTCAGACGGCGCCGCATCTCGATCTTCGCCATCTGCACGCTGACGCCCTTGCGTTCGGTCAGCTGGTGGTAGGTCTGCCAGAAGTCGCGGTAGCGCGCGTCGTGCTCGACGTTGACGACGTCGTAGTCCAGCCCTTCCTGCAGCCGCAGGCCGAATTTCTCGATGCGCGTGGCGATCACCGCCGGCCGGCCGATCAGCGTCGGCCGCGCCAGCTCTTCGTCGACCACCACCTGCACCGCGCGCAGCACACGTTCGTCCTCACCCTCGGCATAGGCCACACGCTTGTGCGTGGCACGCTTGGCCGCCTGGAAGATGGGCTTCATCGTCGTGCCCGAGGCGAAGACGAAATGCTTCAGCTTCTCGCGGTAGGCGTCGAGGTCGGCGATCGGTCGAAGCGCCACGCCCGAATCGGCCGCCGCTTTGGCCACGGCCGGCGCGATCATCATCATCAGCCGGTGGTCGAAGGGCTTGGGGATCAGGTACTCGGG
>JAURZK010000104.1 GCA_030653505.1 Rubrivivax sp.
GCCAGCAGCTGAGCACGCCGGTGGGCACGCAGGCCAGCATCGGTCTTCAGGCGGCCTGGGAGGTCGACCTCTTCGGCGCCGGCGCCGCCGGCCGCGACGCGGCGCAGGCGCGCGTGGACGGCGCCCTCGCCGCCGCCCAGGGTGCCGAAGTGGCGCTGGCGGCCGAGGTGGCCAGCACCTATGTCGCGCTGCGCAGCTGCGAGGCCCAGCTCGTGCCGACGCAGGCCGACGCGGCATCGCGTGCCGAGACCACGCGCCTGACCGAGCTCAGCGCGCGCGCCGGTTTCACCGCACCGGCCGACGCCGCGCTCGTGCGCGCCACCGCCGCGCAGTCGCGAGGCCAGCTCGTGGCCCAGCGTGCGGCCTGCGACACGCTGGTCAAGGGCCTGGTGGCGCTGACCGACATTGCCGAACCCGCGCTGCGCCAGCGCCTGGCCGCCGCAACCGCGCGCCTGCCCGTGGCCACGGCCCTGGCAGTGCCTGAAGTGCCCGCGGCACTGCTGGCGCGCCGGCCCGACATCGCCGAGGCCGCGCGCAACGTGCTCGCCGCGGCCGGCGACCGCGCGCAGGCCCGGGCGCGCGAGCGCCCGCAGGTCAGCCTGTCGGGCAGCATCGCCGGCGTCACCTTGCGCACCGGCCAGGAAACCTTCTCCGGCACGACCTGGACGCTGGGCCCGCTGGCCGTGAACTTCCCGCTCTTCGACGGCGGCGCACGTGCCGCCGCCACCGCCGCCGCGGCGGCCGGCTACGACGAAGCCGTGGCCGCCTACCGCGCCCAGGTACGGCTGGCGGTGCGCGAGGTGGAACAGGCGCTCGTCGCGCTGCAGTCCGGCGCCGAACGCGAGGCCGACGCGCTGCTCGCCGCGCAGGACTTCGAGGCCTCGCTGCGTGCCACCGAAGCGCGCCAGCGCGGCGGGCTGGCCAGCCTCTTCGACCTGGAGGCCGCGCGGCGCAACGCCCTCGCGGCGCAGGCCGCTCTGATCGACCTGCAGCGTGAACGTGCCGTGGCCTGGATCACGCTCTACCGCGCCCTGGGGGGCGGCTTCGACGACACGCTGCTGGCGCGCGGCCAGACGCCCTGATGAACCTTGACGTGCCCGCACGCCGCAAGACCGACAAGACCGACAAGACCTTGAACGAGCCCTACACCATGCCCGCCTACTTCACTTCGCCCCGCCGCGTCGGCCTGCTGGCGGCGGCCGCCCTGGCCCTGCTGGCCCTGGGCGCGGTGGCCCTGGCCGTCAGCGCCGCCGATGGCAAGGCCGCCGCCACCGCGGCGCCCAGGCCGGCGCTCACCGTCACCGCCACCGTGGCCCAGCGCAGTGACATCGCCGTGGGCCTGAGCGCCAGCGGCAACGTCGCCGCCTGGCAGGAAACCATCGTCGGCGCCGAAAGCAACGGCCTGCGACTGGCCGAGGTGCGCGTCAACGTGGGCGACGTGGTCAGGCGCGGCCAGGTGCTGGCCCGCTTCGCCGCCGAGCTGCCGCGCGCCGACGTGGCGCAGGCCCGTGCCGCCATCGCCGAGGGCGAAGCGACACTCGCCGACGCCGTGGCCAACGCCCAGCGGGCGCGTGAGCTGAAGGCCAGCGGCGCCTTGAGCGCGCAGCAGATCAACCAGTTTTTCACCGCCGAACGCACGGCACAGGCGCGGCTGGAGGCGCTGCGCGCCAGCGCCCAGGTGCAGCAGCTGCGCCTGGCGCAGACGCAGGTGCTGGCGCCCGACCACGGCGTGATCTCGGCGCGCAGCGCCACCGTCGGTGCCGTGGTGCCGGCGGGCATGGAACTCTTCCGGCTCATCCGTCAGGGGCGGCTGGAATGGCGCGCCGAGGTCGCGGCGTCAGAACTGGCGCAGCTGCGCGCCGGCCAGGCCGTGCGGGTGACGGCCGACGGCGCGGCGCCGGTCGCCGGCAGGCTGCGCATGGTGGCGCCGACGGTGGACGCGGCGACGCGCAACGGGCTCGTCTACGTCGACCTGCCGCAGCCCGGCGCGCTGAAGGCCGGCATGTTCGCGCGCGGCGAGTTCCAGACCGGCCGCAGCAGTGCGCTGACCCTGCCGCAGAGCGCCGTGCTGCTGCGCGACGGTTTCAGCTACGTCTTCAAGCTGGGCGCCGACAACAAGGTCTCGCAGGCCAAGGTGGGTGTCGGGCGTCGTGTCGGTGAACGCATCGAGATCACCGCCGGCCTGGACGCCGGCACCCGCGTGGTGGCCAGTGGCGCAGGTTTCCTGGCCGACGGCGACACCGTGCGCGTGGTCGACGCGCCGCCCGCGGTCAACCCGGCCGCCGCACCCGCCGCGCCCGCAGCGAAGACCACCGCCAGCCGCTGAACGGGCGCCGCACCATGATCAACGTCTCGTCCTGGAGCATCCGCAACCCCATCCCCGCGGTGATGCTCTTCGTGCTGCTGACGCTGGCCGGCGTGATGGGTTTCAGTGCGATGAAGGTGCAGCAGTTCCCCGACATCGACCTGCCCACCATCAACGTCACCGCCAGCCTGCCCGGCACCGCGCCGGCGCAGATGGAAACCGAGGTCGCGCGCAAGATCGAGAACGCCGTGGCCGCGCTGCAGGGCGTGAAGAACATCTACACCAAGGTGCAGGACGGCGTGGCCATCGTGACGGTGGAGTTCCGCCTCGAAAAGCCGACGCAGGAAGCGCTGGACGACGTGCGCTCGGCCGTCTCGCGCGTGCGCGCCGACCTGCCCGCCGACCTGCGCGACCCCGTCATCGCCAAGCTCGACCTGGCGGGTGCGCCCATCCTCACCTACACGGTGGCCAGCACACGCATGGACGACGAGGCCCTGAGCTGGTTCGTCGACGACCAGGTCACCAAGGCCATGCTCGCGGTGCGCGGCGTGGGCAGCGTGGCGCGCGTGGGCGGCGTCACGCGCGAGGTGCGCGTCGAACTCGACCCGGCGCGCCTGCTGGCGCTGAAGGCCACCGCGGCCGACATCTCGCGCCAGCTGCGCGCCGTGCAGCAGGACGCGGCGGGCGGCCGCGCCGATGTCGGCGGCATCGAGCAGAGCGTGCGCACCATCGCCTCGGTGCAGAGCGCGGCCGAACTGGGCCGGCTCGACATCGCGCTGGCCGACGGCCAGCGCATCCGGCTCGACCAGGTGGCGACGGTCAGCGACACGGTGGCCGAAAGGCGCAGCGGCGCGTTGCTCAACGGCCTGCCGGTGGTGGGCTTCGAGGTTGTGCGCAGCCGCGGCGCCGGTGAAACCGACGTCGCCGACGGCGTGCGCGCGGCACTCGACAAGCTGCGCGCAGAGCACCCCGACGTCACCGTCACGGAGGCCTTCAACTTCGTCGATCCGGTGGTCGAGAACTTCCACGGCAGCATGCTGCTGCTGCTGGAAGGCGCGGCGCTGGCGGTGCTGGTGGTCTGGCTCTTCCTGCGCGACTGGCGCGCCACGCTGGTGGCGGCCACCGCGCTGCCGCTGTCGATCATCCCCGCCTTCGCGGTGATGCACTACGTCTTCGGCTTCACGCTCAACGTCGTCACGCTGCTGAGCATGAGTCTGGTGGTCGGCATCCTGGTCGACGACGCCATCGTCGAGATCGAGAACATCATGCGCCACCTGCGCATGGGCAAGACGCCCTACCAGGCAGCGATGGAAGCCGCCGACGAGATCGGGCTGGCGGTCATCGCCACCACCTTCACGCTCATCGCGGTTTTCCTGCCCACGGCCTTCATGGCCGGCGTGCCGGGCAAGTTCTTCGTGCAGTTCGGCTGGACGGCGGCCATCGCGGTCTTCTTCAGCCTCGTGGTCGCGCGCGTGCTGACGCCGATGATGGCGGCCTACATCCTGAAGCCGCCTCAGGGCGGGCACAAGGAGCCGGGCTGGATGAAACGTTACCTGGGCTGGGCGGCGTGGTGCCTGAAGCACCGTGTGCTGACGATGGCGGCCACGGCCGTGTTCTTCGTCGGCAGCTTCCTGCTCGTGCCCTACCTGCCCACCGGCTTCATCCCGCCCGACGATCTCAGCCAGACCCAGGTGACGGTGACGCTGCCGCCCGGCAGCAGCTACGCACAGAGCCTGGCGGCCGCCGAGCAGGCGCGTGTGCTGGTGCAGAAGAACCCGCACGTCAAACTCGTCTACACCGCGGTGGGCGCAGGCAGCACCGGTGCCGACACCTTCACGCCTGGCGGCGGCGTGCCCGACGTCACCAAGGCCACGCTGACGATCAACATGACCCACCGCAGCGACCGGCCGGGCTTGAGCAAGCAGGCCATCGAGTCGCAGTTGCGCGATGCACTGGCGGTGCTGCCGGGCGTGCGCGTGAAGGTGGGCTTCGGCCAGAGCGCCGAGAAGTACGTGCTGGTGCTCGCAGGCGTTGACGGCGCCACGCTGGCCGCGCACGCCGCGGTGGTGGAACGTGAACTGCGCACCGTCCCCGGCATCGGCGCGGTGACTTCCAGCAGCAGCCTGGTGCGCCCCGAGCTCATCGTGCGCCCCGACCCGGCCAGGGCGGCTGATCTCGGCGTCACCTCGGCCGCCATCGCCGACACGCTGCGCATCGCCACCGCGGGCGACTACGACCAGAACCTGCCCAAGCTGAACCTCAGCCAGCGCCAGGTGCCCATCGTCGTGCGGCTGCCGGCCGAGGCGCGCGGCGACCTCGCGCTGCTGGAGCGCCTGCCGGTGCCGGGCAAACACGGCCCGGTGATGCTGGGCAACGTGGCCACGTTGTCGATAGGCAGCGGCCCGGCCGCCATCGACCGCTACAACCGCCAGCGCAACGTCAACTTCGAGATCGAGCTCAACCAGCAGGCACTGGGCGACGTGAAGGACACGGTGCTCGCGCTGCCCAGCCTGCAGAGCCTGCCGCCGGGCGTCATCCAGACCGAGGTCGGCGACGCCGAGGCGATGGGTGAACTCTTCGCGAGTTTCGGCCTGGCCATGCTGACGGGCGTGCTGTGCATCTACATCGTGCTCGTGCTGCTGTTCAGGGACTTCGTGCAGCCGGCCACCATCCTGGGCGCGCTGGTGCTGTCGATACCGGGCGCCTTCCTGGCGCTGTTCATCACGCACACGGCGCTGTCCATGCCGAGCATGATCGGGCTCATCATGTTGATGGGCATCGCGACCAAGAACTCCATCCTGCTCGTGGACTACGTCATCCTGGCGCGGCGCGACCATGGCCTGGCGCGGCTGGAAGCCGTGCTCGACGCCTGCCACAAGCGCGCGCGGCCGATCATCATGACGACGATCGCGATGGCCGCCGGCATGCTGCCCATCGCCCTGGGCTGGGGCACCGACCCGAGCTTCCGCGCACCGATGGCCATCGTGGTGATCGGTGGGCTCATCACCAGCACCTTCCTCAGCCTGCTCGTGATTCCGGTGCTGTTCACCTACGTCGACGACGCCATCCGAGGCCTGAAGCGGCTGCTGCACCGGCGCCGGCCGCCGGCGCTGGGCAAACAGGAGGTGACGGCATGAAGCCGAACCGGCGCACCTGCCTTCGGCTGGGACTGGCGGCCGCCGTGGCAGCGGCGCTGCCGCTGCGCGCGGCCTGGGCGGCGGCATCGGCCGTGGCGGCCGAGCCCGAGTCCTTCGGCGCACTCGACCTCGACTGGGTGGACAGCGCCCGCGACCGCGCCGTGCCTGTGCGCCTGTACCTGCCCAACCAGGCGCGCCCGACCCCGCTGGTGGTGTTCTCGCACGGCATCGGGGGTTCGCGCCGCGGCTACAGCTGGCTGGGCAGCCACTTCGCCAGCCACGGCATCGCCAGCCTGCATCTGCAGCACGTGGGCAGCGACCGCAACCTGTGGACGGGCAGCGTCTTCAACCTCGTCGGCCGGCTGCAGGACGCGGCGCAGGACAAGGAAGCCATCCAGCGTGCGCTGGACCTGCGTTTTGCGCTCGACACGCTGCTGGCCGGCGAGCTGGCCGTGCGCGTGGATGCGGCGCGCATCGTCGCCGCCGGCCACAGCTACGGCGCCAACACCACACTGCTGGCCAGTGGCGCACGGGTGCCACGCGCGGGCCGCGCCGTCGAGCTGCACGATGCCCGCGTGCGCGCCGCCATCGTGATTTCGGCGCCGCCTTTCTATGGCGAGCCCGACCCGCGCGCCATCCTGGCGCCGGTGACCGTGCCCAGCCTGCACGTCACCGCCACCGAGGACATCATCCGCATCCCCGGTTACTACAGCGGCGCCGAAGACCGCGTGGCGGTGTTCGACGCCATCGGCGGCCCGCGCAAGTGGCTTGCGGTCTACGAAGGCGGTTCGCACAGCATGTTCACCGACCGCCGCGGCACCGGCGGCGCCTTGCTCAACCCGCGCGTGAAGGCGGCGACGCAGGCCCTGGCACTGGCCTTCCTGCGCGGTGTCTTCGACGGCGACGAGAGCGGCCTGGCCACCTGGCCGCAGCAGCACGCCGCGCTGCTGTCACGCTTCAGCAGCGGTCGCAGCTGATGGCCGGGCTGCGGCGCTTCGTGCTGGCCGCGCCGGTGCGTGCGACTGCCGCGCCGGCGGACGCCACGGCCCGCCCGCCCGCGCCGGCCGACGCCGAGGCGCTGGCGCAGTTGCTGCTCGACGCCTACCGCGGCAGCATCGACGACGAAGGCGAGACGCTGGACGACAGCCGCGCCGTCGTCGCCAAACTTTTCGCCGGCGAGTTCGGACCGATGCTGTGGTCGCTGTCGGAGGTCATCGAGCGTGATGGCCGACTGGTGGCCGCCGCGCTGCTCACGGTCTGGTTCGACGGCCCCTTTGTCGCCTTCATGGTCACGCTGCCGACCTGGCAGCGGCGCGGCCTGGCGCGCGCCGGGCTGCAGCGCGCCTTCAACCGCCTGGCCGCCGGCGCCGAGCCCTGGTTGCGCCTGGTGGTCACCCAAGGCAACACGCCGGCCGAGGCGCTGTACGAGAGCCTGGGCTTTCTGCCTGTCGCCGCGCCGCCTTTGAGCGCGGCCTGATCAGGCCTGGCCCTTCACCACCGCGTAACGCAGCAGCGTCTTTTCACGCGCCGCGGCATGGTCGACCACCGGCAGCGGGTAGCCGCTGCCCAGCTTCAGGTCGGCCGCCAGCAGGTCGACCGGCCGCGCCAGCCAGGGGGCGTGGATCAGCCCGTCGGGCAGTTTGGCCAGCGCGGGCAGGTAGCGGCGGATGAACTTGCCTTCGGCGTCGAACCTCTCGCTCTGCGCCACCGGGTTGAAGATGCGGAAGTAGGGCTGGGCGTCGCAGCCCGAACTCGCAGCCCACTGCCAGCCGCCGTTGTTCGCGGCGAGGTCGAAGTCGTTGAGGTGCAATGCAAACCAGGCTTCACCGCGCCGCCAGTCCAGCCCCAGGTCCTTGGTCAGGAAACTCGCCACCACCATGCGCAGACGGTTGTGCATGTAGCCGGTTTGCGCCAGCTGGTGCATCGCGGCGTCCACCAGCGGGTAGCCGGTGCGGCCTTCGCACCACGCAGTGAAGAGTTCGTCGGCATGTTTGCCGTGGTCCCAGCGGATGCGGTCGTAGGCCGGCTTGAAGGCGCTGTGCACCACGCGCGGGTGGTGGTGCAGCACCTGGTGGTAGAAGTCGCGCCAGATCAGCTCGTTCAGCCAGACCTCGGCGCCGCGCGAGCCGCCGTCGCGTCGGTTCATGGCCTCGCGCGCCAGGCGCCGTATCGACACGGTGCCGAAGCGCAGGTGTGTGCTGAGGTAGCTGGGGCCCTTGACGGCCGGGAAGTCGCGCGTGTCGTGGTAGCGGTCGATGCGATCGAGGAAGTCGTCCAGCAGTTCCTGCCCGCCGGCGGGGCCGCTGGGCAGGCGCAGCTGGTGCAGGTTGGTGCGCGCAAATCCCAGCGACTCCAGCGTCGGCACGCCGGCTGCGAGGTCGGCGTCGGCGGCGTCGTGGGGCAGGGCTGCCAGGGCCGAGGCGTGCCGCGCCACAGGGTAGGCGCCGAGGTAGAAGTCGTTGCACTTCTTCAGCCACGCGTTCTTGTAGGGCGTGAAGACCGAGAAGGGCCCGCCGCCCAGCGTCATCACCTCGCTGCGCTCGAAGACCACGTGGTCCTTGCTGGTGTGCAGCGCCACGCCGCTGTCGGCCAGCAGGCCACGCAGCCTGGCGTCGCGCGCCAGCGCGGCCGGTTCGTCGTCGTGGCTGGCATAGACCGCCTGCACGCCCAGCCGCGCGGCCAGCGCCGGGATTTCCTCTGCCGGCCAGCCGTGACGCACGATCAGCCCGGCGCCATCGATGCCGTGTGAGGCCGCCAGTGCGCGCAACTCGGCGTCGACACCGACCAGGCTGTCGCGGATGAATTCGACACGCCGGTCCTGCCTCGCGGCCCCGGAGGGGCCGCCCTGCTGGCCCGGCAAGGGATCGAGGATGTCGCGGTCGAAGACGAAAACGCACCACACCTGGCGCGCCCCCCGCAGCGCGTGGTGCAGCGCGGCATGGTCGTCGGTGCGCAGGTCACGGCGCAGCCAGACCAGCGCGCGGTCGAGCGGGCGAGGGGGTGCGTGGGCGGGTGTCTTGTGCACGGCCCGTAGTGTGGCCCGGGAATAGAATCCGCAGCATGCCCTCCGGCTCGCGCATCGACCTCACGAACCAGTTCCTCATCGCCATGCCGGGCATGGCCGACGAGACCTTCTCGCGCACGGTCGTCTATCTCTGCGAGCACAACGAGAAGGGCGCGGTGGGCCTGGTCATCAACAAGCCCATCGACATCAAGCTGAAGAACCTGTTCGAGAAGGTCGAACTTGCGCTCGACCGCGTGGAGCTGGCCGAGCAACCGGTCTACTTCGGCGGCCCGGTGCAGACCGAGCGCGGCTTCGTGCTGCACGACAAGCTGGGCGAAGACCGCCCGCCCTACAACAGCACGCTCTCGGTGCCCGGCGGTCTGGCCATGACCACCAGCAAGGACGTGCTCGAGGCGCTGGCCGAAGGCACCGGCCCGGCCCGGGTGCTGGTGACGCTGGGCTACAGCGGCTGGCAGGCCGGCCAGCTGGAAGACGAGCTGGGCCGCAACGGCTGGCTGACGGTGGACGCCGACCCCAAGGTGATCTTCGACACGCCCATCGATCGGCGCTACGACACCGCGCTGGCGCTGCTGGGCATCGACCCGCGCATGCTTTCTCAGGAAGCGGGACATGCCTGAAGGCGCTGCCGGCGTCGCCACCCGCACGCTCAGCTTCCTGTCTTTCGACTTCGGCACCCGCCGCACCGGCGTGGCCACCGGCAACACGCTGCTGTGCCGCGCGCAGCCGCTGAAGACGCTGGCCACCGAGGGCGACGCACGTTTTGCCGCCATCGCCGCGCTGATCGCCGAGTGGCAGCCCGACGCGCTGGTGGTCGGCGTGCCCTTCCACCCCGACGGCGCCGAACATGAAAACACCGTGCGCGCGCGCCGCTTCGCGCGCCAGCTGCACGGGCGCTTCCGGCTGCCGGTGCACGAAGTCGACGAGCGCTACACGACGACCGAGGCGCTGTCTTGCGGCGCCGCCGACGCCGATGCGGCCGCCGCGGCGATCATCCTCGACCAGTTCCTCAACCCACCGCCCCTTCGCCCATGATGCTGCAGCTTGACGCCGAGGCGCTCTATGCCGAACTGCGCGAAGGCGTGCGTGGCCTGATGCGGCCCGACGCCGTACTGGTGGGCATCTGGAGCGGCGGTGCCTGGCTGGCCGAACGGCTGCAGAAGGACCTGGCACTGCCCGGCGGCGAGGCCGGCTACGGCGTCATCAGCAGCACGCTGCACCGCGACGACTTCGGTTCGCGCGGCCTGGCCTCGGGCACCGACCCCACGCGCCTGCCCTTTGCCGTGGATGGACGCCATATCGTGCTCGTCGACGACGTGCTCTACACCGGGCGCACCATCCGCGCCGTGGTCAACGAGCTCTTCGACTTCGGCCGCCCGGCCAGCGTGACGCTGGCCGTGCTGGTCGACCGCGGCGGGCGCGAACTGCCCGTCGCCGCTGCTTTCGCCGCCGCCAGGCTGGCGCTGCCGGCCACGCAGCGCCTGTCGCTGGCGCGCGCCGGGGATGGCGAGCCTGACGGCGCCTTCAGCTTCACCGTCACGAACCAGACCACCGAGTAGGCCGCATGCTCTCCCGCCGCAACCCCCAGCTCAACACGCACGGCGAGCTGATCCACCTGCTGACCATCGAAGGCCTGCCCAAGGCCGTGCTGACGCAGATCCTCGACACCGCGGGCACCTTTCTCAGCGTCAACGACCGCGACGTGAAGAAGGTGCCGCTGCTGCGCGGCAAGAGTGTCTTCAACCTCTTCTTCGAGAACAGCACGCGCACGCGCACCACCTTCGAGATCGCTGCCAAGCGGCTGTCTGCGGACGTCATCAACCTCGACATCACGAAGAGCTCGACCGCCAAGGGCGAGAGCCTTCTCGACACCATCGCGAACCTGTCGGCGATGCACGCCGACATGTTCATCGTGCGCCATGCCGAGAGCGGCGCGCCCTACCTCATTGCGCAGCACGTGGCACCGCACGTACACGTGGTCAACGCCGGCGACGGCCGCCATGCCCACCCCACGCAGGGGTTGCTGGACATGTACACCATCCGCCACTTCAAGAAGGACTTCACGCAGCTCACCGTGGCCATCGTCGGCGACATCGTGCACAGCCGCGTGGCACGTTCCGACATCCACGCGCTGACCACGCTGGGCGTGCCCGAGATCCGCGCCGTCGGCCCGAAGACGCTGGTACCGGGGGACCTCTCCGCGATGGGCGTTCGCGTGTGCCACAGCATGGAAGAAGGCATCAAGGGCGCCGACGTCATCATCATGCTGCGCCTGCAGAACGAACGCATGAGCGGCGCCATGCTGCCCAGCGCCGGCGAGTTCTTCAAGAGCTACGGCCTGACGCCGCAGAAGCTGGCGCTGGCCAAACCCGACGCCATCGTGATGCACCCGGGGCCGATCAACCGCGGCGTCGAGATCGACTCGGCGGTGGCCGACGGCAGCCACAGCGTCATCCTGCCGCAGGTCACCTTCGGCATCGCGGTGCGCATGGCGGTGATGTCCACGATCGCCGGGAACCAGGCATGAAGATCCTCATCCGCAACGGCCGTGTCATCGATCCCGGGAACGGCAAGGAACGGGGCCGCGACGAAGTCGCCGACATCACCATCGCCTCGGGCCGCATCGTCAGCATCGGCGCGGCCACGGCCTTCGACGCCGACCGTGTCATCGACGCCACGGGCCTGGTCGTCGCGCCCGGCCTCGTCGACCTCGCCGCGCGACTGCGCGAGCCGGGCCAGGAACACGAGGGCATGCTCGAAAGCGAGCTCGCCGCCGCAGCCGCCGGCGGTGTGACCAGCCTGGTCTGCCCGCCAGACACCGACCCCGTGCTCGACGAGCCCGGCCTGGTCGAGATGCTGAAGTTCCGTGCCCGCAAGCTCAGCCGCTGCCGCGTCTTCCCGCTGGGCGCGCTGACGCGTGGCCTGCAGGGCGAAGCGCTGACCGAGATGGCCGAGCTGACCGAGGCCGGCTGCATCGGCTTCGCGCAGGCCGACGTGCCCGTCACCGACAGCCTGGTGCTGCTGCGTGCGCTGCAGTACGCCGCCACCTTCGGCTACACGGTGTGGCTGCGCCCGCTGGACGCGTGGCTGGGCAAGGGCATCGCGGCCTCGGGCGCGGTGGCCACGCGCCTGGGCTTGTCGGGCGTGCCGGCGGTGGCCGAGACGGTGGCGTTGCACACGCTGTTCGAGATGGTGCGCGTGACCAAGGCGCGTGTGCACCTGTGCCGCCTGAGCAGCGCTGCCGGTGTCGCCCTGCTGCGCGCGGCCAAGGCCGAGGGCCTGCCGGTGACGGCCGACGTCAGCATCAACAGCCTGCACCTCACTGACGTCGACATCGGCTACTTCAACCCCGACATGCGCCTGCTGCCACCGTTGCGCCAGGGCGCCGACCGCGACGCGCTGCGCGCCGCGCTGGCCGACGGCACCATCGACGCGCTGGTCTCCGACCACAACCCCGTGGCCGAGGACATGAAGAACCTGCCCTTCGGCGAGGCCGAACCGGGTGCCACCGGGCTCGAACTGCTGCTGAGCCTGGCGCTGCGCTGGGGTGCCGACAGCGGCCTGCCGCTGGCCACGACGCTGGCGCGCGTGACGCAGGGCCCCGTGCGTGTGCTGGGCGACGCGCTGGGCTCGCTGGCCAGCAGTGCCGGGCGCCTGGTGGAGGGCGGCGTCGCCGACATCTGCCTCTTCGACCCCGCCGTCGAGTGGGCCGTGTCGCCGTCGCAGCTGGCCAGCCAGGGCAAGCACACGCCGTTCTCCTTCGCGTCCACCGGCATGGCCTTGCCCGGCCGCGTGCGCGCGACGCTGGTGGCCGGCACACTGGCCTACGAACTGCAGGCCGCGCCAGGTGGCAACGCCTGATGCAGCCGCCGGGTGCGGCAGCTCGGCTGCTGCGCAGCCTTCGGGCGGCATGGCGGGTCGGCCGTGCCGTGCTGCACGTGCTGCACGGCATGGTGGTGATGACACGCTTCCCGGCGCTGGACGCCGCCGCGCGCCACGAGCGCATCCGTTGGTGGTCGGCCGGTCTGTTGCGCGCCGTCGGCCTGAGGCTGCAGGTCAGTGGTGTGCAGCCGCGGCCTGGCGCCACGCTGCTCGTCGCCAACCATGTCTCTTGGCTCGACATCGCGGCCATCCACGCCGCGGCGCCGCATGCACGTTTCGTCAGCAAGGCCGATGTGCTGAAGTGGCCCTTGCTGGGCTGGCTGATCCGCAACGCCGGCACGCTGTTCATCGAACGCGAGCGCAAGCGCGACGCCGTGCGCGTGGTGCACGCTATGGCCAGTGCGCTGCAGGCCGGTGACACGGTGGCCGTTTTCCCCGAAGGCACCACCGGCCCGGGCGATGCGCCCTTGCCCTTCCACGCCAACCTGTTGCAGGCCGCGGTGGCCACCGGCACGCCGGTGCAGCCGGTGGTGCTGCGCTTTGCCGACGCCGGCGCGCCCTTCAGCGCGGCGGTGCACTTCCTGGGCGAAACGACGCTGCTGCAGAGCATCTGGCGCGTGGTGAGCGCGCACGGCCTGTGTGCCCACGTGCACCTGCTGCCCCCGGTGGGCAGCGAACACGCCGACCGCCGCCTGCTCGCCGGGCACCTGCGCGACCTGATCGCGCAGCAGCTGCTGCCGCGCGACCCCATCGCGCAAAGACCGGCCTCGTTGTCATGATGCTGCTGGCTTACGACGACGAGTTGGCGCTGGCGCGTGCCCTGGCGGACGCGCTGGGCTGGCCTTTGGCCGTCGTCGTTCGCCACCGCTTCCCCGACGGCGAGACGCGCCTGCGACTGCCGCCGCGACTGCCGCCCCGCGTGGTGCTGCTGCGCGGCCTGCAGGACCCCAATGCCAAGCTCACCGAACTGCTGCTGACGGCCGCCGGCGCGCGTGAACTCGGCGCGACCCACCTCACGCTCGTCAGCCCCTACCTGGCCTACATGCGCCAGGACATCGAGTTCACGCCGGGTGAAGTCGTCAGCCAGCGCCACCTGGGCGGCCTGCTGGCCGCGGCCTTCGATGCCGTGCTCACCGTCGACCCCCACCTGCACCGTGTGGCCACGCTCGACGAGGTGCTGCCCGGGCGGCGTGGGCTGGCCTTGTCGGCCGCACCGCTGCTCGGCGCCCACGTGGCGCGGCAGGTGCCCGGTGCGCTGTTGCTGGCGCCCGACGAAGAGGCGCGTCAGTGGGTGCAGGGCGCGGCGCGGGCGCTGGGGCTGGAGTGGGCGGTCTGCGGCAAGCAGCGCAACGGCGACCATGACGTGGCCGTGGCCTTGCCCGACACCGCGGTGGCCGGGCGCGCGGTGGTGCTGCTCGACGATGTCGCCAGCACCGGCCGCACGCTGGTGGCGGCCGCGCGCGGTGCGCTGGCGCGCGGTGCGGCCAGTGTCGACGTGGCGGTGACGCACGCGCTCTTCGTCGGCGACGCGCTGGCGCAGGTTCGCGCGGCCGGCGTGCGCCAGGTCTGGAGCAGCGACTGCGTGCCGCATGCCAGCAACGCGGTGAGTGTGGTGCCGGTGCTGGCGGCGGCGCTGCGCAGCCTTCAGGAGGGTGAGCGAAGAGCGTGACGGAAACGCCGCGCGTGCCGCTGGCCGAACTTGCCGACCTGCCGGCCGCCGGCGAGCCACTGCCCTTCAAGGTGATGGACAGCCATGGCCGCCTGCTGCTGGCCGCGGGCGACCGCGCGCTGCGTGCGCCACTGGCGCCGCAACTGGCGGCGCCCCAGCTTTTCCAGGAAGAGCAGGGCCGCCCCATCGCCGCGGCGCTGATCCACGCCGTCGGCGTCTACCCACCGGGCGACTGGGAGCAGTTGAAGGGCGGCGAGATCGGCGTCGTCGTGCAGCGTGCCGAGCCCGGCCGCGGTGCGGTGGTGGTGGCGCCGATCGGCGCCAACGGCAAGGCCGTGCCGGGTGTGCCGCGGCGAGACACCGCGCAGCCCGCGTTTGCCATCACCGCGGCGCTCGGCGAGCGCGCCGAGATGCCGCGTGTGCTGCCCGAGCAGGTCTTCGGGCCGCTCGAAGCCTGATCAGGCTGGCCTGGCGACGCCCTGCGCCGCCACCGCGGCGGCGGCGCGCGCTGCGGCTTCCGGGTCGCCCAGGTAGTAGCTGCGCAGCGGCTTGAGGTCGGCGTCGAGTTCGTAGACGAGCGGGATGCCGTTGGGGATGTTGACGCCGACGATCTCGTTGTCACCGATGTTGTCGAGGTACTTCACCAGCGCGCGAATGCTGTTGCCGTGGGCGGCGATGACGAGACGCTGCCCGCTGGCGATGGCCGGCGCCAGGCGTTCGTTCCAGCAGGGCATGACACGCGCCACCGTGTCCTTCAGGCATTCGGTCAGCGGCACCTGGCTGCTGTCGAGATGGCGGTAGCGCGGGTCGCCACGCTCGCTGCGCGTGTCGCCGGCTTCCAGCGCCGGCGGCGGCGTGTCGTAGCTGCGGCGCCAGGCCAGCACCTGCTCGGCGCCGAACTTCTGCGCCATGTCGGCCTTGTTCAGGCCCTGCAGCGCGCCGTAGTGGCGTTCGTTCAGCCGCCAGTCGTGCAGTACCGGCAGCCAGGTGCGATCCAGCTCGTCGAGCGTGTGCCACAGCGTCCACACGGCGCGCTTGAGCACCGATGTGTAGGCGACGTCGAAGTCGTAGCCGGCTTCCTTGAGCAGCCGGCCGGCCTGGCGCGCCTGTTGCACACCGGTATCGGTGAGCGGCACGTCGGTCCAGCCGGTGAAACGGTTCTCGAGGTTCCAGGTGGACTCCCCGTGGCGGATGAGGACGAGTTTGTGCATGCCGCAGATTCTATAATTCGCGGTTTTGCGCTCACGCATCGGCGGCTTGGTGAATTTCTTTCTCGAAAACTGGATCCTCTTCGTGCTGGCCGCCACCTCGGGCGGCCTGCTGCTGCTGCCGATGCTGCGCGGCGGGGGTGGCAACGGCAGCGTCGGCACGGCCGAGGCGGTGCGGCTGATCAACCGCGAGAAGGGCGTGCTGATCGATGTTGCCGAGCCCGACGAGTACGCCGCCGGCCACGCCGGCGGGGCACGCAACATCCCGCTGGGCCAGCTCGAGGGCCACAAGTCGCTGCCCACGAACAAGACGCTGCCGCTGCTGCTGATGTGCCCGTCCGGCGCCCGTGCCGGGCGTGCGGCGGCGCTGCTGCGCAAGGCCGGCTACGACAAGGCCATGGCCGTGGCCGGTGGCACGGCCGCCTGGCGTGAGGCCACCCTGCCGATAGAGAAGGGCGCGGCCAAGGGCGGCGACAAGGCGGCAGAGAAGGTCGCCGAGAGGAATGCCGACAAGGGCGCAGGCAAGGGCGGCTGAAGCGTCGCCCGGCGCGTGCAGGCTTTCGGCGGCTGCGGGACAATCCCCGATGTTCCCAGCCCTACCGGAAAACCAACGCATGCCCCAGGTCAAGATGTTCACCACGCAGGTGTGCCCCTTCTGCATCCGCGCCAAGGCGCTGCTCAAGCAGCGCGGCGTCGAGCACATCGAAGAGATCCGCATCGACCTCGACCCCGAACAGCGCCAGCACATGATGTCGACCACCGGCCGGCGCACGGTGCCGCAGATCTTCATCGGCGACACCCATGTCGGCGGCTGCGACGACCTGGTTGCGCTCGACCAGCGTGGCGGCCTGCTGCCGATGCTGGCCGGCGGCGCGGCCTGACGGGGCGCATGCCCGCGCCTTCTTGCAGCGCCCGCTCTGGGCCATCGGGCAGGTCGGCTCCGCCATAATCCGCGGTTGCGGCTCGGCGCCACCCGGCGCCGGGCTTTGTCTATCTTTGGAACCTTCCCATGGCCGACGAGACCCCCGTTTTCCAGATCCAGCGCATGTACCTGAAGGACCTGTCGCTGGAGCAGCCCAATTCGCCGGCGATCCTGCTCGAGCAGTCGCAGCCGCAGGTCGACATCAACCTCGGCATGGCCGCCGCGCCCGTGGCCGACGGCATCTTCGAGGTCACTGTCACCGCCACCGTCACCACAAAGGTGAAGGACAAGGTGCTGTTCCTGGTCGAAGCCAAGCAGGCCGGCATCTTCGAGATCCGCCACGTGCCCGAAGAGCAGATGCAGGGCATCATCAGCATCGTCTGCCCGCAGATGATCTACCCCTACCTGCGTGCCATCGTCAGCGACGTATGCACCCGCGCCGGCTTCCCGCCCATCCTGCTGACGGAAGTGAACTTCCAGGCCATGTTCGAAGCCCAGCAGGCGCAGGCCGCGACCGCGGCCCAGGGCAACGGCGAGTCGCGCATCATCACCAACGCGAATTGACGGCCCCAAGACCCGTGCTTCGCACGTGTCGCCCCCCGAGGGGAGCTTGAACGGCTCGGGAGACCCTCGCTCGTTCGAGGGCGAAATGAAGATCGCGGTGCTCGGTGCCGGTGCCTGGGGCACCGCGCTGGCCATCGCGGCCGCGCCGCGGCACGACACGCTGCTGTGGGCGCGCGACGCCGCGCAGGTGCAGTCGCTGCAGGCCGAACGCCGCAACACACGCTACCTTGGCGAGGTCGCGTTGCCATCGACGCTGCGGGTGACCGCCGACCATGCCGAGGCCATGGCGCATGCGCGCGACGGTCTGACCGTCATCGCCACGCCGATGGCGGCGTTGCGCGAGCAGCTCGGCCTGCTGCAACGTGCGGGTGACGGGCGCGGGGCGTTGTGGCTGTGCAAGGGTTTCGAGGCACACAGCGGCGCCCTGGGCCACGAGGTCGCGCGCGATGTGCGGCCCGACGCGCCGGCGGGTGTGCTGTCGGGCCCCAGCTTCGCGCTCGAGGTGGCGCGCGGCCAGCCCACTGCACTGGTGGCCGCCGGCACCGACACGGCACTGTGTGAGGCTGCCGTGGCGGCCTTCCACGGCGACGCGCTGCGCGTCTACACCAGCACCGACATCGTCGGCGTCGAGGTCGGCGGCGCGGTGAAGAACGTGCTCGCCATCGCCACCGGCATCCTCGACGGCCTGGCCATCACCGACGGCCCCGGCGCACCCGGGCTCAATGCCCGCGCTGCGCTCATCACGCGCGGCCTGGCCGAGATGACCCGCCTGGGTGTGGCGCTGGGCGCGCGTGCCGACACCTTCATGGGCCTGTCGGGCCTGGGCGACCTGGTGCTCACCGCCACCGGTGACCTTTCGCGCAACCGGCGCGTCGGCTTGGGGCTGGCGCAGGGGCAGAGCCTGGCGCAGGTCGTCGCGTCGCTGGGCCATGTCGCCGAAGGCGTGCTGACGGCGCCCACCGTGCTGGCCCGCGCCACGCAGCTTGGCGTGGAGATGCCGATCACCGCCGGCGTGGTGGCTGTGCTTCAAGGTAGGCTGTCGCCTTCGCGGGTGATGCAGCAGTTGATGTCGCGCGATGCCCGTGCCGAGGGCTGACGCCGCGCCACCGGGGGGTCAGTCGCCCCCCGGGTCACGGGGTTGTTTCGCCGGCGCGATCCGGCAGCATCGGTCCCATCAGTTCGCCCCCTGCTTGTAGCGGGGGTCGGGTTGTCTGCAACCGGCCCCGCGGCCAGCACCGTCACGCACTCGAACGACCTCTTCCGGAGAATCTGCATGCCTGCTTCCCGTTTCCTTGGCGCCCTTGCGCCGGCCACACTGGCCCTGGGGCTGATGGCCGCCGGCGCCAGCGCCACCGCCGCCAGCCTCACCGAAGGCTTCGACGTCGTCGTGCCCGCGGGCTGGGCGACGAAGAACAACAGCACCACGGTCGGCACCACCGGCTGGTTCCAGGGCAACGTGACGGTGTTCACGGCCCATGAAGGTGCGACGAACTCGTATGCCGGCGCCAACTTCAACAACACCACGGGCGCCGGGACGATCAGCAACTGGCTGATCTCGCCGACGCTGAGCTTCAGCAACGGCGACGTGGTCTCGTTCTGGACCCGCACGGTGAACGTGCCGGCCTTCCCCGACCGCGTCGAACTGCGCTTCAGCAATGTCGGTGGCATCGACGTCGGCACCGCGCCGACCGACGTGGGCACCTTCGCGCTGCTGCTGTCGGTGAACCCGGATCTGACCACCTCTGGCTACCCCAACACCTGGACCCAGTACACGTCCACGATCACCGGCCTGGCCGGCCCGACCAACGGCGCCATTGCCTTCCGCTATTTCGTCACCAGCGGCGGCCCCTCGGGCGACAACTCCGACTACATCGGCATCGACTCGCTGACCATCACCGCCGTGCCCGAGCCGGCCACCTACCTGCTGATGGCCCTGGGCGTCGGCGGCCTGCTGCTGCGCCGCAGCCGCGCGGCACGCGCCTGACCCGGAAAGACCCGGCCACCACGACGGTGGCCGATCCTGCAAGCCTGGCCCTCGCGCCAGGCTTGGTCGTTTCTGGCGCCGGCGTTTCAGCTGCCGCCAGCGTAGCCGTTCTGGCGCCAGGCCTCGAAAACGGCCACCGCCACCGTGTTGCTCAGGTTCAAGCTGCGCTGGCCCGTTCGCATCGGCAGGCGGACCCGCTGCGAGACGTGGAAGCTGTCGCGCAGGGCAGGCGGCAGGCCCTGGCCTTCGTTGCCGAAGACCAGCCAGTCGCCAGGCTGCCAGTGCACGGAGACCAGCGGCTGGCTGCCCTGCGTCGTGAAGGCAAAACGACGCGCCGCGTCGGGCCGCTCGGCTGCCAGCAGCGCGTCCCACGAGGCATGTCGCCGCACGGCCGCAGTCTCGTGGTAGTCGAGCCCGGCGCGGCGCAGCAGCTTGTCGTCCATCGAGAAACCCAGCGGCTCCACCAGGTGCAGCGTGCAGCCGGTGTTGGCAGCCAGCCGGATGACGTTGCCGGTGTTGGGCGGGATCTCGGGGTGGACGAGGACGATGTGAAACACCGGCTTCAATCCCGTGCCGGCGTGCGTGCCAGCACCCAGAGATCGACCGCGGCGGCGCCGGCGCGCAGCAGCACGCTGCTGGCCTCGCGCGCGGTGGCGCCGGTGGTCATGACGTCGTCGACGAGCGCGACGCGGGCGCCCCGCAGCGGGTGGCGCCGCTGCGGGTCGGCCATGAAGGCGGTGCGCAGGTTGCGCTGGCGCTCGCTGCGGCCCAGCTCGACCTGGTGCGCGGTCTCCAGCGGGCGCTGCAGCAGCGTGGCGTCGGCCGGCAGTTGCAGTGTGGCGGCAACGCGCCGGGCCACTTCCCAGGCCTGGTTGTAGCCGCGCTCGGCCAGGCGCCCGGGCGACAAGGGGACTGGCAGCACCAGCAACGGCGGTGGCAGCGCCGCGGCGTGAACAGCGGCCACGAGGCGCGCCGCCAGCAGCCCGGCCAATTCGGCGCGGCCGCGGAACTTGAAGGCACCGATCAGCGCATCCCAGGGAAAGCCGTAGTCGGCCACGCAGACGGTGTGTTCGAAAGGTGGCGGGTCGCGCAGGCAGTCACCGCAACGGGCTGCCGCCAGTCCCAGCGTGATGCCGCAGCAGGCGCAGCGCGGCCGCGGCGCCGCATAGCGCGCCACGCAGTCGGCGCACAGCGCGTTGCCAGTCCACTGCCGGCAGACCTCGCATTGCTGCGGCAGAGCAGAAACGGCCAGCGACATGCGCTCAATATACTGGCCCGCATGCCCAGCCCCGAGCCCAGCGTCCCAGCTACTGCCAGGCCGCTCGACGCGGTCGCGCTGGGGCGTGTGCAGCGCCGCCTGCTTTCTGCCGCTCAGCCGCCCTGGCTGCACGGCGAGGTTGCGCGTCGCATGGCCCGGCGCCTGCCCGTGGTCAGGCTGCAGCCGCAGCGTGTCGCGGACTGGGGTGCCTTCCTCGGCGCCAGCCACGAGCTGCTGGCGCAGGCCTACCCGCGGGCCCGCGTCATGGCGGTGGAGGCCGACGCCGCACGCCGCGACGCCACGGCGGCCGCGCTGGTGCGGCCCTGGTGGTCGCCACGCCGCTGGTCGTCGGTAGTGAGCGTGGTGACGGAAAGGGAGGTCGGCGCCGGCCAGGTGCAACTGCTGTGGGCCAACATGGGCCTGCACGGCGCCATCGACCCCGCGGCCGTGCTGCGGCAGTGGCATCGTGCGCTGGCGGTCGATGGCTTTCTGATGTTCTCGACGCTGGGGCCGGGCACGCTGACGCGTCTGCGCAGCGTCTACACGCACCAGGGGTGGGCCACGCCCTTTGCGCCCTTCGTCGACATGCACGACCTGGGCGACTTGCTCGTCGAGGCCGGTTTTGCCGACCCCGTGATGGACCAGGAGACCGTCACGCTCACCTGGGCCAGCGCGACTGCGTTGCTGGACGAACTGCGCACACTGGGCGGCAACGTGGCCACCGGGCGCCACGCCGGTCTGCGCACGCCGCGCTGGCGCCGGCGCCTGCTCGACGCGCTGGCCGCCACCGCCGCCGCCGACGGCCGTGTGGCGCTGGACTTCGAAGTCGTCTATGGGCATGCCTTCCGGCCTCCGCCGCGGCCCCGCCTGGCGGCGCGCACCGAAGTGCCGCTGGACGACATGCGCGCCATGGCCCGTGCCGGTCGCAAGGCAGGCTGAGCGCCTCGCGCGTCGGCGGGCCGTTGGCAGGGCTGCTATAGAATTCGCGCGCTTTCGGCGGTCTAGAAAGCGGGGTGAGCCTCGGGCGTCGAGCCGGCGCTCTTCGTATACCCTCCCCGGTTTGTTCTGCCGCGCCCTCATCCCCTGCCCATGTCCGTCTCCATCGCTCCCGCCGCCTGGCCCATGCCGCATGCTGTCCGCAGCCCCGGTCCGTGGGTCTTTGGTCGTGAGGTGCCGCTGGCGGACGGCGCCGGCGCGCCGCGGGCGCTGCAGTGGCTGCTGCAGCGCAACTGTTCCATTACCCCGGGCCAGCTCGGCGCGGTTTATCTTTCACTTTGCGCCGTGTCGCTGTTCATAGGCGGCTTCTTCTTCGTCCAGGGCGCGCCGGCGGTACTGGCCTTCGCCGGGCTGGAACTGCTGCTGGTCGGCCTGGCCTTGATGCTCTTTGCCCGCCACGCCGGCGACCGCGAGACGCTGACCCTGGTCGGCCGCTCGCTGCAGGTCGAACAGTGTTTCGGCAGCCGCGTCGAGCGCACGGAATTCGCTGCCGATTGGCTGCACGTCGAACCTGCCGGCGGGCAGGGCTCGCTGGTCCAGCTCAGCGGCAAGGGCCAGCGCGTACGCGTCGGCCGTTTTCTGCGCCCCGAACTGCGTGGCGCTTTCGCCCGCGAACTCCGTCATGCCCTGCGCTGCGCCCAGGCGCCGGCAGGCACCCAAACCGACCCGAACCAAAGCCCCCCACGATGATGACGATGCTTTCCCCCTGGCAGCGCATGTCCCGGCACTGCTCGCAGCTGACGCTCGGGCTCGGCGTGATGCTCACGACCGGCCTGGCCCAAGCCGTCAACGACCTGCCGGGCGGCCCCAAGGTCAACCAGCTGAACCTGCACGAGCCGGTCACCCGGATAGGCGAGCAGCAGAATTGGCTGCACAACTTCATGCTCATCGTCTGCGTGGTGATCTTCGTCGCCGTGTTCGGCGTGATGTTCTATTCCATCCTCAAGCACCGCAAGTCGCTGGGACACAAGTCGGCCAACTTCCACGAGAGCGTGACGGTCGAGATCGCCTGGACCATCGTGCCCTTCGTCATCGTCATCGCGATGGGCGCCATGGCCACCCGCACCGTGGTGGCCATGAAGGACACGACCAACGCCGACCTCACCATCAAGGCCACCGGATACCAGTGGAAATGGGGCTACGACTACCTCAAGGGTGAGGGCGAGGGCATCGGGTTCCTCTCCACGCTGGACAACAGCCACCGCGTGATGTCCGACACCGGCAAGCCGGCCGGCGACGACTACCTGCTCAAGGTCGACAACCCGCTCGTCGTGCCGGTGAACAAGAAGATCCGCATCATCACCACGGCCAACGACGTCATCCACGCCTGGATGGTGCCCAGCCTGGGCGTCAAGCAGGACGCCATTCCCGGCTTCGTGCGCGACACCTGGTTCCGCGCCGAGGTGGTGGGCGACTACTACGGCCAGTGCGCCGAGCTGTGCGGCAAGGAACACGCCTACATGCCCATCCACGTCAAGGTGCTGAGCCAGGGCGACTACGCACGTTGGGTGGAAGGCAAGCAGAAGGAGATGGCCGCGCTGGCCGACGACCCGAACAAGACCTGGACACTGGCCGAGCTGACGGCCCGCGGCGAGAAGGTCTATGCCGCCAATTGCGTGGCCTGCCACAGGGCCGACGGCAAGGGCGCGGGCCCGATCAAGGCGCTCGACGGTTCGGCCATCGTGATCGGCACCGACCACGCCAAGCAGATCGCCGTGCTGCTCAACGGCGCGGCCAATGGCGCGATGCCGGCGTGGAAGACGCTCTCGGACACCGAGATCGCTGCCGTCATCACCTACACCAAGAACCACTGGGGCAACCAGACCGGGCAGCTCGTGCAGCCCGCCGAAATCGTTGCCGCCCGCAAGTAATCAGGCCGTCGCCAGAAAGATCACCATGAGCGCAGTTCTCGACCCCCACGACCACGCCGGCGGCCACGCAGACGATCACGCCCACGACCACGGCCATCCGCACGGCTGGCGGCGCTGGTTGTTCGCCACCAACCACAAGGACATCGGCACGATGTACCTGCTGTTCAGCTTCACGATGCTGATGGTGGGTGGTGTGCTGGCCCTGGGCATCCGCGCCGAACTCTTCCAGCCGGGCCTGCAGTTCGTGAACCCCGAGCTCTTCAACCAGCTCACCACGATGCACGGCCTGATCATGGTCTTCGGCGCCATCATGCCGGCCTTCGTGGGCTTCGCGAACTGGATGATTCCGCTGCAGATCGGTGCCGCGGACATGGCCTTCGCGCGCATGAACAACCTCAGTTTCTGGCTGCTGATCCCGGCCGCGCTGATGCTGGTGGGCAGCTTCTTCATGCCCGGCGGCGCGCCCGCCGCGGGGTGGACGCTCTACGCACCGCTGACGCTGCAGATGGGCCCGAGCATGGACGCCGGCATCTTCGCGATGCACATCATGGGCGCCAGCTCGATCATGGGCTCGATCAACATCATCGTCACCATCCTGAACATGCGCGCGCCCGGCATGACGCTGATGAAGATGCCGCTGTTCGCCTGGACCTGGCTGATCACCGCCTACCTGCTGATCGCGGTGATGCCGGTACTGGCCGGCGCC
>JAURZK010000072.1 GCA_030653505.1 Rubrivivax sp.
GGTGATGCCCGGGCTCTTCATGTCGATGAGCAGGAAGCTGATGCCGGCCTGCGGCTTGCCGTCGCTGCTGGTGCGCACCAGGCAGAAGATCCACTCGCCGTACTGGCCGAGCGTGGTCCAGGTCTTCTGGCCATTGACGACGTAATGCGCGCCACGGCGTTCGGCCCTGCACTTCACCGACGCCAGGTCCGACCCCGAGCCCGGCTCGCTGTAGCCCTGGCTCCACCAGACCTCGCCGCTGGCGATGCCGGGCAGGAAACGCTGCTGCTGCTCGGCATTGCCGAAGGCCATGATCACCGGCGCCACCATCACCGGGCCGAAGGGGATGACGCGCGGCGCGCAGGCCAGCGCCAGTTCTTCCTCGAACAGGTGCTTCTGGATGGCGTTCCAGCCCGGGCCGCCGAAGGCCTGGGGCCAGCCCCAGCCGAGCCAGCCCTTCTGGCCCAGGATCTTCGCCCAGCGCTGGTGGTCGTCGCGCGTCAGGCGCAGCGCGTGGCGCACCTTGTAGGCGATGTCCGCGGGCAGGTTCTGTCCTACCCAGGCGCGGATCTCGTGCCTGAAGTCGAGTTCATCGGGAGTGAAGTTCAGGTCCATGGCGGGGCTGTCCTCGGTGCGGCGCGCCGCGGCTGCGGGCATGCCGTGGCGGGTTTTAGCACGACCGTTCGAAAATGGCCTGTCACGGCAGGGACAAGCCCGCCGACGGCCCGGTCCGCGTCAGCGCAACTCCAGCCGCATGGTGTCGTTCTCGCGCTTCATCTGCAGCCGCGACAGGAAGCTGTTGCCCAGCAGCACCATGGGCATGGGCTGCGGCACGACGGCGGCACCGACGTTGGCGAGTTCGACCTCGCCGACCCGCACGCTGGTCAGTGTCACCAGCCACACCGGCACCGGGCCGTTGGCTGTCTGCGTGGTGGCGCGGCGCGCGTTGCTGAGGTCGACTCCCAGGCGGTCGGCGTCGTCCTTGCCCAGGCTGACCAGCGTGGCGCCGGTGTCGACCATGAAACGCGCCTGCTTGCCGTTGATGGTGCCGCCGGCCGTGAAATGGCCGCCCGAGCCGGCGGTGAGCACGATCTCGCGTGCCGCCGTGCGGGGTGGGGCCAGGCCCAGCTGCACCGGGGTTTCGCCGACGCGCATCGGGTAGACACGGCCACCGCGCTCGACCTCGGCGAACTCGCCGTTCCAGCGCAGCAGCTTCACGCCGCCCACGCTCTGGCCGACGCCCATCGTGTAGGGCTGGCCGTCGACGACCAGCAGCGCACGTTCACCCATGCGGCCCGAGAGCACGACGAGCTGGGCCTGAACACTTGCGCAGCCGAAAAGCGCACAAGCTGCCAGCGTGATCCAGCGGACGCCGCGGAACCGGCTTTGCCGGGCCGCTGGGGTGCCTTGCAGGCCGCGCCGGGCCATTCGGCCCGTCTCCTCGCCCGGCGCGAAAGGTCCACTGGACCTTTCACGTCCGGGCTCGGCCCCCTCGAGGGGGAGCGGCGCAGCCGCTTCGGGGGTGGGCATTACTCGCGGAAGTTGTTGAAGGTCAGCGGCCACTCGTGGAGTTCCTTGCGCAGCAGCGCGATGGCCTCCTGCAGCACGTCGCGCTTGGCGCCAGTGACACGCAGCGCGTCGCCCTGGAAGGCGGCCTGCACCTTCAGCTTGCCGGCCTTCAGCGCCGCCTGCATCTTCTTGGCGGTCTCGGCGTCGACGCCGCTCTTCACCGGCACGGCCTGCTTCAGCTTGTCGTGGCTCATCTTCTGCGGCGTGGCCGTGAAGTCGAGCAGGCGCACGTCGACGCCGCGTTTGGAAAGGCGGCCGATCAGCACGTCCTTGACCTGCTCGAGCTGGAAGTCGCTGTCGGCCCACAACGTGAGCTCCCGCGTCTTGGGCGTGGGCGAAGCGAGCTCGACCTTGGCGCTGGAGCCCTTGAAATCGAAGCGCGTGCCGATTTCCTTGTTGGCCTGCTCGACCGCGTTCTTGAGTTCCACCAGGTCGGGTTCGATGACGGCGTCGAAGCTGGGCATGTTCGAGAGTGGGAGCAGCAAAGGGACACGCGGAATATGCACCAGAATCCTTGCATGACGACCACCGCCACGCCGCTGGATGTGACGACCCGTGCCAGCCTGCGCGAACACAACAGCTTTGGCCTGCCTGCCGTGGCGCGCACGCTGGTGCGGCTGAAGACCGAAGCCGATGTGCGGCGGGTCGTCGACCACCCCGAGTACGGCGTCGCGCCCAAGTTCGTGCTCGGCGGCGGCAGCAACGTGGTGCTGACGCGCGACCTCGACAGCGTGGTGCTGAAGGTCGAGATCCTCGGCCGCCGCCTCGTGCGCGAAGACGCCGACGCCTGGATCGTCGAGGCCGGCGCCGGCGAGCCCTGGCACAACTTCGTGGCCTGGACGCTGGACCAGGGCTGGCCCGGGCTGGAGAACCTGGCGCTGATCCCGGGCTCGGTAGGTGCCGCGCCGGTGCAGAACATCGGTGCTTATGGCGTCGAGTTGAAGGACCGCTTCGAGGCACTGGATGCGGTGGACCTCGTCACCGGCCGCAGCGTTACGCTGGACGCCGCCGCCTGCCACTTCGGCTACCGCGACAGCGTCTTCAAGCACACCGGTTTCGGCGGCCTGGCGGGCAAGAGCGTGATCACGCGGGTGCGTTTTCGCCTGCCCAAACCCTGGCAGCCGGTGCGGGGTTACCTGGACATCGAACGCAAGATGGCCGAAACCGGCAACAGCGCGCCCGACGCGCGCACCGTGTTCGACTGGATCTGCGCCATCCGGCGCGCCAAGCTGCCCGATCCGGCCGTCATCGGCAACGCAGGCAGCTTCTTCAAGAACCCGGTCGTGACCGAGGAGCAGTGCCGCGACATCATCGGCCGCGACCCCGAGATCGTGCACTACCCGCTGCCCGACGGCACGGTGAAGCTGGCCGCCGGCTGGCTCATCGACGCCTGCGGCTGGAAGGGCAAGACCGTGGGCCGCGCCGGCGTCTACGACAAGCAGGCGCTGGTGCTGGTGAACCGCGGCGGTGCCAGCGGCGCCGAGGTGGTGACACTGGCGCGCGCCATCCAGGAGAGCGTCTACGGGCGCTTCGGCATCCGGCTGGAGCCAGAGCCGATCATCGTCTGATGCGCGCCAGGCCCTGCCTGGGCCTCAACCGGTCTGCAGCATGTCCCCGAGATCGAGCCCGGTCAGCGTCTTCGCGCCACGCGCCAGCCAGAACATCAACGCCATCATCATCAGCATGCTGGGTATGGCGATGATGGGGTAGCTCAGCAGCGTCAGGCGCCCCAGTTGTTCGTTGAAGGCCTCGGTGCCGGCCGGCGCGCTGACGATGACACGCGCCAGGATGTAGTTGGCCACCGACGAGAAGAAGAAGGTGCCGGCCAGCAGGTAGGTGCCGGTGCGCAGACGCAACTCGAAGGGCACGACGTTGCGCCGCGCTTCCAGGGCCTTGTGCACCTTGTCGGTATCGAAGAGCTGGGCGTTGAAGACCAGCACGCGGATCAAGGGCGCCCTCGTCCACGTCGACGCCAGCACCGCCAGGCCGATGAGCCCCGGCACCGCGGCTTCCTTCACCGCCAGCCATTGCGCGTCCAGCGCCAGCAAGGCGATGCCGCCGGTGAGCAGCGTGCTCACCACGCCCAGCACGCTCAGCCAGTTGAGCTTGTGCCGACGGATGCCGTCCAGCACGCCCCAGCCCACGGGGAAGGACAAGGCCAGCAACAAGGCCCCCAAGGTGCCCAGGCGGTCGGGGCTGCTGAGCTTCATCAGGATGAAGGCCGGCAGCAACACGGTGATGCCGATCTCGATCAGCGGGTTGGTCTTGCCGTCTCTCTTCATGGGTCCTGCAGTCCGGGGCACAACCCCGGACTGTGCCATGTCGCCCGCACGCCCCTGGCCTGGGGCCAAGCCGGTCAGTGAAGCTCGGGCGAGCGCAGCGACTGGAGCTTGGCGCTGTAGAGCGCCCGCTGCTGCGGGCTGCCGCTGTATTCGCGGGCCATGCGCAGGTGCTGCGCCGCGGCCTTCTCGTCGCCGAGCACGGTGTCGGCCACCGCGGCCCAGAAGTGGGCCTCGTGCTGGTAGGGCTGGCGCCGCAGCTCGCGCGCGATGAGCTCTCGGGCCTGGTCGGCGCGGCCCTCGCGCAAGGCCTGGCGGCCAAGGTCGAGGAAGTGGAAGGGCGGGTAGGGCTGGATGCGCTGCAGTCGGGCCGCCGCCGCCGCGGCATCGGCGCTGCGGCCGGCGCGGTGCAGCGTGCCGACCAGGTTGGACAGCGCGGCCTCGTCCTCGGGCGCCTGGGCCAGCACGTGCTGCAGTGCGGCCTCGGCCTCGGGCAGGTGGCCGGCACGCAGGTAGATCACCGCCAGCGTGTTGATGCCGGGCAGGTAGCCCGGGTCCTGGCGCAGCGCCTCGCGCGCCCAGGCATAGGCCTGGGCGTGCTGGCCGGCGGCCAGCGTCTCCGCCGCGCGGTTGTTCATGTACATCGCCACCACCGTGTGCTCGGCCAAGGGGCGCGCGCTGACACCACGCAGGTCCTCGGGCGGCACGAAGTCGACCGTCAGTTCGTCCTCGCGCACCAGGTCACGCGATATCCCGCGTGGCCGGCCCGACAGCACGACGTTGATGTGCCCGCTGGCCAGCGTGAGGTCGGGTGCGCGGCTGTACAGCGGGCGCACCTGCACGCTCTGGTAACGCAGCGGCAGTTCCAGGTATTTGGCGAAGGCCGCCGTCATCAGCACCAGCGACAGGCAGTTGCCGGCACGGTTGTCGAATGCCTCGGCGGCATTGCGGGTCCGGCCGTCGTCGTAGTCGAGCTGCAGTTGGTCGCGCGCCGTCAGCGCCTCCAGCAGCGTGTGGCGCAGGTCGCGAGCGCCCTGGGTGCTGCTTCGCGTCGCACGGGCGAACTGCAGCATGGGCGGGCTGAGGGCAAACACCGCGGCAGGGTCGACGGGTTCGGCGGGCTCTGCGAAGTAGTGGTCGCGCAGGAGACCCGTGGCGGGGGCGCCGGCTTCGCGGCGGCTGGCACAGCCGGTGAGCAGCGCACCCGCCAGCGCTGCGGCAAACAGCCGCATGGCCACGGCGCGGTGCCGGGAGAGGGGTGGCGCCGTGCCGACGGCGCTCACCGGATGGACGAAGGGTACAAGGAACATGGCAGACCTCCACGTCGTGCCCTGACGAGTGCCATCCTACGCCGCGCCCCGTGCCGCCGCCAGCAACACACGCGGCGCGAGCGCCGCCGTGCCGGACTTACAGCTGCAGGCCGCGCCGCAGCCGCGCCGCCGCTTCGCGCAGGGCCGCGTTGGGGGTGGCAGCCGCATGGTCCAGCGTGCGCCGGGCATACTCTGCGTCGCTCTGCAGGCGTTCGACGTGCACGTCGATGCCATAACCCCGCAGCAGCCACTTCAACTCGATGATCTCGACGAGGCAAACGGCGCTGACCGGGGACAGGGTGTTCATCTGGGTGTCTGGCATGGTCTACAGCCACCTTAACGTCGCCGGGCCCCGGTTTGCTGACAGTGGATTGGAGAGCTTCCCCCATTTCCTGCCCCAAATAGGTGCCTGTTGCCCACCTGACACACCGAATACCGATCGACCATGCATCCTCCACCCCCGCTGACGGCCCTGGCCGACCTGCCCGCCCAGCTCACCGGCGCGGGATGGGCCGTCGTCGACACCCCGGGGCTGTGCACGCTCTGCAGCGTCGACGCCCACATGCTGATGTCCTGGCAGCCGCTGTGGCGCGAACTGCCGCCCGACCCGCATCTGCGGGACGGCGGCCGCTACCGGCGCCGGCGCCACGGCTGTTTCCGCGTCACGACCGGCAGCGTGATGGCGGTGCCGCACCGAGCGCACTGGCAGCCGGTGGAATACAACGCGCTGCACGGCGGCATCCAGCGCTGGTTCGAGCCCCTGCCGGACGCCCTGGTGGCCGACCCTGCCTGGGCGCAGCTGCTGCAGGGCCTGGCCGGCGTGGCCGAACTGCTGCACGGGCCGGCCGAGTGGTTCGTCGAGGCCCACCCCTTCCGCATCGACACCACCGACGGCATCGGCCGCCCGACGCCCGAAGGCGCCCACCGCGACGGCGTCGACCTGGTGGTGGTGCTGATCGTCGACCGCCACAACGTCAAGGGCGGCGAGACACGGGTCTTCGACGCCCGCGGCCCGCAGGGGGTGCGCTTCACGCTGCGTGAACCCTTCAGCGCGCTGCTGCTGGACGACGCACGCGTGATCCACGAGACCACACCCATACAGCCCGTCGATGCCACCTTGCCGGCCTGGCGCGACACCCTGGTGCTGACCTACCGCCGCGGCGGTTTCCAGGGCCCCGAGGAGATTTCTGCCCCATGAGCACCCTGGCCATCACCCCCGACGACATCACCGCCGCCGCCGCCCGCCTGGCCGGCGTGGCCCACCGCACGCCGGTGATGACGTCGCGCACGGCCGACGAGATGACCGGCGCCAGGCTCTTCTTCAAGTGCGAGAACTTCCAGCGCATGGGCGCCTTCAAGTTCCGTGGCGCCTACAACGCGCTGGCGCAGTTCACGGCGGACCAGCGCCGCGCCGGTGTCATCGCCTTCAGCTCGGGCAACCACGCGCAGGCCATCGCGCTTTCGGCGCGGCTGCTGGGCATGCCCTCGGTGCTCGTGATGCCGCAGGACTCGCCCGCCGCCAAGCTGGCCGCCACCCGCGGCTACCAGCAGGGCCAGCCGGGCAGCGAGGTCGTGCTCTACGACCGCTACACCGAGGACCGCGAGGCCATCGGCGCACGCCTGGCCGCCGAGCGCGGCATGACGTTGATCCCGCCCTACGACCACCCGCACGTCATGGCGGGGCAGGGCACCGCCGCCGCCGAGCTGATTGAAGAGACCGGGCCGCTGGACCTGGTGCTGGTGTGCGTGGGCGGCGGCGGGCTCATCAGCGGCTGCGCCGTCGCGGCGCACCACCTCAGCCCGGGCATCGAAGTCATCGGCGTCGAGCCCGAGGCCGGCAACGACACGCAGCAGAGCCTGGCCGCCGGGCACATCGTGCACATCGAGACCCCCAAGACCATTGCCGACGGCGCGCAGACGCAGCACAGCGGCCGGCTCACCTTCCCGGTCATCCAGCAACTCGTCAGCCGCATCGTCACCGTCAGCGACGCGCAGCTGGTGCAGGCCATGCGCTTTTTCGCCGAACGCATGAAGCTGGTGGTCGAACCCACCGGCTGCCTGGGCGCGGCGGCGGCGCTGCAGAGCGTGGTGCCGGTTCGCGGCCGGCGCGTGGGGGTCATCGTCAGCGGTGGCAACGTCGACCTCGCGCGTTACGCCGCGCTGCTGGCGGGCCCCGCCCCGACCTGAGCGCGCCGCGCTGCGCTAACGTCGCGGCTTTACATTCACACGCGCCGTCGCAGTTACGGCCACCCCGCCATGGCCGACGCCGCCCCCGCCACGACCACTTCTTCGACACCCGACAAGGACGCTGCGAAGCGGCTGAAGGAGCAGGTCGACAAGCTGCTGGCCCGCCCCGCGGCCGAAAGCACCGCGTCGCTGACGCTGGGCGGCCGCGTGCTTGACTACCGCGTGCATGCCGCCTTCATGCCGGTGATGCCCGCCGGTCTGGCCGGCGGTGCCGCCGAGCCCGAGGCGGCGGTGATGACCACCGCCTACCTGCTGTTGGGTGCCGACGCGGCCACGCGCCCCTTGTGCTTCGCCTTCAACGGCGGCCCGGGTTCGGCGTCGATCTGGCTTCAGTTCGGCGCCCTGGGGCCCAAGCGCGTGGTGGTGCCCGACGACGGCCGCATGCCGCTGCCGCCCTACACGCTGGAAGACAACCCGCACAGCTGGTTCGAGCACTTCGACCTCGTCTTCGTCGACCCGCCGCACACCGGCTGGTCGATGACTGCCAGCGAGGACGCGCGCAAGAAGCTGCTCTCGGTCGACGGCGACATCGAGGCCCTGGCCGAGGTCATGCGCGCCTGGCTGACGCGCCACCAGCGCTGGGGTTCGCCGCTCTACCTGGCCGGCGAGAGTTACGGCACGACGCGCGGCGCCGGCCTGGCCGACAAGATGCAGAGCCTGGGCGCGGTGCTCAGCGGCGTCATCCTCGTGTCGTGCGCGATGGACCTGCAGAGCCTGGTCTTCGCGCCCGCCAACGACTTGCCCTACGGCCTCTTCCTGCCGGCGTTTGCCAACGTGGCGCAGTTCCACGGGCTGTTGTCCGGCCCGCCGGCAGCCTCGCCCGAGGCCGCGCGTGCCGCTGCCGAGGCCTTCGTGCACGACGACTACGTGGCAGCGCTGCACGCCGGCGCGCGCCTGAGCGAAAGGCGCCGCGGCGCCATCGCGCAGCGCGTCGCAGAGCTCACCGGGCTGCCGCGCACGCTGGTCGAAGAGCAGAACCTGCGCATCGGCGACCACACCTTCTTCACCGAGGCGCTGCGTGCCCGTGGCCAGGTGCTGGGCCGTCTGGACGCACGTGCGGCCGCGCCGGCCGCGGCCAGCCGCGCCGTCGAGATGGAGTTCGACCCCGGCATCGAGGCCATCGCCGGCCCCTACACGATGGCCGCGCTGGCCTACTACCGCGGCACGCTGGGCATCGATTTCGAGCACCGCTACGAGGTGCTGAACGGTGAAGCCCACAAGGCCTGGAAGTGGCAGCGTGGCACCGACAACGAGATGGGCTTCTGCAGCACCAGCCCCGATCTGGCGCGTGCCTTGCGTCGCAACCCGCACCTGAAGGTGCTGGCCGCCAGCGGTCGATACGATCTCGGCACACCCTACAGCGCCAGCGACTGGTCGCTGGCGCAGCTGAACGCGCCGGCCGACGTGCTGGCGCGTATCACCCACCGCTACTACGACGCAGGACACATGATGTACACGAGACAGGCCGACCTGCAGCAGCTGAAATCCGATCTCGGGGCCTGGCTGGCATGAGCGCGCCGGGCCGTTCCCCGGCGCTCGTCCCGCAGCACGCAACGCGGAGGGTGTCCCGGTGAGCGCGCCCAAACATGTCGGCATCCTCACCGGCGGCGGCGACTGCCCGGGCCTGAACGCCGTCATCCGCGCCGTGACGCTGGCGCTGCACAACGAGTGCGGTGCCCGGGTCACCGGCATCGAGCGCGGCTTCTTCGGCCTGGTGGAGCGCAAGGCGCGGCCGCTCGGGCCGCAGGACGTGGCCGGCATCCTGGCCGAAGGCGGCACCATCCTGGGCACGCACAACACCTGCAACCCCTTCAAGTACCCCGACGGCAGCGATCGCTCCGCCGCGGCCATCAGCTTTGCGAAGGACCTGGGCCTGGACGCGCTGGTGGCCATCGGCGGTGACGGCACCATGACCATCGCCCACCGCTTCGAGGAATTGGGCCTGCCCGTGGTGGGCGTGCCCAAGACCATCGACAACGACCTGGCGCTGACCGACCGCACCTTCGGCTTCGACAGTGCGGTGGCCGTGGTGGCCGAGGCACTGGACCGCCTGGCCACCACGGCACGCAGCCACGGCCGCGTCATGATCGCCGAGACCATGGGCCGCTATGCGGGCTGGATCGCGCTGGAAGGCGGCATCGCCGGCGGCGCCAACGTCATCCTGATCCCCGAGGTGCCATTCAGCATCGAGGCCGTCGCGCGGCTCTGCCAGGACCGCGAATCACGCGGCTTGGCGACCCTGATCTGCATCGCCGAAGGCGCGCATGCGGTGGGGCAGGGCATGACCATCCGCGACACGCTGGTGCACAGCCCCGACCCGCTGCGCCTGGGTGGTGTGGGCCACTGGCTGCAGCACGAACTGCAGCCGCGCCTGCAAGCCGAGGTGCGCACCACGCTGCTGGGCCACACCCAGCGCGGCGGCCACCCGACGGCGTTCGACCGCGTGCTGGCCACGCGCTTCGGCTACCACGCGGCGCAGCTGATCAAGGCCGGGCAGTACGGCCGCATGGTGGCGCTGCAGGGTGACCACTGTGGCAGTGCCGCTCTCGACGAGGTGGCCGGCCGCACGCGCAACGTGCCGCTGGACCACGAGATGCTGCTGGTGGCGCGCGGCATCGGTGTGTCGCTGGGCGACCGCTGAAATGGAGCCCTGACGCTTGCTTGCGCTTGCTGGCTCGCGAGGGGGCCGTCTGCCAACGGCCTGACAGAGCCGGTTCCGTGGCGGCAAGCGGGGGGTCGATCGAGCTGGCGCTTCATGCCTCAGACGCACGGCGCCGCGCGTGGCCAGCCGTTGGGCCTAGAGCAGGCGCCGCAGCGCCACCTGCCGCTGTGCCCGCAGACCCGGTTCGCAGACGGGCGCAGTTGCGCGAGCGGCGAGCGCGACGCTCACGCCAGTTCCCGCACGTCGCAAACGGGCTGGCTGCCGAAGTCTTCGCGGTCCAGCACCTTCAGCACTTTGGCCGCGGCCTGCGCCGGGCTGTCGAGCGCGCCGCTGTCCTTCAGGCCCTGGAAACGCTCGCGCTCGGGGAAGAGTCCGGCGTCGGCGCTGCGCAACTGGACCTGCATGTCGGTGTCGATGACCCCCGGCGCCAGCGAGGCGACACGCACGCCGGACGGCTTGGCGGCCTCCTCCAGCGCCAGCACACGCGCCAGATGGTCCATGCCGGCCTTGGCGGCGCAGTAGCTGGCACTGCCCGCCATCGCGCGACGGCCCAGACCCGAGGAGATCAGCAGCAGCCGGCGTGGCAGTGACCATGCCTGGGTCACACGCAGGAAGGCGGCGCTCAGCAACAACGGCGCCTCAAGCCCGACACGCAGCGCGTTCGACAACTCGGCCGGGTCGCCGGCCGACAGCGGCGCGGGTGTCGAGACGACACCCGCGTTGAGGATGAGGTCGACGCCGGCCAGCGCGGCCGGGTCCTGCGCCGCCAGCCATTGCGCAAACCGTTCGGCCACGGGCACGGGGTCGGCGAAATCGGCAGCCCAGTTCTCCAGCGCGGCGCCCGCGGGTACCGGCAGCTCGGCCGGGCGCCGGGCGATGGACACCACGCGGTGGCCGCGGGCCAGCAGATGTTCGACGAGGGCGCGGCCGAGGCCGCGTGAACCGCCGGTGACGATGCTCAGGTGGGTGCTCATGCGTGCTCGGGTGCGGTGTTGAGGAAGTGGATCGGCTGCCCGCGCACTGTAGCCTGCCGCCCTAAAAGGGTGGCTCGCTGCGGAAGTGCATCGCCCGGCCACCCTGCGGGTGCGCAAAACCGATCTCGGCCGCGTGCAGCAGCAGCCGCGCGGCACGGACGGGATGCGGCGCGTAGAGCTCGTCGCCGCGTATCGGGTGGCCCAGGTGCTGCAGGTGCACGCGCAGCTGGTGCGAACGCCCGGTGACGGGCGTCAGCGCCACGCGTGTGCAGCCGTCGCCGCGCGCCAGCACCTGCCAGTGGGTGAGCGACGGGCGGCCGTTGACGGGGTCGACGACCTGCCGCGGTCTGTTCGGCCAGTCGGCCGCCAGCGGCGCGTGGATCTGGCCTTCATCGCCTTCGATCAGGCCTTCGGCCACGGCGATGTACTGCTTGCTGACGGCACGCTGCTCGAAGGCCGCGTTCAGGCGCCGCTGCATCTCGATGCCACGCGCGAACAGCAGCAGGCCCGAGGTCGACATGTCGAGCCGGTGCACGACCAAGGCGTCGGCGAACATCGCCTGCACGCGTGAGGTGAGGTTGTCGCGCCCGGCGTCGCCGCGGCCGGGCACCGACAGCAGGCCCTCGGGCTTGTCGGCGATGACGAGGCTGTCGTCGACGTAGATCAGGTTCACGGCGTGCATGGCCGGCAGGATATCGGTGCGCTGTCGTCGGCCGGCCACACCCCCATGATCAGGCTTGACGCAGCCGCATCGCGGGCGCACATTGCGCGCTCGTTTCAACCCACCACAGGAGGCCGCGATGAAGACCCTAGACCTTGCCCTCCTGTCGGCCTGCGCGCGCTGAAACCGGCATCCGCCTGCGGCACCCGCCGCGGCGTTGAAGTCCAGGTGGCGGCACCCGCCACCGCGCCCCCAGCGTGAAACCGTGATGTCGTGACCCTGCGTCGCGGCCGACAGCCCAGCCTCCCCTGAAGTCGCCCCGGGCACTTTTGCCCGAGGCCGTTACACGCGTCTGCCGATCCTGCGATCGGGGCCGCGTGATGGCTGCTCCTGCACGGAACGTTTTCAATCATGATCGAATCCTCTCTGCTGCAACGGCTGCGCGGCATCGGCTTCGCACCGTCGCTGCTTCAATCGCTAGCCCAGGCGGCACCCGCCGAGGCCGACATCGACGAACTGGCACCGCTGCGCGTGGTCGAGGTGCAGCGTGAAGGTCTGGTGCTGCACGACGGCCAGGCCGAACACCCTGCGCGCCTGTACCCGGCGCTGCGCACGCAACTGGCCGGTGAGGGTGACGCCATCGCCTGTGGCGACTGGGTGCTGGCCGAGCGCAACACCTATGGCGAATGGTGGGTGCACACACGCCTGCCACCGCTCAACCAGCTGGCGCGGCGGCTGCACGACGGCCGCGACAAGGTCGAGCGTGTGGTCATCGTCAGCAACGTCGACACGGCGCTGCTGGTGATGGGCCTGGACCACGACTTCAACCTGCGCCGGCTGGAGCGTTACGTCGCGCTGGTGCGCATGGCCGGCGTGGCCGCCGTGGTCGTGCTGACCAAACGCGACCTGGCTGCCGACGCGGCCGCGCGCCTGCAGCAGGTTCAGGCCGTGCTGCCGGCCGACGTGGCTGCGGTGACCGTCAACGCGCTGGGCGACGAGCCGCGCGAGCAGCTCGCGCCGTGGCTGCTGCCGGGGCAGACGCTGGTACTGCTGGGTTCCAGCGGCGCCGGCAAGAGTACGCTGACGAATGCGCTCACGGGCAGCGCGGTGCAGTCCACCGGCCCCAACCGCGCCGGCGACAGCCACGGCCGCCACACCACCACCGCGCGTTCGCTGCACACGACGCCGATGGGTGCCTGCATCATCGACACGCCGGGCCTGCGCACCCTGCGGCTCGACGGTGAGGCCGGCGCCGTCGACGCAGCCTTCGACGACATCGTGCAGCTGGCGCCCCTGTGCCGCTTCCGCGACTGCCGGCACGAAGCCGAGCCAGGCTGCGCCGTGCGCGAAGGTGTGAGCCCCGACCGCCTGCGCAACTACCGGAAGCTGCTGCGTGAAGCACGGCGCGACACGCTCACGGCCCTCGAGCGCAAGGTGCAGGTGCAGCAGTGGAAGGCGCGCGGCCGCGCCGGCCGCGCGCGGCTGGAGGCCAAGCGTGAGACCCCCCGTGGTTGAGAGCCCCGTGCCCCGGAACCCGCCCCGCGCGGTGCTGTCCGGCGTGCCGGCCTCGACTGTCCCATCAACCCCTGCGCCGTGCCGCCCGCTTGCGGGCCGTGTCTGCGCTGTCAGGCCCGTGCCCGACCTCCGGGTTCCGCCGTGCCGGCCTGCACCAAGGCGTCCCGCTGCGCCAGCGTGGGAAAGAAGCGCCACCAGAGCCCCGCCACCGCCAGCGTGCAGACACCGCCCAGCACCACCGAGCCCACCGGCCCCATCAAGGCCGCGGTGGCGCCCGACTCGAACTCGCCGAGCTGGTTCGACGCGCCGATGAACACCGAATTCACTGCACTCACGCGGCCGCGCATGGCGTCGGGCGTCTCCAGTTGCACCAGCGTCTGGCGGATGACGACGCTGACCATGTCGGCCGCGCCGGTGACGGCCAGCGCCGCCAGCGACAGCCCCAAGCTCGTCGACAGCCCGAACACCAGCATCGCCGCGCCGAACACCGCCACCGCCCCCAGCAGCACACGCCCCGTGCGCCGCCGCACCGGCCAGCGCGTGAGCGCCACCGACATCACGAGCGCGCCCACCGCCGGCGCACTGCGCAGCAGGCCCAGGCCCCAGGGGCCGACGTGCAGGATGTCCTTCGCGAAGATGGGCAGCAGCGCCGCCGCGCCACCGAAGAGCACCGCAAAGAGATCCAGCGAGATGGCGCCCAGCACGACCTTGCTGTGCCAGACGTAGCGCACGCCGGCCAGCAGTGTGTCCAGCGTCGCCGGTTCGTTCGGTGGCGCCACGTGCCTGTAGCCCAGCGCCAGGGCCAGGCCGCAGGCCAGCGTGAACAGCGCCGCGCAGGTGCCGTAGGTGGCGGGCGCACCCAACACGTAGATGAAGCCGCCCAGCGCCGGCGCGCCGATGATCGCGCCCTGCATGCCGGCCGAGCTGAAGGCCAGCGCACGCGGCAGCACGTCCTTGGGCACCAGCTGCGGCGTCAGCGCCTGCTGCGTGGGCAGCTGGAAGGCGCGCACCGCGCCCAGCACCACGCTGATGCCCAGCAGCAGTTCGCGCGTGGCGTGGCCGCCGGCGCTGCCCAGGCACAGCAGCAGCGCGCACAGCGCCTGCAGGCCCAGGCACAGCGCCAGGATGCGGCCGCGGTGGTGGCGGTCGATGAGGTGGCCGGCCGGCAGTGTCAGCAGCAGCGCCGGCGCGAACTGCAGCAGGCCGACGAGCCCCAGGTCCCAGGCCGAGCCGGTCAGGTCGTACATCTGCCAGCCGACGGCCACCATCATCATCTGGCTCGCCGACACACCGGCCAGCCGTGCAAACCAGAGCCGGATGTAGGCCGGGTAGGCCCACAGCGAGACGGCAGCGCTGCTCACGCGCGCCGGGTGCCGGGGAGGGCGAGAGAGCCGGGAAAGCGACGGCCACCCCAGCCGGGGCGGCATCCGAGGCGGCCGCACCCCTCAGCGCGGGGATGCCATGGGTTGCTGCCGGGCCACTGGCGCCGGGGTGAGAGGGGGTATCCCTGATAAGCTCGTTCTTGCATGTCCGACGCCAAAACACGCCTGCAGAGCAACAACCCCAGCGCCTTGCCCCCGGGAACGCGACTGGGCGAGTTCGAGGTGCTGAGCCTGCTGGGGGTCGGCGGCTTCGGCATTGTGTACCTGGCCTTCGACCACGCGCTCGAGCGCGAAGTGGCGGTGAAGGAGTACATGCCGGCCTCGCTGGCCGGGCGCACCGAGACGCTGCATGTGTCTGTGCGTTCGCAGTCCGACGCCGACACCTTCGCCCTTGGCCTGCGTTCCTTCGTCAACGAGGCGCGGCTGCTGGCGCGCTTCGACCACCCCTCGCTGCTGAAGGTGCACCGGTTCTGGGAAGCCAACGGCACCGCCTACATGGCCATGCCGGTGATGCGCGGCCGCACCGTGAAGGAAGTGCGCGCCGAGATGATGCAGCCGCCCGACGAGGCCTGGCTGCGCGCGCTGCTCGGGCCGCTGCTGGGCGCCATCGAGAAGCTGCATTCCGAGGGTGTCTACCACCGCGATATCGCACCCGACAACATCCAGATCGAGCCCGACGGCCACCCGGTGCTGCTCGACTTCGGCGCCGCGCGGCGTGTCATCAGCGACAAGAGCCAGACGCTGACGGCCATCCTCAAGCCGGCCTACGCGCCCATCGAGCAGTACGCCGAACTGGGCGCGGTGAGGCAGGGCCCGTGGACCGACCTCTACGCGCTGGGCGCCACGCTGCACTACGTGCTGCTGAACCGCCCGCCGCCGCCGGCCACGGCGCGCGCCCTGCACGACGACGTCTCTGCACTCACCACCGAAGCCTGCCCGGGCTGCAGCGAGACCCTGCTGCGCACCATCGACTGGATGCTGGCGCCGCGCCCCAGCGACCGTCCGCAGAGCGTGGCCGCGCTGCGCGAGGTGCTCGAAGGCGACGCCAACCCGCCACGGCGGCGCGTCGACGCGCAGCCGCCCCCGTCACAGTGGGACCGCACCGTGGTGCTGGACGCAGCGCAGGCGACGACCACGATCGCTCAGCGGACGGCGCCACCGCCCGCACCCGTGCCGGCGCCGGCATCGATCGACCTGACGCTCGACGACGACGACCGTACCCGCGTGCTGCCGCAGCCCGCGGCCGCGGCGGGTGCGTCTTCCGGCCGCGTGGCGGCCACGCCTGCCACGCCCGAGCCGCCGTCCGCACCGCCGCCCGCGCCCAGCCCGGCGCTGGCCGCCGCGGACTTTGCTGCACCGCCGGTGTCCACCATGCAGGCGGCAGCCGTGCCGGCGGCCCGGCGCCCGAAGTGGCTGCCCATGGCCGCGGGGGGTGCGGTCGCGGCGCTGGCCGCCGTGGCCTTCGTGATGTGGCCCCGCGCCCCGGCACCTGCACCGGTCGTCGCCGGCGCGACGCCGGCGGCCGCTTCGGCTGCCGCGGCGGCCGCATCTCCGACGTCGCCCGACGTCGTCCAGAGCACGCCACCGAAGGACGCGGTGCCCGAATCGGCCATCACCACGGTCGTCGTGCCCAGCCGGCCAGCGCCTGTGCCGGCCCTGCCTGCGGCGCAGCCCACCGATGGCCTTCACGCCGCCGAGAAGCCGCCGGTGCCCAAGCCGCAGCGCCAGCCGCGTCCGGCGCCGCCGCCGGCAACGACGGCCCAGCCGAGCGCTGCACCGGCAACCGCACCGGCCACTTCGCGCACGCCCGATCCCGCGCCCCTGGCCACGCCCGGGCCAGCCCCGGCTGCTGCCACCGCGCCGGCGCTGCCCCCGGCCGAGCCGCGCAGGCCCGCTGTCGCCACCGGCCCCGAGGCCACCTGCGGCGGCCGCAACCCGTTGAGCTACTTTGTCTGCATGGAGCGCGAGTGCCTGCGCTCGTCACTCCAGGAACATCCCGACTGCCTGAAGTGGCGCGCCGAGAAGCCGCGCAACTAGCCCCAGGCGCCGTGCCGCAGCCGCGCTGCGCTGCGGGTAAAGCGCGATGACGGCAGGGGCCGACAGGCGCTACACCCTGGGGCTGTCATCACCGGAGTCGCCCCTTGCCATCTGCCGATCAGCGCCCCCACGCCGCCGCATGGCCCCAGCGCCTGCCGCGCGAACTCGTCGTGCCCGAGACGACGCTGTGGTTCAACCTCGAGGTCAGCGCGCGGCGCTACCCGAACAAGCCGGCCTGTCTCTTCTTCGGCAGAGCGCTGGGCTACTTCGAACTGCTGCGCCAGGCCGAGGCACTGGCCGGCTGGCTGCAGGCCCAGGGTGTGCAACGCGGCGACCGCGTGCTGCTCTACCTGCAGAACTGCCCGCAGTTCCTGGTCGGCTTCTACGCCGTGCAGCGCGCGGATGCCGTGGTGGTGCCGGTGAACCCGATGAACCGTGCCGACGAGTTCGGCCACTACATCACCGACGCCGGTGCCCGCGTGGCCATCACCAGCGCCGACCTCGCCGCCACCGTGACCGCGGCCAACCTGCGCCTGCCCGAAGCGCGGCGCCTGCAGCACCTGCTGGTGACCCGGCTTGCCGAGGCCCTGCCCGAAACGCTGGACCCCGAGGAGGCACCATCGATTGCCCTGCTCGACTGGCTGCGCGCCGAGCACCCGCTGCCCCCCGGCGCCACGCCCTGGGCTGATGCACTGGCCGCCGGCCGCGTACCCGGCCCCAGCCAGGCCGAACCCGACGACCTGGCGCTGCTGCCCTACACCTCGGGCACCACCGGCCTGCCCAAGGGCTGCATGCACAGCCACCGCACGCTGATGCCCAACGCCGTGGCCGGAGGCCTGTGGTCGGGCGCCAGTGCCGAGACCGTCAGCCTGGCAGTGGTGCCGATGTTCCACGTCACCGGCATGCTCTACGGCGTGCTGCAGCCCGTCTACCTGGGCAGCACGGTGATCATCCTGCCGCGCTGGGACCGTGAACTCGCCGGGCGCCTGATCTCGCGCCACCGGGTCACGCACTGGACCTGCATCCCGACGATGATCATCGACCTCTTCGGCAGCCCCAACTACCGCAGCTTCGACCTCAGCAGCCTGCGTTACCTTTCGGGCGGTGGCGCGGCCATGCCGCAGGCGGTGGCCGAGCGCCTGCAGCAGGAATTCGGCATCACCTTCGCCGAAGGCTACGGCCTCACCGAGACCGCAGCGCCCAGCCATGCCAACCCGCCCGAACGCGCCAAGCTGCAGTGCCTGGGCATCCCCATCTTCGGCGTCGACAGCCGCATCGTCGACCCCGATACGCTGCAGGAACTGCCCAGCGGCGCGGTAGGCGAGATCGTCACCCACGGGCCCATGGTCTTCAAGGGTTACTGGGGCCACCCCGAAGCGACGAAGGCCGCCTTCATCGACATCGACGGCAAGCCCTTCTTCCGCACCGGTGACCTCGGCCGGCGCGACGACGAGGGCTACTTCTTCCTCACCGACCGCCTCAAACGCATGATCAACGCCAGCGGCTACAAGGTCTGGCCCAGCGAGGTGGAACTGCTGCTCTTCAAGTGCCCCTGGGTGCAGGAAGCCTGCGTCATCGCCACGCGCGACGCCTACCGCGGCGAGAGCGTGAAGGCCGTCGTGGTGCTGCGTGCCGAGGCGCGCGGCCAGGTCACCGAGCAGCAGGTGGTGGACTGGGCCCACGAGCACATGGCCGTCTACAAGGCGCCGCGTGTCGTCGAGTTCGCCGACGCGCTGCCGCGCAGCGGTGCGGGCAAGGTGATGTGGCGGTTGCTGCAGGAGCAGGAAGCCACGAATCGCTGAAGGCGCGACGTCACCCGGCAACCGCGACGCGGCCCAGCGCGCGTTGCAGCGCGCGGGCGTCGTTGCTGGCGCGGTGACGCTTCAGCCCCAGTTCGGCGATGGCGTCGCGGCGCGCCTGGTCGAGCTGTGCGAGGTGGTCCTCGTCGAACAGCGCGCCCACCGATTCGAGCTTGAAGCTGGGGCTGAAGCCCGCTTCCTCGAAGAGCGCGGCCAGCCAAGGGTAGTCGTGCGCCCAGCCGTCGCAGTAGACGGTCTGGCCCTCGAGGTCGCGGTTGAGCGCCAGCGCCACCTCGCGCGCCGCGCGGCCGTGCTGCGCCAGCACGCTGCGCGTGATGCCGTGTACCTGCTCTGCGCCGGCGTCCCAGTGCGTCCACTCCGGCGCCGGCCGCACCAGCATGCAGGCGGCGCGGCCGTCGGGCAGCACGTAGCCCACTTCGATGGGGTAGCTGCTGCGGCCGAAGCCCGAAGCCTCGATGTCGAGCACGCAGGGCAGGGGGCAAGGGTTGGGCATGGAGGCTTACGGCAGGCTGACCCGGCATTCTCGCGGCGGCGCAAGACGCGTGCCGCTGCATCGCCGCGACTTGTGGACGCGGTCGGGGTGCGATGCGGCCGGCGGCCACAATGCGCCATGACCGAAGACAGTCAGATCGTCGTGCCGCCTTCGTTCGTGGCGCTCTTCGTGCCGCCGGGGCGCATCAAGCCCACGGCGGCGCGCGAAGAGATCGCCGCGCGCTACGAACTCTGCGAAGACCTGGCGCAGATGCTCACCGAGCAGGCGACGACGAAGAAGTGGGAGCTCGGCGTCACCGAGGCCGATGTGCTGGTGCGCTTCGAGCGTGGCCTGCGCGCCGACGGTGGCGTGGTCGACGCGGCCGAGGCGCGCTGGGTCGTTCGCCGCCTGGCCGAACTGCTGGGCTGGCCCGACCCCGGGCCGGCCGTCGATGCCGGCGACAGTGACGCTTCGTGAACGCGCCCCCTTGAACACGGCCTAGAGCCGCAAGGGCCCGGCGCGGAAGATGCGCTCGTCCATGGTGCGCAGATCGGCCGCCACCGCCACCGGCGTGCCACAGGCGTCGAGCACGTCGCGCTGCAGGTCGACACCGGGCGCGATCTCGATCAGCGTCAGGCGCGGTGTGCCGTGTGCATCGGGACGGAGTTCGAACACCGCCCGTTCGGTGATGTAGCGCACCTGCTGCCCGCGCCGCGCCATGTAGGGCGCGTTGTAGCTGAGGTGCGAGACGGCGGGCACGAGCTTCTTCACCCGCCCTTCCTGCACGATGCGCAGGCGGCCGTCACCTGATGCCACCTGCAGCCCGCCGGCGGTGAGCGTGCCGACGAAGACCAGCGCCCGCGCGCCCTGGGTGATGTTGATGAAACCACCCACGCCAGCGATCGATGCCGCATCACCCTCGCCGAAACGGCTGACGTTGACGTTGCCTGAAGCATCCAGTTCGGCCATGCCCAGCACCGCCAGGTCGATGCCGCCGCCGTCGTAGAAGTCGAACTGTGCCGGCTGGTCGACCACAGCCTCGGGCCAGGCCGAGGCGCCGAAACTCAGGCCGTCGGCCGGTGTGCCACCGATGGGCCCGGCTTCCACCGTCAACGTGAAGCCGCCGACGCCCGCTGCACGGGCCATCGCGCCCACGGCGGCCGGCATCCCGACACCCAGGTTCACGACGCGGTGGCGGCGCTGCGCCAGCTCCAGCACGGCACGGCGCTGCACCAGGGTGCGTGCGTCCAGCATGGCCGTGTCGACGGCCGCCGCAGCGGCTGACAGCTCGGCGGCGTCGGCGGCCTCGCCGCGCCAGGGCTGCAGGTAACCCGGGTTGTCCTGCTCGCCGAAGGTGATGCGGTGCAGGTCGGGGTCGGTGTTGACCACCACCACGTCGACCAGGTGGCCCGGCACGCGGACGGGCGCCAGCGTGTCGTGGTGGTCGACCAGGGCCTTCACCTGCGCGACGACCAGCCCGCCGCTGTTGCGCGCTGCCTGCGCCACCGCCAGCAGTTCGTGGTGGAAGGCCTCGCCATGCGCGCTGAGGTTGCCGCGTGCATCGGCGCTGGTGGCACGCAGCAGCGCGCAGTGCACGGGGAAGGCGGGGTAGAACAGCATCTCCTCGCCGCGGAAGTGCACCGCCTCGACCCAGGGCCTGCGCCCCGCGGCCAGCGCCTGCAGCGCACGGCGGTTGACGGCACCGCCCTGGTAACGTGCATCCAGCGTGGTGCGCGGGTCGACGAAGGTGTGCAGGCCGACGCGCGTCAGCAGCCCCGGCTGGCCGGCGGCGATGGCGCGGTAGAGGTGCGTGATGACGCCCTGCGGCAGGTTCCAGCCCTCACACGCCTCGGCCAGCGCCAGCGCCGAAAGTCGGGGCGCCGAACGCCAGTGGCCGCCGCAGACCACACGCGTCATGCCGGCGTTGCCGAAGTGGTTCACGCCGCGGCGCCCGCGGTCGCCCTGTCCGGCGGAGTACACCAGAGTCAGGTCGCGCGGCTCGCCGGTGGCCAGGAAGCGCCGCTCCAGCGCCGCTGTCACCGCCTCGGCATGGCCGGCGCCGACGAAGCCGGCGCAGGCCACCGTCCAGCCCGGCTGCACGAGTGCGGCGGCCTCGTCGGCGGTTTTCAGCAGCAAGGGCGGCTCACTCGAGGCGGTGGCCGCGCGAGCGCAGCAGCAGCAGGCAGGCGAAGAAGCCGATGCCAGCCGAGAGGAAGAACAGACCCGTGGCGTAGACCGCCGGCGGCGTGTCGGCGCTGCGGCTGACCAGCAGGCAGGTGACGCCGGTGACCGTGCCCACCATCGCCATCAACTGCAGCGGGCGCACAGTGTGCACGAAGCGGTCATAGGTGCCGGGCGTGAAATGGCTGTCGACGCCGACGCGGATCTGCTTCATGTCCAGCGGATGGCCGCGCATCCACAGCGGCAGCGTGGCGGCGAAGAAGGCCGGCAGCGCCAGCGTCACCCAGCCCTTGAGGTCGGGCATGAAGCCGCCAGGCAGCGGCGTGCCGGCCAGCGACAGGCCCTGGCGGACGGCGATGAAGACCATCAGGGCCCAGATCAGGGCGGCGAGGAAGCGCACGGGGGTCATGGTCAGGCTGGGCTGCGGTGCCTGCCCGGCATTCTGACCGCGACGCGGCGGCCTCGGTGGCTGACGTGCGTCGGCCTGGCCCTCAGCGCGTCATCCAGCGCCGGGCGCCGTAGCTGAGCGCGTCCACCGCCGCCACCAGTGCCAGCATCGCGGCCAGGATCGTGGCCGTCTTGCCCATGTGGAAGAGGCCCATGTGGAAGGACAGCAGCTGCCCCAGCCCGCCGGCACCCACCACGCCCAGCACGGCGGCGGCGCGAATGTTGTTTTCCCAGCGGTAGAGCGTGTAGCTCAGCAGCTGCGGCAGCACCTGCGGCAGCGTGGCGTAGAGGAAAACACGCGCCTTGCCCACGCCCTGCGCGCGCAGCGCATCGGCGGGCCCGGCGGGGGCGTTCTCCAGCGCCTCGGCGAACAGGCGGCCCAGCACACCGGTGGTGTGCAGCGCCAGCGCCAGCGTGCCGGCGAAGGGGCCCAGCCC
>JAURZK010000076.1 GCA_030653505.1 Rubrivivax sp.
TGCAAACGCGGCCTCGACCTTTCCCCGACCAAGGAACTGCTGATCGAAGAGAGCCTGATCGGCTGGAAGGAGTTCGAGATGGAAGTCGTGCGCGACCGCGCCGACAACTGCATCATCGTGTGCAGCATCGAGAACCTCGACCCGATGGGCATCCACACCGGTGACAGCATCACCGTGGCCCCGGCGCAGACGCTCACCGACAAGGAGTACCAGGTGATGCGCAACGCCAGCATCGCCATCCTGCGCGAGATCGGCGTCGACACCGGCGGCAGCAACGTGCAGTTCTCGGTCAACCCGCAGAACGGCCGGCTCATCGTCATCGAGATGAACCCGCGCGTGTCGCGTTCGTCGGCGCTGGCGTCCAAGGCCACGGGCTTCCCGATCGCGAAGGTGGCGGCCAAGCTGGCCGTGGGCTATACGCTCGACGAACTGCGCAACGACATCACCGGCGGCGCCACGCCGGCGAGCTTCGAGCCCAGCATCGACTACGTGGTGACGAAGATCCCGCGCTTCGCCTTCGAGAAGTTCCCGGCCGCCGATCCGCACCTGACGACGCAGATGAAGAGCGTCGGCGAGGTGATGGCCATCGGCCGCACCTTCCAGGAAAGTTTCCAGAAAGCGCTGCGCGGGCTGGAGACGGGCATCGACGGCCTCAGCGAACGCACGTCCTGCAAGGAAAGCGACCGCGACGAGATCGTCGACGAGATCGGCAACGCCGGCCCCGAGCGCATCCTCTACCTGGCTGACGCCTTCCGCATCGGCATGTCGCTGGACGAGATCTTCGAGGAGACGGCGGTCGACCCCTGGTTCCTGGCGCAGATTGAGGAGTTGATCCAGATCGAGCAGCAGCTCAAGGCGCGCGATCTGGCGGGCCTGACCGTCGCAGAACTGCGTTTCCTGAAGCAGAAGGGCTTCTCGGACCGCCGCCTGGCCAAGCTGATGGGCACCCACCAGCACGCGGTGCGTGAGCGCCGCCATGCCTTCGGCGTGCGCCCGGTCTACAAGCGTGTCGACACGTGTGCCGCCGAGTTCGCGACGCAGACGGCCTACATGTATTCCACCTACGACGAGGAATGCGAGGCCGAGCCGAGCACGCGCAAGAAGATCATGGTGCTGGGCGGCGGGCCCAACCGCATCGGCCAGGGCATCGAGTTCGACTACTGCTGCGTGCACGCCGCGCTGGCCATGCGCGAAGACGGCTACGAGACCATCATGGTCAACTGCAACCCCGAGACCGTCTCCACCGACTACGACACCAGCGACCGCCTCTACTTCGAGCCGGTGACGCTGGAGGACGTGCTGGAGATCGTCGCCAAGGAGCAGCCGCTGGGCGTCATCGTGCAGTACGGCGGCCAGACACCGCTGAAGCTGGCACTCGACCTGGAGCGGGCCGGCGTGCCCATCATCGGCACCAGCCCCGACAGCATCGACATCGCCGAAGACCGCGAGCGCTTCCAGCAGCTGCTGCACCGGCTGGGCCTGAGGCAGCCCCCGAACCGCACGGCGCGCACCGAAGAGCAGGCGCTGGCACTGGCCGCGGAGATCGGCTACCCGCTGGTGGTGCGCCCGAGCTACGTGCTGGGCGGCCGCGCGATGGAGATCGTGCACGGCGACAAGGACCTGAACCGCTACATGCGCGAGGCGGTGCAGGTGAGCGAGAAATCGCCCGTGCTGCTCGACCGCTTCCTCGACGACGCGATCGAGGTCGACGTCGACTGCATCGCCGACGCCACTGGCGCGGTGATGATCGGCGGCATCATGGAGCACGTGGAAGCCGCGGGCATACACAGTGGCGATTCGGCCTGCTCCTTGCCGCCCTACACGCTGAGCGCGGCGCTGCAGGACGAGATGCGCCGCCAGGCGGCGGTGATGGCACGCGCGCTGAAGGTCGTGGGGCTGATGAACACGCAGTTCGCCATCCAGGGCGAGGGTGACGATGCCGTGGTCTACGTGCTGGAAGTGAACCCGCGTGCCTCGCGCACCGTGCCGTATGTGAGCAAGGCGACAGGGCAGTCGCTGGCGAAGATCGCGGCACGCTGCATGGTCGGACAGTCGCTGGCTTCGCAGACCGGCGCCGACGGCCTTGCGCCGCGGGAGGTCATCCCGCCTTACTTCAGCATCAAGGAAGCCGTCTTCCCCTTCAACAAGTTCCCCGGCGTAGACCCGATCCTCGGGCCCGAAATGCGTTCCACCGGCGAGGTGATGGGCGTCGGCCGCAGCTTCGGCGAAGCCATGCTCAAGAGCCAGCTGGGTGCCGGTTCGCGCCTGCCGGCCAAGGGCACCGTGGTGATCACGGTGAAGGACAGCGACAAGGCGCGAGCCGTCGTCGTCGCCGGCGATCTCGTCGCGCTGGGCTTCCAGGTCGTCGCCACCAAGGGCACGGCCGCGGCGATTGCGGCGGCCGGCATCCCCGTGCGCGTGGTCAACAAGGTCAAGGACGGCCGGCCGCACATCGCCGACATGGTCAAGGCAGGCGAGATCCAGCTCGTCTACACCACGGTCGACGAAACCCGCACGGCGATTGCGGACTCACGCTACATCCGCACCGCGTCGCTCGCCAACCGCATCACGTACTACACGACCATGGCCGGCGCGGAAGCCGCCACCGAGGCGCTGAAGCACCAGGAAACGCTGAGCGTCAGCTCGCTGCAGGAACTGCACGCCGAGCTGCCCTGACATCTCGCCGGCGGCGGCCGGGTCAGGGGCTCGCCGCAGCGCGCGCTTGGCGCTAAACTCGCGACTCGTTCTCCGCCGCAGGCTGCCCGTCATCGGGCCCCCTGCGGCGGATTCACTTTTGCCACCAGTTACCCACAGCAGACGTTGCCCCATGGTCACCATTCCCCTCACGCGTCGCGGCGCCGAATTGCTGAAGAGCGAACTGCACCGGCTCAAGTCGGTGGAACGGCACGCCGTGATCCAGGCCATCTCCGAGGCCCGCGCCCAGGGCGACCTGTCGGAAAATGCCGAATACGAAGCCGCCAAGGACAAGCAGGGTTTCATCGAGGGCCGCATCAAGGAGATCGAGTCCAAGCTGGCCGCTGCCCAGGTCATCGACCCTGCCGCGCTGGACGCCGGCGGCAAGGTCGTCTTCGGCGCCACGGTCGACCTGGAAGACCAGGCCGGCGGCACCCAGGCGCGCTACCAGATCGTCGGTGACGACGAGGCCGACCTCAAGCAGGGCCTGATCTCCATCAGCAGCCCCATCGCGCGTGCCCTCATCGGCAAGGAAGCCGGTGACGTGGCCGAGGTCGTGGCGCCCGGTGGTGTGCGCCACTGGGAGATCGTGGACGTGCGCTACCTCTGATGTCGGCCGCTCTGGAGCGCCTGCGCCGGTTGCTGCCAGGCCTGTGGGCCGGCTGGCTGCTGTGCGTGGCGCTGCTGGCCACACCCGCGGTGTTCTCGCAACTTGCCGGCGCCGAGGCTGGGCGCCTGGTCGGCCGCATGCTGGCGCAGGAGGCCTACACCAGCCTGGCGCTGGGCCTGCTGCTGCTGGTGCTGGAGCGCGTGGCCGCACGCCGTGCCGCGCTGGCCCGCACCGGCCCGCAGTTCAGCGTCGGCATGGTGCTGGCGCTGGGGGCGGTGTTCTGCACCGTGGCGGGCTACTTCGGCATGCAGCCGCTGATGCCGGCAGCACGGATGGGGCAGGGTGCGCTGAGCTTCGGGCAGCTGCACGCCGTCAGCGCGGGCTTCTACGTGCTGAAAACGCTGCTGGTGCTGGCGCTGGCCTGGCGCGCAGTGTCGCCGCGCGCCGCCGGCGCCTCGGCCTGAAACGCGTCCGCCTTGCCAGGTCAGGCGTTCTGCGCCTTCTTCTTGGTGCTGATCACGCGCTTCTTCACGCGCTTGATCTGGCCGCCGGCGGTAACGCGTTCATTGCCGAAGACTTTGACCTTCTTCACCGTGGCACGGTGGTTGCCGCTCTTGGAGAAGCTGACGATCTTCACCGTGCGCGGCCCCGGCATGCGGTCGTCGCGCGGTGTGTCTTCCTTGGGCGGGATCGGCCGCCACATCACCAGCAGCTTGCCGATGTGCTGGATGGGGGCGGCGGACAGTGCATCCGACAGCGTGGCGAACATCGCCTCGCGCGCGGCGCGGTCGTCGGAGAACACACGCACCTTGATCAGGCCGTGGGCGTTCAGCGCCGCGTCGACCTCCTTCTGCACGGCGGGCGTGAGCCCGTCGCCGCCGATCATGACGACCGGGTCGAGGTGATGGGCGTCGGAACGGTGGGCCTTGCGTTCGGCGGGGGTGAGCTGTATGGCGGTCATCTGCGTATTATCGGACGCGAATGAAGATTGACAGCAAGAGCAAGAAGATCAACAAGGCGTGGCTCAACGACCACGTCAACGACACCTACGTGAAGTTGGCGAAGGCCGAGGGCTACCGCGCCCGCGCCGCCTACAAGCTCAAGGAGATCGACGAGGCGCTGCGCCTCATCCGTCCCGGCCAGGTGGTGGTCGACCTGGGATCGGCACCCGGCGCCTGGAGCCAGTACCTGCGCCGCCGCTTTGCGCCCGAAGGCGCCGCGGCCGGGGCCCTGAACGGCACCTTGATTGCGCTCGACGTCCTGGAGATGGCGCCCATCGAGGGCGTGAGCTTCATCCACGGCGACTTCCGGGACGAAGCCGTGGCGCAGCAACTGCACGCGCTGCTCGCCGGACGGCCGGTGGACGTGGTGGTGTCGGACATGGCACCCAACCTGTCGGGCATCGCCGACACCGACGCGGCCCGCATGTCGCACCTGATTGAACTTGCGGTCGAGTTCGCTGTCGGACACCTGCGCCCCGAGGGCGCGCTGGTGTGCAAGGCCTTCCACGGCAGCGGCTACGAGCAGCTCGCCAGGCTCTTCAAGGACACCTTCCGTGTCGTCAAACCGATGAAACCCAAGGCCTCGCGCGACAAGTCCTCAGAGACCTTTCTCGTCGGCGTGGGACTGAAAGGCCGCTAGCCTTGGCGGCAAGTTGGCCGCATGCCGGTGCAAACCGCGAAACAGCGCCGAATCCTGTCCCACTTCTCAACCGCGAGCCACCGGCTGCCCTCTACCCTTGACTGCCCTAGAATCGACCCCAAATACCGTGGAATCCGGCGCGCCCATTTCGGCACGTCGTGCCGCCGAACTGGAAAAGGAGCCGCGGTGAACAATCAGTGGTTTTCGAAAGTAGCCGTGTGGCTGGTGATTGCCCTCGTGCTCTTCACCGTCTTCAAGCAATTCGACCGCGGTGTTGCGCAGGGCAACCAGGTCGGTTACTCCGACTTCCTCGAGGAAGTGCGCAGCCGCCGCATCAAGGCCGTCACGCTGCAGGAAAGCCCGGGCGGCGGCACCGAGATCATCGCCGTCACCGCCGACGACAAGCGCCTGCGCAGCACCGCCACCTACCTCGACCGCGGCCTGGTCGGTGACCTCATCGCCAACGATGTGAAGTTCGACGTGCGCCCGCGTGAAGAGCCCAGCCTGCTGATGAGCATCCTCGTCAGCTGGGGCCCGATGCTGCTGCTTATTGGCGTCTGGATCTACTTCATGCGCCAGATGCAGGGCGGCGGCAAGGGCGGTGCCTTCAGCTTCGGCAAGAGCAAGGCGCGCATGCTCGACGAGGCCAACAACACCACCACCTTCGCCGACGTCGCAGGTTGCGACGAGGCCAAGGAAGAGGTCAAGGAGCTCGTCGACTTCCTGAAGGACCCGCAGAAGTTCCAGAAGCTGGGTGGTCGCATCCCGCGTGGCGTGCTGCTGGTCGGGCCCCCGGGCACTGGCAAGACGCTGCTGGCCAAGGCCATTGCCGGCGAGGCAAAAGTGCCCTTCTTCAGCATCAGCGGCTCCGACTTCGTCGAGATGTTCGTCGGTGTGGGTGCGGCACGAGTGCGCGACATGTTCGAGCAGGCGAAGAAGAGTGCACCCTGCATCATCTTCATCGACGAAATCGACGCCGTCGGTCGCCACCGTGGTGCCGGCCTGGGCGGCGGCAATGACGAACGCGAGCAGACGCTGAACCAGATGCTGGTCGAGATGGACGGCTTCGAGACCAACGTGGGCGTCATCGTGATGGCGGCCACCAACCGGCCCGACATCCTCGACCCCGCGCTGCTGCGCCCGGGCCGTTTCGACCGCCAGGTCTACGTGACGCTGCCCGATGTGCGTGGCCGCGAGCAGATCCTGAACGTGCA
>JAURZK010000079.1 GCA_030653505.1 Rubrivivax sp.
GATGCTGGTGCTGCTGGTGATCTTCATCGTCACCGCGCCCCTGCTCACGCATGCCGTGAAGCTGGAACTGCCGCGCGTGAACGCACAGCCGAACACGCCGCCACCGGGGAAGATCGACTTCGCCATCGACGCCGCCGGCCAGCGCTACTGGAACGGTGAACCCGTCACGCGTGATGCCGCGGCAGAGCGCTTCAGCCGTGCCGGCCAGGGGGCAGAACAACCGCAGGTCCACCTGCGGGCCGACCAGGCCACCGCCTACCGCGCCGTCGCCGAGACCCTGGCCGACGCCACGCGCGCGGGGCTCACGCGCATCGGCTTCGTCAGCGAACCCGAAGCCCGCTGAGCCGCGCACGCCGCACCTACACACCCGAGCCTGCCCCGCCGTCACTGCCCGCCCAGCGCGGCCGTGTGGGGAAGGCCGTGCCCGCCACGAACACGACCCCGAGTACAAGTTCCATGAAGACCAACCACGCTCTTCGCTGCCCCTTCACGCTGCGCCCGTTGGCCACCGCCCTCGCGCTCGGCTTCGGCCTGGCGGGCACCCCCCAGGCGCAGACCGCCGCACCGGCCGCGGCCGCACCGGCTTCAGCGCCGTCGGCAACCCCCGGCAGCGCCACCGTGCTGCCCATCATCCGCGCCCGCGCCGCCGCCGAACCCACCGGCAAGGAGACGGTGCAGGCCACGACCACCACCATCGGCAAGGGCCGGCAGGAACTGCGCGACGTGCCGCAGAGCGTGACCGTGGTGACTGAACGACTGATCGACGACCGCAACCTCGACACGCTGAAGGACACGCTGAAGAACACCGCCGGCATCAGCTTCCTGGCCGCCGAGGGCGGTGAAGAGGACATCCGCCTGCGCGGCTTCTCGTTGCAGGCCACGGGCGACATCTTCGTCGACGGCCTGCGCGACCCCGCCTTCTATGAACGCGACACCTTCAACTGGGACCGCCTGGAAGTGCTGCGCGGCAGCGCCAGCATGCTGTTCGGGCGCGGCAGCACGGGCGGCGCGGTCAACCAGGTGAGCAAGCTGCCGACGCTGTTCGCGGCCAACGAGGTGGCCGTCACTTTAGGCAACGGCGGCTTCCTGCGCGGCACCGCCGACCTGAACGTGAAGACGGGCGACAACGCAGCCTTCCGCATCAACGCCATGGTCAACCTCGCCGACAACTACGGCGCGAAGATCGACAAGGCCGGCATCGCGCCCAGCTTCCGCTGGGGCATAGGCACCAGCGACGAGTTCCTGGTCAGCCTCTACCACCTGGACAACAACAACGGCATCAACTACGGCCTGCCCTGGCTGAACGGCCAGATGCTGCCGCTGGACCCGAACAGCTACTACGGCGCGCTGAGCGACGTGAGCCTGGGCAGCGCCAGCATGGCCACGCTGGGCTACACCAAACGCTTCGCCGATCGCAGCGAGTGGAAGACCACGCTGCGCCTGGGCCGCTACGAACGCGACCAGCGTGCCAGCGCGGTGCGCTTTGCCGCCGCGGCGCTGCAGCCCGGTGGCCTCGCCGGCAACAACCCTGCCTTCGTCTTCGGGCCCGACACGGTCTTCCAGCGCTCGGGAGGCACCAGCACGCACGCGAAGATCCAGGACCTGGACGCCATCACCTTCCAGAGCGACGTCGACACCCGGTTCCAGGCATGGGGGGTCAAACACTCGGTACAGGCCGGCGTTGACTACACCGACGACGACTTCACGGGCTACGTCGTGGCCAACCCGGCCGCAGGTGCGCTGATCAAGCCTCCCATCATCGCGGCGCAGAACCGCGGCGGCGGGTGGGTCGACGAGTCGCTGCGCGCCGTCAACAAGAACCGCGACTTCAGCAGCGAGGCGCTGGGCCTGTATGTGCAGGACCTGGTGCAGATCAGCCCGACCTGGAAACTGCTGGGCGGCCTGCGCTGGGACCGTTTCGAAGGCAGGTACCGCAGCTTCAGCACCGCCGCCGCCAACTTCGGCGCGCTGGCCGCCGATCGCGGGCGCGCCGACAGCCTGAGCAGCCACCGCCTGGGCGCGCTATGGCAGCCCACGCCGCTGTCGAGTTTCCACTTCAGCTACGGCACCAGCTTCAACACCTCGGGCGACGCCTACCAGTACGACGCGCTGGGCAGCAACACGCCGCCGGAGATGAGCCGCAACTTCGAACTCGGCGCCAAGATCGACAGCGACGACGGCAAGGCCACGCTGCGCCTGGCGCTCTTCCACGCCGCCAAGTTCAACGAGCGCAACCGCGACGAGGAGTCGGTGAGCCCGACGAACTACGTGCTGTCGGGCGAACGCCATGCTGCCGGCCTGGAAGTCGACCTGGCGGGGCGCATTACGTCGAAGTGGGAGGCCTATGTGTCGGTGGCCTGGATCCCCGATGCCGAGGTGGACAAGGCTTCGTCGGTGCTGGGCACCTCGCTGACGGGCGAGACGGTCGGCCAACGCCCCGGGCTGACGCCGAAGTTCTCCGGCACCGTGTGGAGCACCTACCAGCTCACGCCCAAGCTGCGTCTGGGCGCCGGCCTGAACGCACGCAGCAAGGACACGCCGCAGCAGAGCGCCATCGTCGCGCGCGGCTTCGTCACCGGTGACGTGATGGCCGAGTTCGACACCGGCGCCGTGCTCTTCAAGCTGAACATCAGCAACATCGCCAACAAGCTCTACGCCGACTCGCTTTACCGCGGCCACTACATCGCCGGCAAACCGCGCACGGTGCAACTCACCACCGCCGTGAAGTTCTGATCTGGAGCCTGCCATGCAGAACATGCACGTCTCCCGGCGCAGCCTGATCGCCAACATGCTGGCAATGGGCGCCCCGCAAGCCTTCGCGACGTCCGCCCCAGCCGGCGAACCCGATGGCCCTGGCGCGAACGTACAGCGCCTGGCCACGGCCTGGCGCCTGGGCGGAAGCGGTGCAGGCAGCGCCGACAGCCCCAGCGGCGACCACGTCGGCATCGTCGAGATCGCGTGGGACGCCGGCACACTGCGCTTGCTGGGTGCCACGCCGGTGCCCACGCGCGGCCACGGCCTGCTGGCGCTGGCCGACGGCGGTTATGCGGCCGTGGCCACGCGCCCCGGCCGCTGGCTGCTGCGCTGCGACACGCAGGGGCAGGTGGTGGCGCGCCACGACATCAGCATCGACACAAACGCGCGCACCTTCGACGGCCACGTCGGCGTCAGCGCAGATGGCCGCTGGCTCTACACGGTCGAGACCGACCCGGTCAGCGGCCAGGGCTGGATCAGCGTGCGCGACACGCGCACGCTGGCCCGCGTGTCGCAGTTCACCAGCGGCGGCATCGACCCGCACCAGATGCTGCCCACGCCCAACGGCCACCTGATGGTTGCCAACGGCGGCATCCCGCGCGACGCCAACGGTCGCAAGCTGAGGCTGGACGACATGGCGCCCTGTCTGGTGCGCATCGATCCGGCCAGCGGCCGTGTCGAAGGGCGCTGGACGCTGCCCGACCCTCGCTTGAGCCTGCGCCACATCGCCTGGTCGGCCGACGCGCAGCCGCTGCTGGGCATCGCCCTGCAGGCCGAGCACGACGGCGCCGCACAGCGCGCAGAGGCGCCCACACTGGCGGTCTTCGACGGCGAGTCGCTCAGCCTGCCCTGCCCCGATGCCTCGGCAGGGGGTTACGCCGGTGACATTGCCGCCGGGCCGGGCGGTGGTTTTGTCATCAGCGCCCAGAAGCAGCGCCTGGGGCTGTGGTGGCACCCGGCGCAGCCGCGGGCCTTCACGCGTGTGGCCGAACTGACCGAACCTTGCGCGCTGGTGTCCTGGCCCGGCGGCGCAGGCGTCACGTTGCATGCCGCGCGTGGCGCCGCGCGCTGGCATCTGCGGCATGCGGCGCGCATGCTGGCCTGGCCCGTGGCGCTGGCCCCCGACAACCACGCGGTTGTTCTGCGGGCTCCGGTCTGAAGGCCCGGGCCTTTCTGCGGCGGGGCCCTCAGCGAACAGCCAGCGGCTGGCGCTCGGTGGGCGGCGCAAAGTGGTGGTCGAGCTCTGCCAGGTCCTCGGCCGTCAGCCGCACCTGTTGCGCCGCCCAGTTGTGGCGCAGGTGCAGCGCATTGCCGGCCTTGGGGATGGCCATCACCCCCCGCTGGCGCAGCAGCCAGGCCAGCGCCACCTGCGCCGGCGTGGCGCGGTGCCGCTCGGCCACGGGCCGCAGCCGCGGGTGGTCGACGAGTTCACCCTGGTCGAAGGGGCTGTAGGCCATCAGCGGCATCTGCTGCACACGCTGCCAGGGCAGCAGGTCGTGTTCGACGCCGCGCTGGCTGAGCGAGTAGTAGACCTGGTTCGTCGCGCAGGCCTTGCCACCGGGCGCGGCGCCCAACTCGCACATGTCGTCGAGGTCGAAGTTGCTCACGCCCCACATGCGGATGAGGCCGCGCCGCTGCAGCTGCTCGAAGCCGCGCACCGTCTCGGCCAGCGGCACGCCGCCGCGCCAGTGCAGCAGGTAGAGGTCGATGCTGTCGAGCTGCAGTCGGCGCAGGCTGGCTTCGCAGGCAGCCTGCAGCGCGTGTGCGCCGGCGTGCTCGGGCAAGGCCTTGCTGACGACGAAGAACTCGCCGCGCGGCACGCCCGCACGCTGCGCGTCGGCCAGCGCCTGGCCGGTGAGCGTCTCGGCGCCGCCGTCGCCGTACATCTCGGCGGTGTCGATGACGCGCCAGCCCATCTCGAGCGCCTGGCGCAGTGAAGCGAGCTCTTCGGCACGCCGGTCTGCAGCTTCACCGAATCGCCAGGTGCCCAGGCCCAGCGCTGGGCGCTGCTCGCCATTGGGGAAACCGACTTCGGGAAGAGGCTGCACGCGCGCGACCATGCACCGATCCTAAGGGCCGGGCCTGCGGCGTCCCTGGCAGGTCAACGAAGATTTATCATCAACCCTGATGCAAGCCAGTCCCCCAGACCTCGCCCAGGTACGCCTGGACAACGCGCTGGCGCTCTTCGAGGAATTCGTGCGCGCCACCGCACGCCACGCCGACGCCGCCACGCTGCGTGGGCTGGAGCGGCGTTTCGCCGAACGTGTGCAAATACAGCCCAGCTACTGGAGCCAGATCAAGGGCCGCAGCCGGCAGATCGGCGAGCGCCTCGCACGCCAGTTCGAACACCTGTGCCACAAGCCTGCGGGCTGGATGGACCTGCCCCACGGGCCAGCTGCTGCGGCGGGCAGCCCGGCGCTGACGACGGCCATGCGCGACGCGCCCGTTGCGGACGAGTCGTCGCCCCGCGACGACGACGAGCGCTTCATCGTCGGCCTGGTGCTCACCTACTACCGCCGCCACCCGCAGCGCGCGCGCACGCGGCTGCTGGACCTGCTGGGCGAGGTGCTGACACCCGCGGCCTCCCCCGTGGCGGGCGCCGCCCCTGGACTGCGGCGTGGCATGGGCAGCAGCGTGGCACCACGCCCGCTGGCGCCGGCCGCCGAGGACGCCCACGCGCTGTGGCTGCGTACGCAGAGCGGCGTTGCGCCGCTGAAGCAGAAGAAGTAGGCCGCGTGCCGCGTGCGGCCCTCCGCAGGCCCGGCGGGTCGGCATCCCACGTTTGAAGGATCCGGCTGCTGAAAATCACTTGCGCATTGATAACTGCGTGTTTATCATTTGCGCAAGCCTGTGCAGAAGCACCCCCGCCAGGGATGCCGTCACAGCCGATCAACCCACCTTGAACACCATGCACCTGCTGTTGCCCTTCACCGTCCTGCCGCTGTGCCGCACCCGTGCGGCGCGGCTGGGTGCCGGTGCCACTGCGGCCATCGGTGTTCGTTTCGATGGTGCCCCGCCCGGGGTGCCGGTGTGCAGATCTGGCCACGCTTGAGGCGCGGCACAGTCCGCCCACCACGGCCCGGGTTGCACCAGCACCCGGGCCGTTTGCTTTTCAGGTCCGCCGTTTTCCGTCCCGCCCGCCAACGCCAAGGAGATTCCCGATGAAGCTGAGCCTCAAGACCATCAAGCCACGCAACCCCTTCGTGGTTGCCAGCCTGCGGCGCAGCGCAGGCAGCCACCGCCCGGGCCCGGGTGCGCGACGCCAGCAGGCCGAGCGCGCCGTGCGCCAGGAAGTGAGCCATCTGGAAGGGCGACACCGTCGCCCCACGCCCTGAAACCCAAGAGGGAGCCATCCGCCCGCACCGGGCCAGCGCTTCCGACGGAGACCCCTCATGTTGATGCGAGAACTTTCCTACGACGCGGCCCGGCCCGGCGCAGGCCGCGCCCGTGACTTGCTGGCGCTGGCCTTGCTGATGGCCAGCCGCGCCCTCGGCCTGCTGGCGGCGCGGGTGGCCATGCGCCGCCATGCCGCTGTGGCAGGCGAGCCCATGATCGAGTTCCACGGCGACGCTGGCGCACCCGAAGGGGCGCTGTACGTCGACGGCAAGCTCGTCGGGCACGTGCTGGGCGTGAACCGGCTGTAGTGCCGGCGCAGGCCCGGCGCAGGCCCGGCGCGGCGTGGCGGCGCTCAAGCGCGCCGCCACG
>JAURZK010000081.1 GCA_030653505.1 Rubrivivax sp.
AGGCTGCGTGCGCGGTTGGGGTTGCGCATCGAGAACTCGGGGTGCTTCAGCAGCCCCTTGGCGCGTGCGAAGACCTTGCCCGGTATCACGCCCGGGCCGCTGCCGTGCACCTCGGGCACCGGCTCGCTGGCGCGTGCCTGCAGCGCGAACCACTTGTCGAGCACCAGCGCGTCGCCGCCGGCCTGGAGCAGGAAGCGCTCCAGCGCGGCTTCGGCCAGCGGGGAATGGGCGTCCTGCAGTGCCAGCAGCGCGCCCAGCCTGTCGGTCATGTTGGCGGCGTCCTTGAAACGCTGGTAGGCGCGGCCGGGCCACAGCGCGTTGCCGCTGCGCACGGCGTGCAGGCACAGCATCTGCAGCGCCAGGTTGGCCAGCGCGCGCGGGCCGGCCTGGGTGACCACCGGGCTGTAGCCGTCCTTCACCTGATGCGTCTCGAACGCCCAGGCCCAGTCGTCGTGTAGCTGCGCGGCCAGCAGGGCCAGCCAGTGCTCGCGCACGGCGTGGATGCGCTGCGGGTCGGCGGCGGTGAGCTGTTCGGCGATGTAGCTCTCGCTGGGCGCCACCAGCGCCAACGCCTTGAAGGCCGGGTCGAGCGCGGGGTCGCGCAACACGCTGCGCAGCGCGCGCGCCAGCCCGTCGTCCAGTACCGGGTCGGTGTGGCCGTTCACGGCACGCAGCAGGCGCGCCAGCATCAGGCGCTGGCCGGCTTCCCAGCGGTTGAAGGCGTCGCTGTCGTGGGCCAGCAGGATCACGCGTTCGACGTCAGACAGTCCGTCGTCCAGCCGCACCGGTGCCGAGAAGCCGCGCAGCATCGAAGGCACGGGCTGCGCCGTGACGCCTTCGAAGACGAAGCTCTGCTGCGCTTCTTCCAGCACCAGCAGGCGCTCGGGCGCGAGCACGCGGCCGCTGGCGGCCAGCAGCCCCGTCAGCACAGGAATGACGAAGGGCAGCTTGCTCGGCTGGCCGGGCGAAGGCTCGCTGTGCTGCGCCAGCGTCAGCGTGTAGCGCTGGCTCTCGGGGTCGTACTGGCCCTGCGCGGTGACACACGGCGTGCCGGCCTGCGCGTACCAGCGCTTGAAGCTGTCGAGCCGCGAGCTCAGTTCGCTGCCGGGGTTGGCGTCGGCGATGGCCTGCGCGAAGTCGTCGCAGGTCACGGCCTGGCCGTCGTGGCGCTGGAAGTAGAGGTCCATGCCGCGGCGAAAGCCCTCGCGGCCCACCAGCGTGTGCATCATGCGCACGACCTCGGCACCCTTTTCGTAGACGGTGGCGGTATAGAAGTTGTTGATCTCGAGGTAGCTGTCGGGCCGCACCGGGTGCGCCATCGGGCCGGCGTCTTCCGGGAACTGCATCGCCCGCAGGCGCAGCACGTCGTCGATGCGCTTGACGGCGCGGGCCGACGCGCTGCCGGCCATGTCCATGCTGAATTCCTGGTCGCGGAAGACCGTCAGGCCTTCCTTCAACGAGAGCTGGAACCAGTCGCGGCAGGTGATGCGGTTGCCCGTCCAGTTGTGGAAGTACTCGTGGCCGATGACACTTTCGATGGCCATGAAGTCGTCGTCGGTGGCGGTGGCGGGGCTGGCCAGCAGCAGCTTGGTGTTGAACAGGTTCAGGCCCTTGTTCTCCATCGCGCCGCTGTTGTAGTCCTCCACGGCCACGACCATGAAGCGGTCGAGGTCGAGCGCGAGGCCGAAGCGGGCTTCGTCCCACACCAGGCTGGCCACCAGCGAGTTCATCGCGTGTTCGGTCTTCTCCAGGTCGCCCGGGCGCACGTAGATCTGCAGCAGGTGGTCGCGGCCGGCGCGGCTGCGGATGCGCTGCTCGCGCGCGACCAGCGTGCCGGCCACCAGTGCAAACAGGTAGCTGGGCTTGGGGAAGGGGTCGTGCCATTTGGCGTAATGGCGGCCATGGTCGAGCGGGCCTTCCTCGACCAGGTTGCCGTTGCTCAGCAGCACCGGGTACTTCAACTTGTCGGCGCGCAGCGTCACGGTGTAGACCGCCATCACGTCGGGGCGGTCGAGGAAGTAGGTGATGCGGCGGAAACCCTCGGCCTCGCATTGCGTGAAGAAGCCGCCGCCGCTGGTGTACAGGCCGCTGAGCTCGGTGTTCTTGTCGGGCGCGCAGGTGTTGCGGATCTCGAGCGTGAAGCTGCTCGAAGCGGGCGGGTTGTCGATGACGAGCTCGTCACCCCGTTCGCTGTGTTCATGGCGGAAGCTGACGCTGGCGCCGTCGGCCAGCACGCGCAGCAGGGTCAGGCCCTCGCCGTGCAGGCGCAGCGGCTGGGCCGGCTGTGACGCATTCCGTTCGATGCGCAGCTTGCTCGCGACGATGGTCTTGGCCGGGTCGAGGTCGAACGTCAGCTCGGCGCTGCGGATGAAAAACGCCGGCGGCGCGTAGGCCTCACGGCGCACGAGGGTGGTGGTGGCTTCACGCATGCGGCGTGGTCTCCGTGTGAGTTCGACGCGTGGGCGTCAAAGGCCCTGCTTGAGGCTGGCTTCGATGAAGACGTCGAGGTCGCCGTCGAGGATCTTCTGCGTGGCGCTGACTTCGACGTTGGTGCGCAGGTCCTTGATGCGGCTGTTGTCGAGCACGTAGCTGCGGATCTGGTGGCCCCAGCCGACATCGGTCTTGGTGTCTTCCAGCTTCTGCTGCGCTTCCTGCTGCTTGCGCAGTTCGAAGTCATAGAGCTTGGAGCGCAGGCGCTGCCAGGCGATGTCGCGGTTGCCATGCTGGCTGCGGCCTTCCTGGCACTGCACGACGATGCCGCTGGGGATGTGCGTCAGCCGCACCGCCGAGTCGGTCTTGTTGATGTGCTGGCCGCCGGCGCCGCTGGCACGGTAGGTGTCGGTGCGCACGTCGGCCGGGTTGATCTCGATCTCGATGGTCTCGTCGATCTCGGGGTAGACGAAGAGCGACGCGAAGCTGGTGTGGCGCCCGCCCGAACTGTCGAAGGGGCTCTTGCGCACCAGGCGGTGCACTCCGGTCTCGGTGCGCAGGTGGCCGAAGGCGTAGTCGCCCTCGACCTTGAAGGTCGCGCTCTTGATGCCGGCCACGTCGCCCGGTGTCTCGTCCTCGACCGTGGCCTTCCAGCCCTTGCGTTCGCAGTACTTCAGGTACTGGCGCAGCAGCATGCCGGCCCAGTCGCAGGCCTCGGTACCACCCGCGCCGGCCTGGATGTCGACGAAACAGTTCAGCGGGTCGGCGGGGTTGCTGAACATGCGGCGGAACTCGAGTTCCTCGACCGACTTCTGCAGCGCCTGCGCCTCGGCCTCGATGGCCTTCATGCCGTCCTCGTCGCCCTCGGCCTTGCTCATCTCGAAGAGCTCGGTGTTGTCGGCGAGGTTGCCGTGCAGGTGGTCGATGGTCTCGACCACGGTCTCCAGCGTCTTTTTCTCGCGCCCCAGTTCCTGGGCACGCTTGGGTTCGTTCCACACCGCGGGGTTCTCCAGCGCGGCGTTGACTTCGTTCAACCGCAGGGCTTTGCGGTCGTAGTCAAAGATACCCCCGAAGCTGCTCGGTGCGGGCGCTCAGGTCGGCGAGCAGCGTGCCGATCGAGTTGATGTGTTCGATGTCCATGGTGGGCTTTGTACCTCGGTGCAAGCCCGCGATTCTCTCATGCGAGGAATGCCCTCAGATGCTGCGCCAGGGCCTGCGGCTGGTCGTGGTGGAGCATGTGGCCGCAGGGGCTGAGCATGACCTTGTGCACCTGCGGCACGGTTGCGAGGCGGGCGTGGAACTCGTCTTTCGAGTAGCGGTGGCCCCACCACTTCGCAGTGTCGGTGAGGTCACCTTCGGCCCACAGCAGCGGCGCCGTGATCAGCTTCCACGTCTGAAGCACCTCGTCGACGCGGTAGAGCACGGGGTTGACACGTTTGTGCGCCGGGTCGCCCAGGATGTGCCAGCGGCCGTCGGCCGTGGGCCGCGCCCAGTGCGGCGCCAGCCAGGCGGCCTTGTCGGGGGTGAGCAGCGGGTTGTTCTTCAGCAGGCGCTGTATCACCTCGTCGAGGCTGGCGTAGTCGCGCAGCCGCTGCGGTGTCTTCAGATCGTCGAGCCACTGCACCAGCCGCTTCGGCGCGTGGTGGGGCTTCGTGGCCGGCAGGCCGAAACCTTCCAGGTTGACGAGCCGGCGGATGCGATTCGGCCGCAGGCCGGCGTAGCTCATCACGACGTTGCCACCCATGCTGTGGCCGAGCAGGTCGACGGCGGGGAAGCGTTCGGCGGGCAGCAGGGCGTCGAGCAGCGCGTCGAGGTCGCCGAGGTAGTCGGGGAACCAGTAGGTGTCGGCGCCGGGTGCTTCGGTGAGGCCGAAGCCGCGCCAGTCGGGTGCGACGACATGGCGCTCGAAACCCTCGGCCTCGGCCAGCGCGTCGACCAGGAACTGGAAGGAGGCACCCACGTCCATCCAGCCGTGCAGCAGCACGAGGGGAGGGCGGTCGGGGCTGGCCAGCGACGCGTCGCCCCAGGTATGGACGTGGTAACGCAGGTGGCGCAAGGGCACGAAGGCCGGTGACGCCGCGCGGCGCACGGGGTAGGGTGTCGGGTTCATGGCGCCACTCTAGGCCAGGGCGCGCGACCGTGCTGTCCTGCGCGGGACGCCGCGCGAGAATGCGCCCATGCAAACACCCGCCCCCACCCACACCCTGCGCCCCGCTACGCCCGCCGACCTGCCCGCCATCGTCGCCCTCATCCGCGAGCTGGCGGTGTTCGAGAAGCTCGAGCACCTCGTCGTCGTCACGCCGGAATCGCTGCGGCCCCACCTCTTTGGCCCGCGACCGGCGGCCGAGGCGGTGGTGGGCGAAGTGAGTGGACAGGTGGTCGCCTTCGCGCTCTTCTTCACCAACTTCAGCACCTTCCTGGGCAAGCCCGGGCTGTACCTGGAAGACCTCTACGTGCAGCCGGCGTTTCGCGGCACCGGTCTGGGCAAGGCGCTGCTGGCGCACCTGGGTGCGCTGGCGGTGGAACGCGACTGCGGCCGTCTCGAGTGGAGCGTGCTGGACTGGAACGCGAATGCCATCCGCTTCTACGAGAGGATGGGTGCGACGGTGCTGTCCGACTGGCAGATCTGCCGCGTCGCCGGCGCGGCGCTTCAGGCGTTTGCGAAGGGCTGACGGGTTCTCGAGGGCCGGCGCTCAGCCGCTCGTCACCAGCCCCGCCAGGCGTTCCATCGGCAGGCTCAGGCCGGCCTGGCGCTCGCCCACCACCCCGGCGACGGCGCGCGCTTTGCCGTCGATGGTGCAGCGCACGGGCTCTGCCAGTGGCACGCCGCTGGCCGTGGTCAGCACGGCCACCACGGGCGTCGTGATGTGCTCGCCGCGCGCCACCACGATGGCCAGTTCGCCCGACACCAGGCGCACGTAGCAGCCCGGCGGATAGATGCCGAACTCGCGCACCAGCGCCGTGGTGATGGGGTGCGTCGGGTCCTGCATGAACATCTGGCGGCCGGCGAGGTCGGCTGCCAGGGCGTCGCGCGTCGAACGCGCCGACAGTTTCGAGGTGTAGACGTCGGCGCGCCGCGCCAGCGAGGCCAGGTCGCCGACGTCGCTGCGCCCGCTGGGGTAACCGTGGCCGTCTTCCTGCTCGTGGTGCTGCAGCACCGCCTGCAGCCAGTCGGCGTCGGTGATGCCGGCCAGTTCCAGCATGCGCACGCTGCGCATCGGGTGCGTCTGCAGTTCGTGGCGCTGCGCCGGCGTCGGCGGCATGGCCTGGTGCGAGAGCCCGCCCTGCAGGTCCAGCATCGAGATGTTCATCGTCAGCGCCACCTTGAACTGCAGCGTGCACTGTTCGGCGTCCCAGCCCAGGCGCTGTGCAACGAGGTAGCTGGTGATGGCGGTCTGCAGCGAACGCTGTGCACCGTAGGCGGCATCGGCGCCGGCGCTGCGGCGCAGGACCTGGAAGATGGCGAGATCGGGGTCGCGCTGGATCAGCGCCTGCACTGGCGCGGCCGCGTCGTCCACGGCATCGACGAAGCCGGGGCCGGGGTCGGCGCGCAGGGCCTTCGTCAGCTTGCCCAGGCAGCCCGCCCACAGCCGCGGCAGCTGCTGGCGCGGCGCGGCGCGCACGACGTCGTGCGTGGCCAGCAGCTCGTTGATGTCGACCAGCGCACCGCGCGTGAACAACGCTTCGAGCTGGGCCTGGTTCTCGACCCGATGGCCACGCGCCAGCAGCAGCGTGCCGTCGGCATCGCGCACGTTGAAGGGCAGCGCCGTGCCTGGTTGCACGCGGTGCTTGACGGTGGACAGTTCGGCGTAGGGCATGGGGGCAGGCAGGAAGTTCAGGCGGTACAGGGCCGCGATGACAGGTCTTCGGCTTCGGCGCAGGGAACTTGACAGCGCACGCCGACCTGTGGTGCACGGTGCCATGCCCGGCATGCCGCACAGGCGGCGTAAAGTCCCGCGCATGACTGCCGACACCGTGACCGCCGCCGATGCCCATGCCGCGCTGCACGCGGCCTTCCGCTGGCAGGTGCCGGCGCGCTTCAACATCGCGCAGGTGTGCTGCACACGCTGGGCGCGCGGCCCGGGGGCGCGGCGCACGGCCATCGTCTGGGAACACGAGGACGGCCGCCATGGCCGGCTCAGCTACGCGCGCCTGCAGGCCGATGCCGACCGCCTGAGCCACGCGCTGCAGCGCCACGGCGTGCAGCGCGGCGACCGCGTGGCGGTCGTGATGCCGCAGCGCCCCGAGACGGCGGTGGCGCACATCGCCATCAGCCAGATGGGCGCGGTGGCGATGCCGCTGTCGATGCTCTTCGGCCCCGAGGCGCTGTCCTACCGGCTGCAGGACAGTGCGGCCGTCGTGGCCATCGCCGACGAGACCTCGATCGCCAACCTGCGCGCCGCGCGCGCCGCCTGCCCTGCGCTGCGCACCGTGCTGACGGTCGGCGACGCGGCGGGGCAGGGTCGCACTGCGGCAGAAGTGGACTGGGCCGCCGAACTCGGCCGTGGCTCCGAGCGTCGCTTCGACGCGGCTGACACCGCCGCCGACGACCCGGCCGTGCTCATCTACACCAGCGGCACCACGGGGCCGCCCAAGGGTGCGCTGATCCCGCACCGCGCGCTGATCGGCAACCTCACGGGCTTCGTCTGCAGCCAGAACTGGTTTCCGATGGGCGACGGTGGCAGGCCCCTTTCCCCGGGGAAAAGGGAGCGGGGAATGGGGGGCGAAGGTTCACCCGAAGGGCTCCAGAACATGCCAAGCGTGTTCTGGAGCCCGGCCGACTGGGCCTGGACCGGCGGCCTGATGGACGCGCTGCTGCCCACGCTCTACTTCGGCCGCCCCATCGTCGCCTTCCAGGGCCGCTTCACGCCCGAGCGTGCCTTCGATCTGATGCAGCGCCACCGTGTCACGCACAGCTTCCTCTTCCCCACGGCGCTGAAGTCGATGATGAAGGCCGTGCCGGCACCGCGGCAGCGCTACCGGCTGCGGCTGCAGGCGGTGATGAGCGCGGGCGAGGCGGTGGGCGACGCCGTCTTCCACTGGTGCCGCAGCGCCCTGGGCGTGACCGTCAACGAGATGTTCGGCCAGACCGAGATCAACTACATCGTCGGCAACTGCGGCCGCTGGCTCGACACGCAGGGCCGCAGCCACGCCGGTTGGCCGGCGCGCCCCGGCAGCATGGGCCGCGCCTACCCGGGCCACCGCATCGCGGTCATCGATGACGCCGGCCGCGAATGCCCGCTGGGCACGCCGGGCGACGTGGCCGTGCACCGCCGCGACGTGCATGGCGACCCCGACCCGGTCTTCTTCCTCGGCTACTGGAACAGCGCCGCGGCCACCGCCGCCAAGTTCACCGGCGACCCCGAAGACTCGTGGTGCCGCACCGGCGACACCGCGGTGATGGATGCCGACGGCTACCTCTGGTACCAGGGTCGCAGCGACGATGTCTTCAAGGTGGCGGGCTACCGCATCGGGCCCAGCGAGATCGAGAACTGCCTCGTCAAGCACCCGGCCGTGGTGAACGCCGCGGTGGTGCCCAAGCCCGACGCCGAGCGCGGTGCCGTGGTCAAGGCCTACGTCGTGCTGGCCCCCGGGCGGCAGGGCGACGCGGCGCTGGTGGCCGAACTGCAGCAGCACGTGCGCGCGCAGCTGGCGCCCTACGAATACCCGAAGGAGATCGAGTTCATCGACGCCCTGCCGATGACCACCACCGGCAAGGTGCAGCGGCGCGTGCTGCGGCTGCAGGAAGAGGCACGCGCTGCCCAGGCGGGGTGAAGCCGGGCGGCCTGCGGCACACTGCGCGGCTTCGCCATCCCCGAGCCCCGCCATGCACACCGTCACCCTGGGCGCCTCCGACCTGCAGGTCAGCCCCATCTGCCTCGGCACCATGACCTTCGGCGAACAGGTCGACGCCGAAGCCGCGCACGCCATCCTCGACCACGCGCTGGCGCGCGGCATCCACTTCATCGATACCGCCGAGATGTACGCCGTGCCGGCGCGGCGCGAGACCTTCGGCGCCACCGAGACCCTCATCGGCCAGTGGTTCGCCAAGCGCCCCGGCGTGCGCCGCCAGGTCGTGCTGGCGACCAAGGTGGCCGGGCCTTCGCGCAACATGGACTGGATACGCGGCGGCGCCACCGACCTCAGGCCCGAACACATCGCGCAGGCCTGCGACGACAGCCTGAAGCGCCTGCAGACCGACGTCATCGACCTCTACCAGATCCACTGGCCGAACCGCAACGCCGCCATCTTCGGCGGCCTGTACTTCGACCCTGCGAAGGACCAGCCGCAGACCTCGATCCTGGAACAGCTGCAGGCACTGGGCGATCTCGTGAAGGCCGGCAAGGTGCGGCATATCGGCCTGTCCAACGAGTCGCCCTGGGGGCTGATGGAGTTCCTGCGCGTGGCCGAGGCCCACGGCCTGCCGCGTGTGGTGAGCGTGCAGAACCCGTATGCGCTGGTGAACCGCGCCGTCGACAACGCGCTCGACGAGGCGCTCTTCCGCACCGGCACCGCGCTGCTGGCCTACTCGCCGCTGGGGTTCGGCACGCTCACCGGCAAGTACGACGAGGCTGGCCTGGACCCCGCGCAGCCGGGCCTCGGGCGCCTCGCGCGCTTCGAGTCCATGCGCAAGCAGCGCTGGGCGCGCCCCGAGACGCTGGCTTCGGCGCGGGAGTACAACGCGCTCGCCCGCCGCCACGGTCTGACGCCCGCGCAGATGGCGCTGGCTTTCTGCTACGGCAACTGGCGCGTGGCCAGCACCATCATCGGCGTCACCAGCCTGGGGCAACTGGACGAGAACCTGGCGGCGTGGGGCACCCGGCTGTCGCCCGAGCTGCTGGCGGCCATCGACGCCATCCGCTGGCGGCACCGCGACCCGGCGCAGTGAAGCGCGCAGTCAAGCACGCAGTGAAACGCGCGGTGGCGTCGGGCGGTGCAGGTGCGCGGTGCAGGCAGTAACGCCTGCCCTGGCGGCAAGGGCGACAATGCCGGCACTGCCTTCCTGAACACCGCTTTCCATGGCCAACCTCATCGTCCACGGCGGCACGCCGCTCACCGGGCGCATCGTGCCCAGCGCGAACAAGAACGCCGTGCTGCCCATCCTGTGCGCCACGCTGCTGACACGTGAACCGGTGCGCCTGCTCGGCATCCCCGAGATCACCGACGTGCGCAAGATTCTCGACATCTTCCGCATGCTGGGCAGCACGGTCAGCGTCGACTACGCCTCCGGCGTGCTGGACGTGCACCACGCCGACACGGTGTTCGACCCGCAGCGCCACCACCTGCCCGAAGAGATGCGTTCCAGCGTGATGCTGGTGCCGCCGCTGCTGGCGCGTTTCGGTGCCGCGCGCATCGAGAACGACGTGCAGGGCTGCACCCTGGGCGTGCGCGAGATCGACCCCCACGTCGAGGTGATGGAACGTTTCGGCTGCACGGTGGAACGCAGCCGCGAGCACCTGCTGATCCAGACCGACGGTGGCCTGAAGGCCAACCACCACTGGCTGGACTACGCCAGCGTCACCACCACCGAGAACTTCGTGCTCTGCGCTGCGCTGGCCCACGGCACCAGCACGCTGATGAACGCGGCCAGCGAACCGCACGTGCAGGAGTTCTGCACCTTCATGACCCTGCTGGGCGCGCACATCGAGGGCATGGGCACGAGCCGGCTGACGGTGCACGGCGTGGCCACGCTGGGCCGTGCCGAAGGTGTCGAGTTCACCTTCGCCGAAGACTTCCACGAGGCCGTCACCTTCATGGCGCTGGGTGCCATCACCGGCGGCTGCGTGACGGTGAAGAACTCGGCGCCGGAGCAGTTCCCTCTCATCGACCGCACCTTCGCCAAGTTCGGCGTGCAGGTGGTGCACGAAGGCGGCTGGAGCCACACCGTGGTCGACGGCCCGCTGCGCGTGAAGGAACCTTTCACGAAGAACATCCTGCAGAAGGTGGAAGCCGCGCCCTGGCCGTACGTGCCTGTCGACCTGCTGCCCATCTTCGTGGCTCTGGGCGTGCGCGCCGAGGGCAGCGTGATGTTCTGGAACAAGGTCTACGAAGGCGCGATGGGCTGGACCAGCGAGCTCAGCAAGTTCGGTGGCCACGCCTTCCAGAGCGACCCGCACCGCATCATCACCTTCGGCGGCAAGCCGCTGCAGCCGGCCGAGGTGGAGAGCCCCTACATCATCCGCGTCGCCATCGCACTGCTGATGCTGGCGGCCAGCATCCCGGGCCGCAGCGTGATCCGCAACGCCACGCCGGTGCGGCGCGCGCACCCGCACTTCGCCGAGAACATCCGGGCCCTGGGGGCGCAGATCGAGTGGGTGGAAGGCGATTGAAGGCATGGTGGCCAGGCCGATTGCCGCTGCCGATCGTCCGCAAAGCGCGGGCGAGGAGATCGCCAACGCCTTGACCCACGGCCTGGGCTGGCTGCTGGCGATGGTGGCGCTGCCCTTGCTGGTGTGGCAGGCGCAACGCCGGGGCGGTGCGGCCGACGTCGTGGCGGCCAGCGTGTTCGGCGCGACGCTGGTGCTGCTTTATGCCATCTCCACCCTCTACCACGCGCTGCCTGCGGGGGCCGCCAAGCGCTGGTTCTGCCGCTTCGACCACGCTGCCATCTACGTGCTCATCGCCGGCAGCTACACCCCCTTCACGCTGGGTGTGCTGCACGGCGCCTGGGGCTGGACGCTGTTCGCCGTGGTGTGGGGCGCCGCGGGCGTGGGCGTGGTCATCAAGCTGATGAACCGCCTGCGCCACCCCTGGTTGTCCACGGGCCTGTACGTCGCCATGGGCTGGGTGGCCGTGGTGGCGGTGGTGCCGCTGGTGCAGCGCATGCCCGCCGCCGGGCTGGCCTGGCTGGTGGCCGGCGGGTTGTGCTACACGCTGGGCGCGGCGGTGTTCCTGCTCGACCACCGCGTGCGCTACGCCCATGCCGTGTGGCACGTGTTCGTGCTGGCGGGCAGCGTGTGCCACTTCTTCGCGGCCTACGGTTACGCACGGGCCTGAGATCGACACCATGGCGAAGAAGGACAGGCACGTCAGCGAGACGCCGGCCACGCAGATGCTGAAGGCCGCGGGCGTCGCCTATACCGAGCATGCCTACGACTACGTCGAGCACGGTGGCACGGCCGAAAGCGCGAAGCAGCTGGGCGTGCCCGAGCACGAGGTGATCAAGACGCTGGTGATGCAGGATGAGAAGGCTCAGCCGCTGGTCGTGCTGATGCATGGCGACCGTTCGGTCAGCACCAAGAACCTGGCGCGAGAGATCGGCGTGAAGAGCGTCGAGCCGTGCAAGCCAGAGGCCGCGCAGCGTCACAGCGGCTATCTGGTGGGCGGCACCTCGCCCTTCGGCACGAAGAAAGCGATGCCGGTGTACGTCGAAGACAGTGTGCTGGCGCTGCCGCGCATCTGCATCAACGGCGGGCGGCGCGGTTACCTGGTGGGCATCGCGCCGCAGGTGCTGGTGGACCTGCTGGGTGCACGCGCGGTGCGCTGCGCGCTGGCCACGCCTTAAACTGCGCCGACATGAACGCCCTCTGGATTGCCGTCGCCCTGCTCGGGGGCTACCTCGTCGGTTCGATCTCCTTTGCCGTCCTCGTCAGCCGCAGCATGGGCCTGGCGGACCCGCGCAGCTACGGCAGCGGGAACCCCGGTGCCACCAACGTGCTGCGCTCGGGCAACAAGGCCGCGGCAGTGCTGACGCTGGCGCTTGACGCGCTGAAGGGTTACCTGCCCGTGCTGGCGGTGCTGGTCTGGGGCCCGCGCTTCGGTCTGGGCGAAACCACCGCGGCATTTGTCGGCCTGGCGGCCTTCGTGGGCCATGTCTGGCCGGTGTTCTTCCGCTTCCAGGGTGGCAAAGGCGTGGCCACGGCGGCGGGGGTGCTGATGGCGGTCAACCCCCTGCTCGGCTTGGCCACGCTGCTGAGCTTCGGCATCATCGTCGCCTTCTCGCGTTACGTCTCGCTGGCCGCCGTCGTCGCGGCGGTGTTCGCGCCCTTCTACCAGGCGCTGATCTGGGGGCTGGAGCCTTCCATCGTCGCGCTGACAGCGATGAGCCTGCTGCTGGTGTGGCGCCACGAAGGCAACATCCGCAAGCTGCTCGCCGGCACCGAGAACAAGCTGGGCGAGAAGGTCGCGGCGCTGCCTGCCGGCCCGCTGCAGCATGTCGACAAGCCGCGGCCGCACCACACCCACGGCCATGGCAAACAACGCAAGGGACACCACTGACATGGTTCAACGATTCGACGTCGGCGCGCGCTTGAGCGAGATGGCCGTGCACAACGGCGTGGCCTACCTGGCCGGCCAGGTGGCGGCCGACGGCAGCCAGGACATCACGGGCCAGACGCAGCAGGTGCTGGCCGCCATCGACGCATTGCTGGCACGCGCGGGCACCAGCAAGCGCAAGCTGCTGCGTGTGGAGATCTTCCTCAAGGACCTGGCCGACTTCCCGGCCATGAACGCCGTCTGGGAAGCCTGGCTGCCCGCCGGCGACGCGCCGCCGCGCGCCACCGTGCAGGCGACGCTGGCGCGGCCGGAATGGCGTGTCGAGATGGTGGTCACCGCGGCGCTGTAGGCCGGCCCACCCGGTGTTGTCGCGCTTGAACACCTCGCCGCGCGCCCTGCTGGGCCTGGCGCTGCTGGTGGCGGTGGTGGCAGGGGCGCAGCAGTGGTGGGTTGCCCACCAGCGCGCCGATGTCGGCACCGTGGTGGCGGCGCTCGCGCGGCCCGGCGACATCCACATGCTGTCGTCCGACAGCTGCAGCATCTGCGTCGTCGCGCGCCGCTGGTTCACGACGCACGGCGTGGCCTTCAGCGAATGCAGCATCGAACGCGACGCCGCCTGCCGCGCCGACTTCGAGGCCCGCCGCGCCCCCGGCACGCCGGTGCTGCTGGTGCGCGGCATGCCGCAACTCGGTTTCAGCCCCGAACGCCTGCGCAGCGCGCTGGAGCGGCCCGCCTCAAGCGTCGGTCGACAGCGCCTCGAGGCAGTGCCAGGGCATCACCAGGCTGCCGTCGTCCCCCGGCAGCACCTCGATGGTGATGCGCGGCGCCTGCGCGATGACGCTGCCGAAGATGGTGGCGAAGGCCACGTCGGCGGCGTCGCGACCGGTGCCGAAACGCACGAAGCCCATCGGGATGGCCGTGCCTGACGGGTCGAAGATGTACCAGCGGTCGCCCAGGTAGACCTCGACGTAGGCGTGGAAGTCGGTGGGCCCCAGCGCCGGGTCGGCGCCGTAGTCGATGCCCGTGGTGAAGCGTGCCGGGATGTTGACGGCGCGGCACAGCGCGATCATCAGGTGCGCGAAGTCGCGGCACACGCCCACGGTGTCGAGCAGCGTGTCCAGCGCCGAGGTGTTGGCGTTGGACGTGTTGGGCGTGAAGGCCGTGCGCTGAAGTACCCAGTCGCGTATGCCCTGCACCCGTGCGTAGCCCGGCGCCTGGTGCCCGAACTCGCGCATCGCCAGGCGCAGCAGCCGGTCGGATTGGCAGTAACGGCTGGGGTAGATGCTGCTCAGCACACGTGTGGGCAGCCGTGCCACCGGCACTTCCGCGATGCCGGCCGGGTCGGCGACGTGGTGGCGCAGGTCGACCGTGGCGTTGTAGTTCAGGCGCAGCGGGCCGGGCCCGGCGCTGACGCGCAGGAATCGGTTCAGCGTCACCGGGTCGGTATCGACCTGCGTCGGCACGTTCTGGCTCAGCAGCAACTCTTCCTGCAGCACGTGCTGGCGCTCGGTCTGTGCGGCGTGGATGTTGAAGATGAAGTCGCTGCCGGGGCCGAGCACCTGGTAGTCGAGTTGCAGTGTCAGGCGCAGGCGGATCATGGCGGGTGATGGGGTTCGTGGAGGCAAGGCGCGGTCGGTTCGGTGCAGGACAAGACGCTGAAACCGATGTCGAGCGTACGTCCGCACGCACTGTCGTGGGGGGCGCTTGCGCACCCAACGACCCTGCGCGCGTGGTGCAGCCCCGATGTAAGGGGCGGCACCGCTTGACAAGCTGACCTGCGGGTAGAGGATGCAAGTCCTGCGCCCGGCGCCCTCCGCGGGCCGCTGCGGTCCCTTCCGTACGAGGCCCCATGCAAAACCCCAGTCGGTTGCGCCGCATCGGCGGTCTGCTGCTCGCGGCCTTGGTGCTGTGTGGTTTGTCGGTGCCGGCACGGGCACAGGACAGCCTTCTGGAACGGGGCCGCTACCTGGTCACCACGGTCATGGCGTGTGGCAACTGCCATACGCCTAAAGACGCCGAAGGGCGCCCTGTGGCGGGCAAGCAACTCGCCGGCGGCGGCATTGCGGTCGACATACCGCCCTTTGCGGTGACGTCGGCGAACATCACGCCGGATGTCGAGACCGGCATCGGTGCCTGGACCGACGACGAGGTCAAGCGCGCGATCATCCACGGCGAACGCCCGGACCGGGGCGCGCAGGCCGGCAAGCCGCTGGCCGCCATCATGGCCGCGAACTTCTTCAAGGCCCTGCTGCCGCGCGACCTGGACGCCATCGTCGTCTACCTGCGTTCGCTGCCCGCGGTACGCAACGTGCTGCCGGCGCCGGTGTACCGGGCACCGGTCAGGCACGAGCCCTTTGCCGAGGCCGACCGCGGTTTCACCGAGCGCGACATGCAAGACCCGGTGCGCCGTGGCGCCTACCTCGCCACCATCGCGCACTGCCTGGAGTGCCACACGCCCATGCACAAGGGCGTGCTGCAACTCGACACCGCGCTGGGCGTCGGCGGCCGGCGCTTCCTGCCGGCGTTCATCAAGGGCCTGCCCGAGGGCTGGAAAGGCGCGGTCTCGCGCAACATCACGGCGCACCCCGAGCAGGGACTGGGCGGCTGGAGCGACGCGCAGATCAAGCGCGCGATCACGCAGGCCGTGGGCCACGACGGGCGCAAGCTGCAACCACCGATGGATTACGCCTCTTACGCCGGTCTGCGCGACGAGGATCTCGACGCCATCGTCGCCTACCTGCGCAGCCTGCCGGCCCAGCCGCGTTGACGGGCGCGCTTCACAGTCCCAGTCGCGCCAGTTCGCCCCGCCCCTGGCGAACCAGCACCGGCTCGTCGCTGCTGAAGTCGATCACCGTCGTCGGCTCCATCGGGCAGGCGCCGGCGTCGACCACGGCCTGCAGCACCTTCTCGAAACGCGAGCGGATCTCGCTGGCGTCGTTCATCGGCTGGGTTTCGCCGGGCGGGATGAAGGTGGTGGCCAGCAGCGGCTCGCCGAACATCGCCAGCAGGGCCTGCAGCACCTTGTGGTCGGGCACACGCAGGCCGATGGTGCGGCGGCTGGGGTGGGAGAGGCGCCGCGGCACTTCCTTGGTGGCCTCCAGGATGAAGGTGTAGGGCCCGGGCGTGCCCAGCTTGAGCAGCCGGTACTGGCGGTTGTCGACACGCGCGTAACTGGCCAGTTCGCTGAGGTCCTTGCACAACAGCGTAAGGTGGTGTTTGTCGTCGACCTGGCGGATGCGGCGCAG
>JAURZK010000087.1 GCA_030653505.1 Rubrivivax sp.
ATCAGGATCACGGAGTTGCGCTGGATCATGCCCATCAGCGCGATCACGCCCAGCAGCGCGACGAAGCCGAAGGGCCGGTCCAGCAGCAGCAGCGCCGCGGCCACGCCGGCGATGCCCAGCGGCGCCGTCAGCATCACCAGCATCGCGCGCGAGAAGCTCTGCAACTGCAGCATCAACAGCGTCAGCATGATGAAGCCCATCAGCGGCACGTTGGCGAGCAGCGAGCCCTGGCCCTTGCTGCTTTCCTCCGTCGCGCCGGCGGTCTGGATCGTGTAACCCGCAGGCATGGTCGCCGCCAGCGCCTGCATGTGCGGCGCCAGCTGCGCCGTCACGGTCGGCCCCTGCACACCCTCGACCACGTCGCCCTGGAGGGTGACCGCGAAGTTGCGGCCTTCACGCCAGATCACGCCGGGCTCCCAGGTGAAGTCGATGCGCGCGATCTGGGTCAGCGGCACCGAGCGTCCGCTGCTCGTCGGCAGGTAGGCGTTGCCCAGGTCGGTGATGGTCTTGCGCTCGTCCAGCGGCTGGCGCAGCACGATGTCGATGAGCTTGTCGCCCTCGCGGTACTGGCCGATGGTGGTGCCACTGAGGATGGTGCGCGAGGCCTGCGCCAGCGCCTGGCTGGTGACCCCCAGGGCGCGCGCCTTGTCCTGGTCGATGTGCAGGCGCAGCACCTTCACGGCTTCGTTCCAGTTGTCGTTGACGCCGCGCATCGCGGGGTGCTCGCGCAGCAGCAGCTTGGCGCGGTCGGCCCAGGCGCGCACCTGCACGGCGTCGGTGCCGACGACGCGGAACTGCACCGGATAGGCCACCGGCGGCCCGTTGGGCAGCAGCTTGACGCGGCCACGCACCTCGGGGAACTCGGTGGCCAGCAGTTCGGGCAGGCGCACGCGCAACGCCTCGCGTTCCTTCAGGCTTCTTGGCAGCAAGATGGCCTGGCTGACGTTGCCCTGCGGGAACACCTGGTCCAGCGGCAGGTAGAAACGTGGCACGCCGCTGCCGATCCAGGTCGTCACGCTGGCCACACCCGGCTCCTGCATCAGTCGCGCCTCGAAACGCTGCGCGATGACTTCGCTCTGCTGCACCGTCGAGCCCTCGGGCAGCCACAGGTCCACCACCAGTTCGGGCCGCACCGAGTCGGGGAAGAACTGCTGCTGCACACGGCCCATGCCGGCGATGCCCAGGGCGAAACTCGCCAGCGTCAGGCCGATGGTGATCCAGCGGTGCTGCACGCACCAGTCGACGGTGCGGCGAAAGCGTGCGTAGAAGGGCGTGTCGAAGAGTTCACCTTCGTGCGCCACGCCGTGCACCGCCTGGCGCGTGTGCAGCAGCCGTGCGCCCAGGTAGGGCACGAAATAGACGGAGACCAGCCACGAGATGACCAGCGCCGCCGAGGTGACGGCGAAGATCGCGAAGGTGTACTCGCCAGTGACGCTCTTGGCCAGGCCGATGGGCAGGAAACCTGCCGCGGTGATCAGCGTGCCGGTCAGCATGGGCATCGCCGTCACGTCGTAGGCGTAGGTGGCGGCGTGCATCTTGTCGTAGCCCTCTTCGAGCTTGCGCACCATCATCTCCACCGCAATGATGGCGTCGTCGACCAGCAGGCCCAGGGCGATGATCAAGCTGCCCAGGCTGATCTTGTGCAGGCCAATGCCCCAGTAGTACATGGTCACGAAAGTGATGGCCAGCACCAGCGGGATGGTGATGCCCACCACCAGGCCGGGCCAGATGTCGATGCGCGGCTTCCAGCTGCCAGGCGCGAAGCTCAGGCCCAGGCTGACGAAGCTGACTGCCAGCACGATGAGCACGGCCTCGACCAGCACCTTGACGAATTCGCCCACCGAGCGCGACACCGAGCGTGGCTGGTCCTGCACCTGCGTCACCGTGATGCCCAGCGGCAGTTCCTGCTGCACCTGGGCCACCGCGGCGGCGAGCGCCTCGCCCAGCGCCAGGATGTCGCCACCCTTGACCATGGCCACGCCCAGGGCGATGACCTCCTGGCCCTGGTGCCGCACCTTCACCGCCGGCGGGTCGACGTAGCCGCGCCGCACCTCGGCAATGTCGCCCAGGCGCAGGCTGCTGGCCACGCCGGTGGCCGGGTTGACGGCGCGGATGGCGAAGCGCTGCAGTTCCTCGACGGAGTTGAACTGGCCACCCACGCGCACCTGCAGGTTCTCGGTGCCGGCGTTCAGCACACCCGCCCCCTCCACCGCGTTCTGCGCGCCGATCTGCGCGATGACCTGGTTGAAGTCCAGCCCCAGCTGCGCCAGCCGCTTGTGCGAGATCTCGACGAAGAGCTTCTCGGGCTGGGCGCCGAAGACCTCGACCTTGGCCACGTCGGGTACCCGCAGCAGGCGCTGGCGCAGGCGGTCGGCGAACTCGCGCAGCTCCTCGCGACTGAAGCTGTCTGCGCTCATCGCGAAGATCGAGCCGTAGACGTCGCCGAAGTCGTCGTTGAACACCGGGCCGATCACACCCTGCGGCAGCGTGCCGCGCATGTCGCCGATGCGCTTGCGCACCTGGTACCAACTGGCCGCTACCTCCTTCGGCGGTGCCGAGTCCTTGAGCTGGAAGATGGTGAGGGACTCACCGGGCTTGGCAAAGCTGCGGATGCGGTCGGCGTAGGGCACCTCCTGCAGCGTCTTTTCGATCTTGTCGGTGACCTGTTCGGCCATCTGCAACGCGCTGGCACCGGGCCAGTAGGCCTGCACGACCATGGCACGGAAGGTGAAGGGCGGATCCTCGTCCTGGCCGAGCTGGAAGTAGGCGGCCACGCCCAGCACCATCAGCACCACCATCAGGTAGCGTGTCAGCGCCGGGTGCTCCAGCGCCCAGCGCGAGATGTTGAAACGCGAAGGGGTCGGCGGGCCGCTGGTGGGGCGCAAGGGCGGGCTCCGGTGCTTCAGCGGCTGGCGGCAGGCGAGTGGGCGACCGCGGCAGGGGTCGTGGTGCCGGGCGGGGTGTAGTACTTCACCTGCTGCCCGGGCGTGAGCACGTGCACGCCGGCCGTCACCACCACCTGCCCCGGGCTCAGCCCCGCGGCCACCACCACTGTGTTGCCGTCGGCACCGGCCACCACGACGGGCTGCACCTGCACCGTCATGCGTGCCGGGTCGAGCACCCACACCGCGGTCTGCCCCTGCTGCTGCATCACGGCGCTCAACGGCAGGCGCACGACACCTTCCCGTCGCGGCAAGTCGGCCAGCACGGTGGCGGTCTGCCCGAGCTGCACGGCGGCCTTGCCCAGGTCGGCCTTGACGAGGTAGGTGCGCGTCACGGGGTCGGCCGCGGCGGCCACCTCACGCACCGTGGCCGGCAGCACGGCGCCGGCGTTCCAGGGCCGCACCATCAGCGCACCGGGTCGGCCCAGGCGTGCGCGCATGCCGGTGAGCTGGTCTTCGGGCACGGCAAAGACGGCGTCGCGCGGGCCGTCGTGGGCCAGGCGCAGCACGGTGGCACCGGCGGAGAGCACCGCGCCGACGTCGGCTTCGACCCCGGTGATCACCCCGGCGGCCGGGGCCGTGAGCGTGGCGTAGCCAGCCTGGTTGCCCTGCACGCCGGCCTGCGCCAGCGCCTGGTCGCGCTGCGCCTGCTGCGCCTTCAGCGCCGCCTGGCGGCGTTCAAGCTCCAGGCCGCTGATGAAACCCTGGGCGCGCAGCTCCTGGTAACGCTTGAACTCCGCCGCGGCCAGCTCGAAGTTCGTCTGCGCCGCGCGGCCGGCGGCCAGCGCCGCGTCCTGGCCGAGCTTCAGGTCGGCGGCGTCCAGCCGCGCCAGCACCTCGCCGGCACGCACTTGCTGGCCGAGTTCGGCCCTGCGCTCCAACATCTTGCCGGCCACCCGGAAGCCCAGGCGCGACTCGGTTCGCGGCCGTACCTCGGCGGCGTACTCGCGCACACCCGAGGCGCTGTCAGCGGACACGGTCAAGGTACGCACCGCCCTTATCGGCTCGGGCGGCGGCGCCGGCCTGGAGCACGCCGCCAGTGCCAAGGCCGCGGCGCACACCAGCGCGGCGAATAGGGCGCGTCGGGAAAGTGCGGCGTGCATCGTGGCGGGTCCCGGGTTGTGATCGTGGGGCCGAGGCACCCGCCGAAAGTTAATGACTGACTGGTCAGTACTGTAGTGGCCGCCAACAGCCGCTGTCAATGACTGCACCTGCGGGCGCGGCATCACGCCAGGAATGGTGAGAATCGGCCGGTGAGCGTCGAACACTATGAAAACTTTCCCGTGGCCTCGGTACTGTGTCCGCCGGCGATACGCCCGGCGGTGATGGCCATCTACCATTTCGCCCGCACCGCCGACGACATCGCCGACGAAGGCGAAGCGCCCGCGGCGCAGCGCCTGGCCGATCTCGCCGCCTACCGCGCCGATCTCGACACGGCCCTCGCAGGCCGCCCCGCCTCGCCGCGCTGGCGCCGCGTCTTCGAACCGCTGGCCGCGCGGGCCCGGCAGTTCCGCTTGCCGGCGCCACTGCTGCACGATCTGCTGGACGCCTTCGAACAGGACGTGCGCAACCCGCCCTACCCCGACCGCCACGCGCTGCTGGACTACTGCCGTCGTTCGGCCAACCCCATAGGCCGGCTGCTGCTGCACCTGTACGAACTGCGCGATGCGCGTTCGCTGCAGCAGGCCGACGCCATCTGCAGCGCGCTGCAGCTGATCAACTTCTGGCAGGACCTGAGTGTGGATGGCCCGCGCGGCCGCTGCTACGTGCCGCTGGACGACCTGCAGCGGCACGCCGTGACCCGCGCGGAACTCGCCGAAGGCACGGACAGCCCACGCAGCCGCGCGCTCGTGGCCGCGCTGTGCGGCTGGGCTCGCGCCTTGATGTCCCAGGGCGCGCCACTGGCCCTGCGTGTGCCAGGACGCGCCGGCTGGGAACTGCGCCTGGTGGTGCAAGGCGGCCTGCGCATTCTTGAGAAAATCGCCGCCATGGACCATGCCACGCTGCACCAGCGACCGAAGTTGCGGGCCCTGGACCTGCCGCTGCTGCTGTGGCGCGCGCTGCGCATGCCAGCCGCGTTCCGATGACCTGCCGATGAACCCGCAGCAGTACGTGCAGGACAAGGCGGCCAGCAGCGGCTCGTCGTTCTATTACGCCTTCCTCTTCCTGCCGCCGCCGCGCCGCGCCGCGATCACCGCCTTCTACGCCTTTTGCCGCGAAGTCGACGACGTCGTCGACGAGGTGAGCGACCCCAGCGTGGCCGCGCAGAAGCTGCAGTGGTGGCGCACCGAGGTCGCAGCGGCCTACGCCGGCCGGCCCACGCACCCGGTGATGCAGGCGCTGATGCCGCTGGCGCCCGAGTTCGGCATCGACGCCGCGCACCTGCTGGCCGTCGTCGAGGGCTGCCAGACCGACCTGGAGCAGACCCGTTTCCTCGACTTCCCTGCCCTGCAGCGCTACTGCCACCTCGTCGCCGGCGTGGTCGGCGAGGTGGCGGCCAACATCTTCGGCCGCACCGAGGCCGCCACGGTGCAGTACGCGCACCGCCTGGGCCAGGCCATGCAGCTGACGAACATCATCCGTGACGTCGGCGACGACGCGCGGCGCGGCCGCATCTACCTGCCGATGAGCGAACTGAAGCAGTTCGATGTCAAGGCCAATGATCTGCTCAAGCGCGAGCCGCCCTGGGGCTACAGCCCGCATTTCACGGCGTTGATGCGCTTCCAGGCCGAACGGGCGCACGCCACCTACGACGCCGCGTTGTCCCTGCTACCCGAAGCCGACCGCGTGGCGCAGAAGCCCGGGCTGATGATGGCCAACATCTACCGCACGCTGCTGCGCGAGGTCGAAACGCAGGGTTTCCAGGTGCTGCACCAGCGCACCTCGCTCACGCCGCTGCGCAAGCTGTGGATCGCCACGCGCACCCACCTGCAGGGCCGGTGACACCCACACCCGGACGCTGCGCATGAAGCTGGCCGTCGTCGGCGGCGGCTGGGCCGGGCTGGCCGCCGCGGTGCGTGCCACCGAGGCCGGCCACGCCGTGACGCTTTTCGAGATGGCCGGCCACTGGGGCGGCCGCGCCCGGGAGGTCGACGTCGACGGGCTGGCGCTCGACAACGGGCAGCACATCCTCATCGGCGCCTACCGGCGCACGCTGGCGCTGATGCACACCGTCGGCAGCGATGTCGAGGCCGGCCTGCACCGCCGCCCGCTGGAACTGCGTTTTCCCGACGGCCGCGGCCTGCGCCTGCGCGGCGGCCCGACCCTGCTGGCCTTCGGCCGCGGCGTGCTGGGCGCCGACGGCTGGACGGCCGCCGACAAGGTCGCGCTGCTGGCCACGGCGGCGCGCTGGGCGCTGGCGCGCTTCCGCTGCGCGCCCGGCATCACCGTCGACGAACTCTGCGCCGGGCTGCCGCCGGCGGTGCGGCAGTTGCTGATCGACCCGCTGTGCGTGGCGGCACTGAACACCCCCGCCGAGGAGGCCAGCGCGACGGTTTGGCTGCGCGTGCTGCAGGACGCGCTGTTCGGCGGGCCCGGCGCGGCCGACCTGCTGCTGCCGCGGCGTTCGCTGGGCGCGCTGCTGCCACGGCCGGCCGCGGCCTGGCTGCAGTCCCGCGGCGCGACCCTGAGCCCAGGCACACGGGTGCAGGCGATCTGGCCCGACGGTGGCGGCTGGCGCGTCGACGGCCAGCCCTTCGACGCCGTCGTGCTGGCCTGCACCGCCGCCGAGGCCGCAAGGCTGAGTGCCGACATCGCACCGGCCTGGGCGGCACGCGCCCGCGCCCTGCGCTACGAGCCCATCGTCACCGTCTACCTGCGTTGCCCAGGGGCACGGCTGTCGGCGCCGATGATGGCGCTGGTCGACGGGCCGCAGGCACCGGCCCAGTTCGCGTTCGACCACGGCGCCCTGGGCGCCACACCGGGTGTGTTCGCCTTCGTCGTCAGCGGCGCGCGCGCCTGGGCCCAGGCCGGCGTCGAAGCCACCGCGGCAGCCGTGCTGCAGCAGGCCCGATCGGCCTTCCCGCGCGGCACCTGGCCCGTTGCACCCACCGTGCTGCGCACCGTGGCCGAAAAGCGCGCCACCTTCCGCTGCGTGCCGGCGCTGGACCGTCCGCCGGCAGGCATCGCCCCCGGCCTCGTCGCCGCCGGCGACTATGTGCAGGGGCCCTACCCGGCCACGCTGGAAGGGGCCGTGCGTTCAGGCGAGGCGGCGCTGGCCGGCTTGCCGGCCTGGCTGGTGAGCGCGCGGAGCGCCACCCGCCCTATCTCGTGATGCAACCGCCCATTCCGCGATGCAAAATGGTGAACAACGACCGGACGACACGCCGCCATGACCGCCAAGGAACTTCCCCGGCCCACCATCCAGGTGCTGGAACGCAGCTTCACGCTGCTCGAGACGCTGGCCGCGCAGCCCGAGCCGGTGTCGCTGAAGGAGATCGCCGAGCGCACCGGGCTGCACCCGAGCACGGCGCACCGCATCCTCAACGACCTGGCCATCGGCCGCTTCGTCGACCGCCCCGCGGCGGGCAGCTACCGGCTCGGCATGCGCCTGCTGGAACTGGGCAACCTGGTGAAGGCGCGGCTCGACGTGCGCGAGGCCGCAGTCGGGCCCATGCGCGAACTGCACAAGGTGACGCACCAGCCGGTCAACCTGTCGATGCGCCAGGGCGACGAGATCGTCTACATCGAGCGCACTTACAGCGAACGTTCGGGCATGCAGGTGGTGCGCGCCATCGGCGGCCACGCGCCGCTGCATCTGACCTCGGTGGGCAAGCTCTTCCTGGCCCATGAGGACCCGGCGCGAGTGCGCGCCTACGCCACGCGCACGGGGCTGACCGGCCACACACGCAACAGCATCACCGACCTCGCGCGCCTGGAGCGTGAACTCGCAGGCGTGCGTGCCACGGGCGTGGCGCGCGATGACGAGGAACTGGAACTCGGCGTGCGCTGCATGGCCGCCGGTGTCTACGACGACCAGGGCAAGCTGCTGGCCGGGCTGTCGGTGTCGGCGCCGGCCGACCGGTTGGAAGAGAGCTGGCTCGAGCGCGTGAAGGCCACGGCCCGGCAGATCTCGCTGGCGCTGGGCTACAGAGGCTGAACGGCGGCCGATGCCGGCCGCGGCAGCGGCAGCGGCATCGGCAACACCACCGGGCCGAGCAGCGAACCGCGCGCCATCGGCATGTCCAGCGCGGCAGGCGTCCCGGGCATCACCCGCGTCGCCGGCGCGGCCACGGCCGAGGGCACGAAGGGCGCAGTAGCCAGCCACTTTCGGATGCGCTCGGCGTCGCCCAGGCGCGAATACTTGCCGGCCGAATCGAGCAGCACCATGATCAGCTTGCGCCCGGCCAGCTGCGTCTGCATCACCAGGCAGCGCCCGGCGGCCGAGATGTAGCCCGTCTTCTGCAGGCCGATCTCCCACTCGGGGTTGCGCACCAGCCCGTTGGTGGTGTTGAACTGCACCTGCCGCCGCCCCACCGGCACCAGCGCCTCGGGCGAGGTCGACAGGTCACGGATGACGGGGTGGTCGGACGCCGCACGCACCAGCCGCGCCAGGTCCTGCGCACTGGAGCGGTTGTCGCTGGAAAGGCCGGTGGGCTCGACATAACGGGTGTCGGTCATGCCCAGCAGGCGCGCCTTGGCATTCATGGCCGCGACGAAGGCGTTGATGCCACCCGGATAGGTGCGGCCCAGCACGTAGGCGGCGCGGTTCTCCGACGACATCAGCGCCAGGTGCAGCATCTCGCCGCGGCTGAGTTCGGTGCCCAGGCGCAGGCGCGATCTGGCGCGGCTGCCGTCGGTGGCATCGATGTCGGCCTGCGTCACCTGCAGGCTGTCGTCGAGCGACAGACGGGCCTCGGTGACCACCAGCGCCGTCATCAGCTTCGTGATCGACGCGATGGGCAGCACGGCCTCGGGGTTCTTGCTGAACAGCACCTCGTCGGTGTCCTGGTCGATGACCAGCGCCACGCTCGACTTCAGGTCTAGCGGGTCCTCGGCGCGCTGCAGTCCCTGCAGATGACCCAGCGATGGCGCTACGGGCACGCTGCGCATGGCGACCCGACGGTTCGCCGTGCGTTTGGCAGCGCGTTGGGAGGGCGCCTTGGTGGCCTTGGCCGACTTGGCGGCGCCGGCCTGCCGTGATCCGGCGGGCTTCGAAACCTTCGCTGTGGCCGCCGCCGCGGGCTTGGAAGACTTGGCAGACTGGGCCTGCACCCCTGGAGCGGCGCTCAGGCTCAGCACCAGCAAGAAGGCAAACGCCCCACGCAAACCCAACCGTTTGTTCTTTTGCACCAGGTACCCCGCCGATGTCGCAGTTGCAGAGTGTAGGCGACAAGGGGGAAAATACACAAGATTCAATTACTTGCGTGATTCTCCTCAAGTCGACTCTTGGTGCAGTACGTGCGCTTCAGCCCTGGGCCGCCACCCGATCGGCTGCGCTGTGCAGCTTGTTCAGCGCCGATAGGTAGGCCTTGGCCGAAGCCACCACGATGTCCGGGTCTGCACCCACCCCGTTGACGACCCTTCCCCCCAACTGCAGGCGGAAGGTGACCTCGCCCTGGGATTCTGTGCTGCCCGAAGTGATGGCATTGACCGAATAGAGCACCATTTCGGCGCCACTTCGCACCTTCGACTCGATGGCCTTGAGCGTCGCGTCGACGGGGCCGTTGCCGTCGCTTTCCGCGTGGTGCTCCATCGCCCCGGCGGCAAAGGCCACCCGCGCGTGCGGCTGTTCGCCGGTTGCGGATTGCTGCGAAAGCGCCAGCAGCCGGTAGTGTTCGTGCTCGGGGGTCACGCTCTCGTCGCCCACCAGCGCGATGATGTCCTCGTCGAAGATCTCGCTCTTGCGGTCGGCCAGGTCCTTGAAGCGTGCGAAGGCGGCATTGACTTCGGCCTCGCTTTCCATCCCGATGCCCAGGTCGAGCAGGCGCTGCTTGAAGGCGTTGCGCCCGCTCAGCTTGCCCAGCACGATCTTGTTGGCCGCCCAGCCCACGTCCTCTGCGCGCATGATCTCGTAGGTGTCACGCGCCTTGAGCACGCCGTCCTGGTGGATGCCGCTGGCATGTGCGAAGGCATTCGCGCCCACCACCGCCTTGTTCGGCTGCACGACGAAGCCGGTGGTCTGGCTGACCATGCGCGAGGCTGGCACGATCTGCGTCGTGTCGATGCCGACATCCAGGCCGAAGTAGTCGCGACGTGTGCGCACGGCCATCACCACCTCTTCCAGGCTGCAGTTGCCGGCGCGTTCGCCCAGGCCGTTGATGTTGCACTCCACCTGCCGCGCGCCGCCGATCATCACGCCGGCCAGCGAGTTGGCCACCGCCATGCCCAGGTCGTTGTGGCAATGCACGCTCCAGATCGCCTTGTCGCTGTTCGGGACACGTTCGCGCAGGCGGCGGATGAACTCGCCATAGAGCTCGGGCACGGCGTAGCCCACGGTGTCGGGGATGTTCAGCGTGGTCGCACCTTCGGCGATCACGGCCTCGAGCACGCGGCACAGGAAGTCGGGATCGCTGCGGTAGCCGTCCTCGGGGCTGAACTCGATGTCGCCGCACAGGTTGCGCGCGAAGCGCACCGCCAGCTTGGCCTGCTCGAAGACCTGGTCGCGCGTCATGCGCAGCTTCTTCTCCATGTGCAGTTCGCTGGTGGCGATGAAGGTGTGGATGCGCGAACGCGCCGCGCTCTTCAGCGCCTCGGCGGCGCGCGAGATGTCGCGGTCGTTGGCACGCGCCAGCGAACACACGGTCGAATCCTTGATCGCGTCGGCGATGGCCCGGACGGCCTCGAAGTCGCCATTGCTCGACGCCGCGAAGCCGGCCTCGATGACGTCGACGCGCAGCCGCTCGAGCTGGCGCGCGATGCGCAGCTTCTCCTCGCGCGTCATCGAGGCGCCGGGCGACTGTTCGCCGTCGCGCAAGGTGGTGTCGAAGATGATGAGCTTGTCGGTCATGGTGGTCAGCCTGTGCGGTGGGTGGGTCGCAAGCAGCACGGAGGAATGAAAAACGGCCCGCTGCGTTGCGCTGGCGGGCCGTTGATCGGAAAGGTGAAGGCGAAGACGATCAGCGCACCCGCAGGGCTCCTAGCAGGGCTGGCGCGATGAAACTGAAGGGCGTCGACATGACGCGAATGTAGCACGCGCGAGGCGCGCGGGCCGCCGCAGCCACCGGCCTCAATGGTGCAGGCCTTTCTCGTCGGGGTCGTCGGTCGACGTGGCGATCACGCTCACCGACTGCCCCTTGAAGCGCCGCCAGGCGTAGACGGCGTAGCCCGAGATGCCGTAGATGCAGAACAGCACGAAAAGCGCCAGCGGCGGGTTCTGGCTGATCAGCGCAATGGCCAGCGCGATGGCCATGATGCTGGCGAAGGGCACGGTCTGCTTCGCGCCCATCACCTTGAAGCTGTAGAAGGGCACGTTGGTGACCATCGTCAGCCCGGCATAGAGCGTGACGCCGAAGGCGGTCCAGGCCAGCCAGTCGATCTTCCACACCGCCTTGTAGCCGGCGTCGTCCATGACCCAGATCAGGCCCATCACCAGCGCCGCCGCGGCCGGGCTGGGCAGGCCCTGGAAGAAGCGCTTGTCGACGATGCCGATGTTGGTGTTGAAACGCGCCAGGCGCAGCGCTGCGCCGGCGATGTAGACGAAGGCCGGGATCCAGCCCCAGCGGCCCAGGCCCTTGAGTGCCCACTCGTAGACGATGAGCGCCGGCGCGGCGCCGAAGCTGACCATGTCGCACAGGCTGTCCATCTGCTCGCCGAAGGCGCTCTGCGAGTTCGTCATGCGCGCCACGCGGCCGTCGAGGCTGTCGAGCACGGCGGCGCAGAAGATGCCAATGGCGGCCAGCTCGAAGCGGCCGTTCATGGCCATCACGATCGAATAGAAACTCGCGAACAGCGCCGCCAGCGTGATCGAGTTGGGCAGCATGTAGATGCCCTTGCGTCGCGGGCGCGGCGCCTCTGCATGCTCTGGCGCATCAACGGCGGCCTGGGGCGGGCGGGTGTCTTCGGTCATGTCCGGCGAGGATAACGCAGGGGAGTGTGGAGCCCCCGAGCTCGCTAACGCGCCACGCAACGCCAGACGCGTTGCGTGCTTGGCCGTCCAAGTCCGCGCAGGCGGACTTGGAGCCGCGGCCTGCGGCCCCCCGAGGGGGCCGTCCGCCGGCGGACCGGCAGAGCCGGTTCCGCGGCGGGAAGCTTGGTCGCGTACGACGCCGACCAGCGCTCAGTTGCGACTGCGGTCGACCAGCTTGTTGGCCTTGATCCACGGCATCATCGCGCGCAGCTTCTCGCCCACGACCTCGATGCTGTGTTCGCTGGTGAGGCGGCGGCGGCTCAGCAGCGTCGGCGCGCCGGCACGGTTCTCGAGGATGAAGCTCTTGGCGTACTCGCCGGTCTGGATGTCCTTCAGACACTGGCGCATCGCATCCTTCGTCGCCTCGGTCACGATCTTCGGGCCGGTGACGTACTCGCCGTACTCGGCGTTGTTGCTGATGCTGTAGTTCATGTTCGCGATGCCGCCCTCGTAGATGAGGTCGACGATCAGCTTCAGCTCGTGCAGGCACTCGAAGTAGGCCATCTCGGGTGCGTAGCCGGCTTCGACCAGCGTCTCGTAGCCGGCCTTGATCAGCTCCACCGTGCCGCCGCACAGCACGGCCTGTTCGCCGAAGAGGTCGGTCTCGGTCTCTTCGCGGAAGTTGGTCTCGATGATGCCGGCCTTGCCGCCACCGTTGGCCGCGGCGTAGCTCAGCGCCAGGTCACGCGCCTTGCCGCTCTTGTCGGCGTGCACGGCGATCAGGTGCGGCACGCCGCCACCCTGGGTGTAGGTGTTGCGCACGGTGTGGCCGGGGGCCTTGGGAGCGACCATCCAGACATCAAGATCGTCGCGCGGCACGACCTGACCGTAATGCACGTTGAAGCCGTGCGCGAAGGCCAGGCTGGCGCCCTTGCGGATGCTGGGCTCGACGTCGTTGGTGTAGACGGCGCCGATCTGCTCGTCGGGCAACAGGATCATCACGACGTCGGCAGAACGCACCGCGTCGGCCACCTCGGCCACCTTGAGGCCGGCCTTCTCGGCCTTGGCCCAGCTCGCGCCGCCCTTGCGCAGCCCGACGGTGACCTTGCAGCCGCTGTCGTTCAGGTTCTGCGCATGGGCATGGCCCTGCGAACCGTAGCCGATGATCGTGACGTTCTTGCCCTTGATGAGGCTGAGGTCGGCGTCCTTGTCGTAATAGACCTTCATGGGTTCTCTCCGTAAAACCAGGTTGACGTGTCAATCAAGTGGCCGATTCGGAACCGGCTCTGCCGGGCCGCCGCCGGCGCCCCCTGCAGGGGGGAGCGCCGAAGGCGCTTCGGGGGTGGTTCAGACTCTCAGGATGCGCTCGCCGCGGCCGATGCCGCTGGCGCCGGTGCGCACGGTCTCGAGGATCGCGGCGCGGTCGATGGCCAGCAGGAAGGCATCGAGTTTGACCGAGTCACCGGTGAGCTCGATGGTGTAGGTCTTTTCGGTGACGTCGATGATGCGGCCGCGGAAGATCTCGGCCATGCGCTTCATCTCCTCGCGTTCCTTGCCCACCGCGCGCACCTTGATGAGCATGAGCTCGCGTTCGGTGTAGCTGCCTTCGGTCAGGTCGACGACCTTGACCACCTCGATGAGGCGGTTCAGGTGCTTGGTGATCTGCTCGATGATCTCGTCGCTGCCGGTGGTGACGATGGTCATGCGCGACAGGCTGGCGTCTTCGGTGGGCGCCACCGTAAGGCTCTCGATGTTGTAGCCGCGGGCGGAAAATAGCGCCACCACGCGTGACAGGGCGCCGGGCTCGTTCTCGAGCAGCACGGCAATGATGTGTTTCATGGCGAATCGTCCTCAAGCGCGCTCTTCAGGCCGCCGGCGGTAACCGGTCGGCCCTTGGCCACGCCGTTCGATGGAAAGAGTGAAATCGAACCGGGGCGTGCCCGGCTTCAACCGCGGCCCCGGTGGCCGGCGCGGTAACGCCGGTGCCGGGCCGCGGCTTCAGCCGTTCACAGGTCCTCGGAACCCAGCAGCATCTCCGAAATGCCCTTGCCCGCCTTGACCATGGGCCAGACGTTCTCGGTGGGATCGGTGCGCACGTCGATGAACACCGTGCGGTCCTTCAGGCGGATGGCCTCCTTCAGCGCGCCCTCCACGTCCGACGGCTTCTCCACCAGCAGGCCGACGTGGCCGTAGGCCTCGGCGAGCTTGACGAAGTCGGGCAACGCGTCCATGTAGCTGTGCGAGTAGCGACCGCCGTAGTCCAGTTCCTGCCACTGCCGCACCATGCCCAGGTAGCGGTTGTTCAGCGAGACGATCTTCACCGGCGTGTTGTACTGCTTGCAGGTCGACAGCTCCTGGATGCACATCTGGATGCTGCCTTCGCCGGTGATGCAGAAGACATCGCTGTCGGGCTTGGCCAGCTTGATGCCCATCGCATAGGGCAGGCCCACGCCCATGGTGCCCAGGCCACCGCTGTTGATCCAGCGCCGCGGCTCCTCGAAGCGGTAGTACTGCGCCGCCCACATCTGGTGCTGGCCGACGTCGGAAGTGATGTAGACGTCGCGGTCCTTGGTCAGCTGCCAGAGCTTGTCGACCACCATCTGCGGCTTGATGACGTCGCGGCTGT
>JAURZK010000091.1 GCA_030653505.1 Rubrivivax sp.
AGGCCGACGCAGACCACGGCCGGCCTGCCTGCGCTACGCCCTCGGCGGCTTGCTGGGATCATGCGGCCCGATGACCCCCTGCTCCCCCTTGCGCGCCCTGCTCGGCCTGTTGATGCTGTGCCTTGCCACGCTCGCCCGGCCTGCGCCTGCCGAGCCCGCGCCGCCGGCCCACCACCGCGACGGCCGCTTCCAGAACCAGTACCTCGAATTCGCGCCACCGGGGCTGCTGAGGCTGATGCGCTGGCGCTGGGACGCCGCACGCGCCGGCGTGCCACGCCCGCCGCAGGCGCCCACGCCCAGGGTCGCGGCCGACCTGGCCTTCCTGCGCGCCAACGCGGGTGCCGGCGCGGCGATGGTGCCCACCGCGACCTGGATAGGCCATGCCACCGTGCTGGTGCAGATGGGCGGGCTGAACGTGCTGACCGACCCCATCTTCTCCGAGCGCGCTTCGCCCTTGTCCTGGACCGGCCCGCTGCGCGCGCAGCCGCCGGGCCTGGCACTGGCCGAGCTGCCCCGCATCGACGCCGTGCTCGTCTCGCACGATCACTACGACCACTGCGACCTGCCCAGCCTGAAGGCGCTGGCCGCGCAGCCCGGCGGCCCGCCGCTCTTCCTGGTGCCGCTGGGGCTGAAGGCGCTGCTCGAGGACGCCGGCATCACCCACGTGGTCGAGCTGGACTGGTGGCAAGGCCGCTCGCTGCAAGGGGTCGACATCGTGATGACGCCCGTGCAGCACTGGTCGGCGCGCGGCCTGGCCGACCGCCTGCGCTCGCTGTGGGGCGGCTGGGCGCTGTTCGCTGCCGACTTCCATCTCTTCTTCGCCGGCGACACGGGTTATTCGCCCGACTTCGCCGACATCCACGCACGCTTCGCGCCGCGCCAGGGCGGCTTCGGCTTCGACCTCGCGCTGCTGCCGGTGGGCGCCTACGAACCCCGCTGGTTCATGAAGGACCAGCACGTGAACCCCGAGGAAGCCGTGCGCATCCACCTCGACCTCGCGGCCCGCCGCACGCTGGGCATCCACTGGGGCACCTTCGAGCTCACCGACGAGCCGCTGGACGAACCGCCGCGTGCGCTGGCGGCGGCGCGGCGGGCGCGGGGCCTGGCCGACGAGAGCTTCGTCGTCACGCCCATCGGCCAGACCCTGCGCCTGCCGCGGCGCGGGACCGGCCCGGTCGCGGGACAATGAGCGCCGCGCCGGAACCTGCCACGCCGATCGCGCTCGAACCGTCCCGGCCCCGTCGAACCTTCCAGAACACCCCTGCATGAACGTCTTTCGCACCCTGATGATCGCCGCGCTGGTCGGGCTTCACGCCTGGGCGACGCTGCCCGCGCACGCGGCCGGCGCGGTGGTCACGACACCCCAGGTCAAGGCCGAACTCGTCGCCCATGCGCCCGAGGGCGTCGCGCCGGGCAAGCCGCTGTGGCTGGGGCTGAAGATCGAGCACCAGCCGCACTGGCACACCTACTGGAAGAACCCGGGCGATTCCGGTCTGCCCACCACGATGGCATGGCAGCTGCCCGCCGGCGTGCAGGCCGGCGAGATCGAATGGCCCACGCCTTCGAAGCTGCCACTGGGCCCGCTGATGAACTACGGCTACGACGGCACGCTGCTGCTGCCCGTACCCGTCACCGTGCCGGCCGACTTCAAGGGCGAGGCGCTCGACGTCAAGCTGCACGCCGAATGGCTGGTGTGCAAGGACGTCTGCATCCCCGAGAGCGGCGAGTTCACGCTGCGCCTGCCCGCGCAGGCCGCCACCGCCACGCATGCCGCGCTCTTCGCCGCGGCGCGCGCCGCGCTGCCGCAGCCGGCTGCCGGCAGCCAGGGCAGCGCGACGCTGGATGGGCAGACGCTGGTGTTGAAGGTCAGCGGCCTGCCCGCCGCCTGGCAGGGCCTGGCGCTGGACTTCTTCCCCGAGACCACGGGGGTCATCAACAACGCCGAGAAGCCCAAGACGGTCTGGGCCGACGGCAGCTGGACAGCCCGTGTGCCGCTCGACCCCCAGCGCAGCGCTTCACCGGCCGCCATGCCGGCGGTGCTGGTGGCGCCCGGCCAGCCGGCGGGCCTGCTGGTGCAGGTGGCGGTAAACGGCCCCTGGCCCGCCGTCGCGCCGCTGCCGGCCATCGAGAGCCCGCCGACCCCGGTCGCGCCACCCCCACCAACCACCACGCTGGGCCTGGCGCTGCTGCTGGCGCTGGCGGGTGGCGCGCTGCTGAACCTGATGCCTTGTGTGTTCCCGGTGCTGTCGCTGAAGGTGATGGGCTTTGCGAAGCACGCCAACGACCGGCGCATCCTGCTCGCTGGCGGGCTGGCCTACACCGCCGGCGTGGTGTTGTCCTTCCTGGCGCTGGCCGGGCTGCTGCTGGCGCTGCGCGCCGGCGGTGAACAGCTGGGCTGGGGCTTCCAGCTGCAATCGCCGGTGGTGGTGGCGGTGCTCGCCGCGCTGTTCACGCTGATCGGGTTGAACCTGGCCGGCGTCTTCGAGTTCGGCTCGGTGTTGCCCAGTTCCTGGGCCGCGGCGCGGGCGCGCCACCCGATGGTCGACTCTGCCCTCACCGGCGTGCTGGCGGTGGCCGTGGCCTCGCCCTGCACCGCGCCCTTCATGGGCGCCTCGCTGGGCCTGGCGGTGACGCTACCGGCCGTCGAGGCCCTGGCCATCTTCGGCGCCCTCGGCCTGGGCATGGCGCTGCCCTACCTGGCGGTGAGCGCCTGGCCGCCGCTGGCACGTGCGCTGCCGCGGCCGGGGCCGTGGATGGCGCACTTCAAGTCGGTCATGGCCTTTCCGATGTTCGCCACCGTCATCTGGCTGGTGTGGGTTCTGGGCCAGCAGGCCGGCATCGACGGCGCGGGCGCGCTCTTGCTCCTGCTGCTGGCGCTGGCCTTCCTGGCCTGGGCGCTGGGCTCGCCGGGCATGGGCCGCGTGGCGCGCCGCGGCTTCGGCGCCGCGGCGCTGTTGCTGATGGTGGCCACGCTGTTCTGGGCCGGGCCGGCACTGCGCCAGGACACCGTGGCGGCCGCCGCACCCGCCGCCGGCGCGGCCTGGCAGCCCTGGTCGGCCGCGCTCGTGGCGCAGGCCCAGGCCGAGGGCAGGCCGGTTTTCGTCGACTTCACCGCCGCCTGGTGCGTGACCTGCCAGTTCAACAAGCGCACCACGCTGGCGCGCGCCGAGGTGATGGACGACTTCGCGCAGCGCCGCGTGTTGCTGCTGCGTGCCGACTGGACCCGTCGAGACGCCGCCATCAGCGCCGAACTGGCGCGCCTGGGTCGCAGCGGCGTGCCCGTCTATGCGCTTTATGCCCCCGGCGCAGCAGGGCCTCGGCTTCTGAGCGAAATTCTCTCGGTCGACGAAGTGCGCACCGCACTGGCCACCCTGCCGCAACCCTGAACCGAGGAGCCGACCGATGAAGTCCGTTCTTATCGCCACCGCCTTGGCTGCCACGCTGACCTGCGCCGCCTCCGCCGCCTTCGCCTCTGCCACCGTGGGCCAGCCTGCGCCGGCCTTCACCGCCACCGACACCAGCGGCAAGACCGTCTCGCTGGCCGACTTCAAGGGCAAACACGTGGTGCTGGAATGGGTCAACCCCGGCTGTCCCTTCGTGGTGAAGCATTACAGCAGCGCCAACATGCAGGGCACGCAGAAGGACGCCACGGCCAAGGGCGTGGTCTGGCTCGCCGTCAGTTCCACCGCGCCCGACGCGTCGGACTACAGGAAACCGGCCGACCTGGCGAAGTGGATGCAGGGCCAGAACGCCGCGGCCACCGCCACGCTGATGGACGACGACGGCAAGGTCGGCAAGGCCTACGGCGCGCGCACCACGCCGCACATGTACATCGTCGACCCGGCGGGCAAGCTGGTCTACGCCGGCGGCATCGACAACAAGCCGAGTTCCAACGTCGCCGACATCCCGACGTCGACCAACTACGTCAAGGCCGCGCTGGCCGAGACGCTGGCCGGCAAGGCGGTCAGCCAGGCCTCGACACGGCCCTACGGTTGCTCGGTCAAGTACTCCAGCATGTGATAACGCTGCCGGGCCGTGTGCCCGGCAGCCACCACTTCACGGTAGCGTGCCGTACTGCGCCGCCAGCGCCTTGAAGCTGTCCACCTCCACCGGCCGGCCGAGTTCGTCGGCCAGGATCGCCGCCACCGCGTCGGCCTGGCGCCCGGCCTCGGCAGCGTCGAGGAAGAGCAACCGGCTGCGCCGTGCCAGCATGTCACCCACGGTGCGTGCCAGTTCGCAGCGCGCCGCGAAGCGCACCATGGCTTCGCTCAGGGCGCCCTGCCCGGTCTCGGGGTCGCGCCACAGCCAGTTCGTGGCGCCCGGCAGCGTGCGCAGCAGCGCCGCTTCGCTGCCGTAGAGGTGTTCGCCCGGCGGGTCGGACATCGGCCGCCCCGGCGCCGCACCCATCAGCGGCAGGCGTGTCGTCACGCCGCCTGGGCGGCGCGGCAGCAAGCCACGCGCCATCGCACGCGCCAGCACGTCCTCGGCCATCGAGCGGTAGGTCGTCCACTTGCCGCCGGTGACCGTGACCAGGCCCGAACGGTCGATGAGCACGGTGTGCTCGCGCGAGATCGCCTTGGTGTTGCCGGCGTCGTCGCCCGCGGGCTTGACCAGCGGCCGCAGGCCGACCCAGATCGAACGCACATCGCTGCGCTGCGGCGCCTTAGCGAGGTAACGCGCCGATTCGCCGAGGATGAACTTCACCTCTTCGGCGAATGGCGCCGGCTCCCGCGCCAGGTCGTGGCGCGGTGTGTCGGTGGTGCCCAGGATGGTCTTGCCCAGCCAGGGCACGGCGAAGAGCACACGGCCGTCGGCGGTCTTGGGCACCAGCAGCGCGTGGTCGCCGGGCATGAAGCTGCGGTCGACGACGAGGTGCACACCCTGGCTGGGCGCCAGCATCGGCGCGCGGCCGGGCTGCTCGGGTTCGCGGTCCATGTCGCGCACGGCGTCGACCCAGACGCCGGCGGCGTTGATCACGCAATGCGCGCGCACCGTGGTGGTGAGCCCGGTCTCGTCGTCGCGCACGTGCAGCCCGCGCACCTGGCCACGTTCACGCACCAGCCCGGTGGCGGCGCAGTGGTTGAGCACCAGCGCACCACGTTCCAGCGCCGTGCGCGCCATCAGCAGCACCAGGCGGGCGTCGTCGAACTGGCCGTCCCAGTAGCGCACGCCGCCCCACAGGCCGTGCGGGTTCACGCCCGGCAGCAGTTCGCGGGTGCGCGCACTGCTCAGCCATTCGGTGGCGCCCAGGCCCTGGCTGCCGGCCAGGGCGTCGTACATCTTCAGGCCGATGCCGTAGAAGCCGCGTTCCCACCAGTGGTAGCCGGGCATCACGAAAGGCAGGCGTTGTGCGACGTGCGGTGCGTTGGCCAGGATGGCCGTGCGCTCGTGCAGCGCCTCGCGCACGAGGCCGATGTCGCCCTGCGCCAGGTAGCGCACGCCGCCATGCGCCAGCTTGGTGGCGCGCGACGAGGTGCCTTCGGAGAAGTCGTGCGACTCCACCAGCAGCACGCTGAAGCCGCGCACCGCGGCGTCGAGCGCCACGCCCATGCCGACGCAGCCGCCGCCGATGACGGCCAGGTCCCATTCGCGGTCTTCCTGCAGACGTTCCAGCAGTGCGGCGCGGGGGTGGGCGGTGCTCATGGCAGGCTTTCGGGTAAGGGGTTCAGGCCCGCGCGAAGTGCACCGGCAGACCGGGCACGTCGACACGCAGGCTCAGCAGGGCGCCGGCCAGTGGCTGCGCGGCCAGTTCGTCGGCGGGTCGGTTGTGCCGCGCCGTGGTCACGTACAAGGTGCGCAGGTCGGGCCCGCCGAAACACGGCATCGTCGGGCAGCGCACCGGCAAGGGCAGTTCCTGCAGCAGGCGGCCGTCGGGTGCAAAGCGCAGCAGGCGCTGGCCTTCGTACATCGCGCACCAGTAAGCGCCTTCGGCGTCGACGGCGGCGCCGTCGGGGCGGCCGCCGTAGGTGCTCAGGTCCTGGTCGGGCTGCTTGAGCGGAAAGTCGGCGAAAACACGCTGGCGCGACAGGCTGCCGTCGCTGCCGTCGAAGTCGAGCGCGTAGACGCGGTGCGTGGTGGTGTCGCTGCGGTACATCGTGCGGCCGTCGGGGCTGAAGGCCAGGCCGTTGCTGACCGTGATGTCGCCGACCAACCGGTCGAGCCGGCCGCCGGCCCAGCGGTAGAGCGCGGCGTTGGGCGGTGTGCGCGGTTCGTAGATCGTGCCCACCCAGAAGCGGCCCTGCGGGTCGGCCTTGCCATCGTTGAAACGCTCGCGCGCAGGGTCGTACGGCGGCCTGGCCAGGCGTCGCCGTTCACCGCTCGCCGGGTGGAAGCGGAACAGGCCGTCGCGGCAGGCCAGCAGCAGGTCGCCGCCGGGCAGCGGGGCGCAGCTGCCGGGTTCGCTGTCCAGCGCCCACGCCGTGTGCACGGCGGTGGCCGGCACCCAGCGGTGCAGGGCCCGGCCCGGGATGTCGCACCAGTACAGCGCCGCTTCGTCCGGGTGCCAGAAGGGCGACTCGCCCAGCAGGGCAAGCGGCACCGGCAGCGCCGACCAGACCACGCTCATGCGTGCGCGATCTCCAGTTTCATCCAGGCGTCGAAGGTGGCGTTGGGCTCGACGGCGCGCAGGCCGTGCGCGGCCGGGTCGGACATGTGGATGGCGTTGCTGACGTGGCTGACCGGCTCGACGCAGTAGTAGGGCTTGGTGTCGGGCGTGAAGACCACCAGGTAGGGCAGCGACGAACTCAGACGCAGCGAGAGCTTCTCGTCGCGGATGCGTGCCGGCCCGCGCCAGCCTTCGAAGCAGTTGTCGAAGGCCAGGTGGGCGACGTCGGCGTCGATGCCGGGCTGCGGCACGCGGCGTGTGGGCAGGCCGCTGGCGTCGCTGTCCCAGCGGTCGGACAGCTCGATGTGCAGCCGGCTACGGGGGCGCTTGGGGAAATACGGGTGCCAGCCCATGCCCGCCGGCTGCGGATGCGGCGCCCGGTTGGTGAAGGCGGCGTGCACCTCCAGCGCTTCGCCCGTGAGCACGAAGCGCTGGCGCAGTTCGAAGGCGAAGGGCCAGTGCGCGTCGGGCGCGTGCACGTAGGCCAGTTCGGCCTCGGTGGCGCCGGACTTGACCACGTCCCACGGCCGCTGCCAGGCCACGCCGTGCACCGAGTGCGGGTTGTCGTCGAAGTTGGCTTCGGTCGTGAAGTCCTGGCCCTGCCAGCGGAAACGACGGTAGCCCAGGCGGTTGGAATAGGGCGCCAGAGGGAAGCAGGCCGACAGGCGCGAGGTGGCCAGGTCGGCCGCTTCGGTGCTGCGCAGCACGGGCACGTCGCCCAGCCAGAGGCCGGCGATGCAGCCGCCGAGGTCGGGGCGCAGGGCCAGGCGCAGTTCGCCGGCACGCAATTCGAGGGGGGTGGTGATGATCGTCTCCGTCGGCGCTGTTCGGCCAGGCCCGATCATGCCGCATGACCGCCCACGGACTGCCCGGGCCCCTGACGGGGCAGCAGCAGGCCAGTCACCAGCGTGTGCCCGGCACGTCGAGTTCGGCCTTCAGGTAATGGGCACCCGGGATGGGGTTGAAGTAGTAGGGCGGGACCTCGACGAAGCCCAGTGAGGAATAGAGTCCGCGCGCCGCTTCCATGTCGTCCAGCGTGTCGAGCAGCAGTGTGCTGTAGCCGGCCTGCGAGGCCAGGTCCATCAGTTCCTGCGCCATCAGCCGGCCGAGGCCGAAACCGCGGAAGGCGCGCCGCACGTACAGGCGCTTCATCTCGCAGGCGTTGGGATAGTCGGCGCCGGGCAGCGGGCGCAGCGCCACGCAGCCTGCCGGCTGGCCGTCGACCAGCGCCACCAGCAGCGCGCCCCCCGGCGGGGCGTACTCGCCGGGCAGTTCGGCGAGTTCGGCTTCGAAGCCCTGGAAACAGAGGTCGACGTTCAACGCCTCGGCGTACTCGCGGAACAGGGCGCGCGCCGCGTCGATCAGGGCCGGACCCTCGGCCAGGTGCAGTTCTACCTGTGGGCCGTCGGACATGGCATCAGCCCTGCCGCGCCACCCAGGTGGCCAGCCCGGCACACAGCGCCGCCAGCAGCAGCGCCAGCGCGCGCTGCGGCAGGCCGTCGGCGCTGGGCGGCGTGCTTGGGGGCAGCGACTTGTCACCCAGCAGCATGGGCCGCACGAGGTTGATGTTCCACTTCAGCAGGTAGAAGGCGATGGCCGCCAGGTGCAGCGCCACCAGGCCCAGCACCAGCCACTGGCCCCAGCTCTTGTGCCACGAAGTGGCGCTCATTACTGTATCGCTGCTGACATAGCGGTTCAGCGGGCCCTGGTTGGCGATCTCGTCGTCGGCGACCAGCCCGGTGCCCAGCTGCACGAGCAGCACGGCCAGCAGCGCAAACACCGACAGTGCCCCGGTGGGGCTGTGGCCGACCTCCAGTTGCTCCTGGGGCGCGGCGCGGCCGCGCAGGTAGCGCAGCAGCGTGGCCGGGGCGTAGACGAAGCTCGTGAAGCGCGACCAGCGCCCGCCGACCAGCCCCCACAGGATGCGGAAGGCCAGCAGCGTGAGCACCAGGTAACCAAAGCGGAAATGCCAGACCATCGCGTTCCCGCCGATCTTGGCGCTGACCACCGAACCCGCGACGGCCAGCGCCAGCGTCCAGTGGAAGAGCCGCGTGGGCAGGTCCCAGACACGGACGGGGACATCGGGGCTTTCGGTCATGGGCGTTCGACTGGGCACGGCGACCACAACCATACCGCGCCTGGCAGCGCCGTGGCTGGAGGCGTCCCGACCGCGGCAACGGAATTGGGCGGACGCCGACGCACATGCGCTGCCCTCCGTACACTGCGCGGCGGCCGGGTTGCCACGTCCGGCACGCCGTCCCCCCAACCCGTCAGGAGTCCCGCCCATGCAACGTCTCGCACTCGCCGCCCTTGCCGCAGTCACGCTGGCCACCGCACTGCCCGCTGCCGCACAGTTCCAGAAGCCCGAAGACGCCGTGAAGTACCGCAAGGCCGGTTTCACCGTGATGGCCGCGCACTTCGGCCGCCTGGGCGCCATGGCGCAGGGCCGCGTGCCCTACGACGCCGCCGCGGCCGCCGCCAACGCCGAGGTGGTGGTGCACATGTCGACGCTGCCCTACGCCGGCTTCGTCGAAGGCACGGCCGGCACCGAGAAGGGCACGCCCAAGGCCAACGTCTGGAGCGAACGCGCCAAGTTCGACGCCGCGGCCAAGAAGATGCAGGACGAGGTCGTGAAGCTGGCCGCCGCCGCGAAGACCGAGGCCGGCCTGAAGGCCGCCTTCGGTGCCGCCGCCGGCACCTGCAAGGCCTGCCACGACGACTTCCGCAATCCCTGAGCTGGAGCCCCCAAGCTCGCTAGCGCTCGCTACCCCCCGAGGGGGCCGTCCCCCGACGGACCGGCGGAGCCGGTTCCGTGGGGGGAAGCTGGGTCGGGCTACGTCGGTGGCGACTCGGCGAAGCCAAGCACGACCCTGCGGGTCATGGCGCTCTTCTTGGTGCGCACGTCACGTCCGCTGCGTGGACATGAGTGCGCCCCAGAAGTCAGCCCGGGCTGACGCCCGGCTCGGCGAAGCCGAGCACGACCCTGCGGGTCATGGCTGACTTCTTCTCGATCTTCGTGACGACCACGGCGCCGATCTCGGCCGTGTTCGCCACGTGCGTGCCCCCGCAGGGCTGCAGGTCGACGCCCTCGATCTCGAGCACGCGGATACGGCCCAGGCCGCGTGGCGGCTGCACGCTCATGCTGCGCACCAGCTGCGGGTTGGCGTCGAGCTCGGCTTCGCTGATCCAGCGGTGGCGCACGGGGTGCGCCTCGGCCACCAGACGCGCGATGCCCGCGGTCAGCGCCTCCTTGTCCAGAGGCTCGCTCATGTGGAAGTCCAGCCGCGCATAGGCCGCGGTGATGCTGCAGCCGTCCACCGGGTGCGGCACCAGCGCGCACAGCAGGTGCGTGGTGGTGTGGAACCGCCGGTGGGCCAGGCGGCGCGCCTCGTCGATGCGCGCGGTGACACGCGTGCCGGGTGCGAAGGCGGCGAGATCGCTGCCGGCCACGGGCAGGTGGGCGATGTCGCCGGGGCGGGCCGGGTGCTTGCGCGTGTCGGTGATGGCCAGCACGGCCCCGGCCTCGTTCGTCAGCATGCCGGCGTCACCCGCCTGGCCGCCACCCAGTGGATAGAAGACCGTGCGGTCGAGCTCCACGCCGGCAACGTCGACCGCCAGCACGGTGGCCGTGCACACCAGCAGCGTGGCATCTTCGCGGAACAGTTCTTCGGTCATCGCTTCACGACTCCAGGGTGACGTCGCCCAAGGGCGTGGCGAGTGTCGCCCGCAGCGCGGCGCCGGGCGGCGGCAGGTGGTCGACACCGCGCAGCCGCAGCGCCACCCGCGCCGCACCGGGCAGCCCGCGCAGCGTCAGTGAGCGCAGCGTGACGCCCGACGCGGGCAGCATCGACGCCGGGTGCAGGCCCTGCCACTGGATCAGCGTGGGCAGCGCGCCGCCATGTTCGAGCCGGCCGTCGTCGCGCACCGTGATCTGCCACTGCAGCCGGCCCTGCGGGGTGTCGCGGCCGGCAGCGATCACCTCGCCGGGCATGCAGCCGGCGTCGACCAGCGCCTGCCTTCGCGCCTGCAGCGCCGTGCAACGCGCCACCACGTGCACCAGCCTCGGCTGCGTTGCGATACGGTATTGCAGCGCGGGTTCGTCGAGCCCGAACCAGCGCACGCGGCCGGGTCGCGGTGCGTCGGGGTCGATGGCGATGATCTCGAAGTAGGCCTCGGGCCAGGCCGCACTGGCGATGCTGAACAGCCTGTTGTGCGTGCCCATCAGCTTGTGCCTGCCGCCCGGCCCGGGCGTGATGCCCAGCGTGGCCTCGCACCAGGCCACGCCCAGTTCCAGGGTCGCGGCGGCGACCACCAGGTGGTCGACGGCGGTCTCGCCCGCGGCGGGCGCCGTCACAGGCTCACCTCGCCCTCGACGCAGGCCACGACATCGCCGCCCACCCACACCGTGTTGCCTTCCTTTGCGATGTAGATGCGCCCGTCGCGGCCCAGCGCCGCGCCCTGCCCGGCCACGTAGGACGGCGGCGCCAGCCCGGCACCGATGAGCCACTGCGCCAGCCCGGCGTTCAGGCTGCCGGTGACGGGGTCCTCGGGCACACCCATGCCGGGCACGAAGGCGCGCACCTCGAACTGCCTTGGGTGCCCGGCAGGTTGCGCGCCGACCAGGCCCAGCTTCAGATCGCCCAGCGCGGCAGCGTTCGGTCGCACGGCCAGCACCTGGGCGGCCGAACGCAGCATCACCGCGCACCAGCCGGGGCCGTTGTCGACCCACTGGTGGTGCTGGATGTCTTCGCGCGCCAGGCCCAGCCCGGCGGCGATGCGCTGCAGCAGCGGCTCGTCCAGCGGCCCGCTGCGGCGCAGCGGCGGCGCCGCGAAGGACAGCCGCCCGGCCGTCTGGCACAGGCGCACGAGACCGACGCCGCATTCCTGCACCACCACGCCGGCCTGCCGCGTCACGCCACCGGCGGCCAGCCAGGCCCAGCAACTGCCCAGCGTGGGGTGGCCGGCAAAGGGCAATTCACCGCCGGGGGTGTAGATGCGCAGGCGGTAGTCGGCGGCCGGGTCGGTGGGCGGCAGCAGAAAGGTGGTCTCGGACAGGTTGGTCCAGCGCGCGAAGGCCGCCATCGTGGCCTCGTCCAGGCCCTGCGCATCGTGCACCACGGCCAGCGGGTTGCCCTTCAGCGGCTCGGCGCTGAAGACGTCGAGTTGGTGGAAGCGTCGTTTCATCGCATGCCTCTGTCGGGTCAGGCGGCGGCCAGCACGCGGCCCAGCGCCGCCACGGCCGTTTCGATCTGCGCCGGCGCGGCGGTGACGAAGCTCAGCCGCAGCGTGTTGGCATGGCCGCCCTGCGGGAAGAAGGCGCTGCCGGGCACGAAGGCCATGCCGGCGGCCACCGCCGCGGGCAGCAGCGTCGTGGCGTCGATGTGCGGTGGCAAGGTCAGCCAGAAGAACATGCCGCCCGACGGCTGCTGCCAGCGGCAGCCTGGTGGCATGTGGCGTTCGAGTGCGGCACCCATCGCGTCGCGCTGCAGCTTGTACAGGGCGCGGATGGTGGGCACGTGGTCGCGCAGGAAGCCGTCCTTGATGACCTCGAACACGATGCGCTGGTTGAAGCCCGGCGTGTGCAGGTCGGCGGCCTGCTTGGCCTGCAGCAGCTTGGGGTAGATAGCTTTCGGCGCGACCACGTAGCCCAGACGCAGCCCCGGCGCCAGCACCTTCGAGAACGAGCCGAGGTAGATGGCGCCACCGCCGTCACCGACACCCGCGCTGGCGGCCAGCGGCGGCGGCGGCGGCGTGTCGAACCACAGGTCGCCATAGGGGTTGTCCTCGACGATGGGCAGGCCCAGCGTCGCGGCGCGCGCCACCAACTCCAGCCGCCGCGCCGCGCCGACGCAGCGGCCGGTGGGGTTCTGGAAGTTGGGCAGCAGGTAGACGAAGCGTCCACCGCGCGCGGCGTCCAGGCTCTCGGGCAGCGGGCCCTCGTCGTCGCCTTCCAGCGCGACGAACTCGGGTTCGTAGGGCGCAAAGGCCTGCAGCGCACCCAGGTAGGTGGGCGATTCCACCGCCACCGTGCTGCCGGGGTCGATCAGCACCTTGCCCACCAGGTCCAGCCCCTGCTGCGAACCGGTGGTGATGAGCACCTGCGACGCGTCGCAGTGCAGGCCTTGCGTGGCGAGCTCACCCACCACCCAGTCACGCAGCGGGCCGTAACCTTCGCTGGCAGCGTACTGCAAGGCCTCGCGCGGCTGCTCGCGCAACACCCGTGCGGTGGCCTCCTGCAGCGCCGCCACCGGGAAGGTGTCGGCCGACGGCAGGCCGCCCGCCAGCGAGACGATGCCCGGCCTTTCGGTGATCTTCAGGATCTCGCGGATGGTCGAGGGGTTCAGCCGCTCGGCGCGGCGGGCCAGTTGCCAGCGTGTCATGCAGGACTCTCTATCGGGGGGAAGGAAGGTTAGCGCGCACCGGCAGGCGCCGGCCCACGAAAACGACGCCGACGACGGCCAGCGAGAACAGCACGGTCACGCCGTCCAGCCTTTCGCCGAGCACCGGCACCGCGAACAGCAGCGCCAGGAAGGGCTGCAGCAGCTGCACCTGGCTGACGCGCACCACGCCGCCCAGCGTCAGCCCGCGGTACCAGGCGAAGAAGCCCAGCCACATCGAGAACACCGCGGTGTAGGCGAAGCCGCCCCAGGCGGCAAGCCGTGCCGGCGCCTCGGGCCAGACCCACAAAGCCACCGGCAGCGTCAGCGGCAGCGAACCCACCAGCACCCAGCAGATCACCTGCTGCGCCGGCAGCACCGCCGAGACACGCGCGCCGGCGACGTAACCCACCGCCGCCGACAGCACGGCCATCAGCAGCCAGCCGTCGGCCGCCACGACATGCCCGCCACCCTTCCACACCGCGAAGGCCAGCACCAGCGCGCAGCCGGCCACTGCGCAGGCCCAGAAAGCCGCCGAGGGCCGCTGCCGCCAGACCCAGGCCGCCAGCAGTGCGGTGGCCAGCGGCAGCACGCCGGTGACGACGGCGGCATGCATGGCCTGCACCTCGCGCAGCGCGAGTGCGATGCCCAGCGGGAAACCCACCACCGTGCCGAGCGCGCTGACCGCCAGTGCCGGCCACAGCGCACGGCTGGGGCGCGGCGCCCGCACCGCCGCCAGGTAGAGCAGGCTCAGCAGCCCGGCGACCGCGGCGCGGCCAGCGGTGACGAAGGCCGGCGGCAGCTGGGGATCGGCCGTGTCGCCGACGGCCAGGCGCGTCATCGGCAGCGTCATCGCGAAGATGGCCACGCCCAGCAGGCCCAGCAGCCAGCCGCGGCGGGTATCGGCGCGCTCGGCGGCGCGGGTGGGCGGGTTCGGCATCGTTGGAGTCTAGGTGCGGCGCAGGGCGCCCCTGCACGCGACCCCGCGTCCCCGCAGTGCCTGCGCCACGGCCGCAAGCCAGGGCAACACGCCGACCGCACATGCCGTCACACTTGAAACATCGCACCGGGCCACGCGCCGCGGTGGTGCAATTCCAATCACCGGGGTGCACCCCACCCCGCCCGACCCGGCGCCCCGCATGTTCCCCTCCACGCAACCCTCGCCCGACACGCCGCGTCGCCGCGTCGGCGACCGCTTGCGCGACATCGCACAGCAGAGCCGGCGCGACGCCGAGGCCGGCAGCACGCGGCTGGAGTCACTGAACCCGTCGCTGCTGCGAGACCTGCAGCGTTTTGCACCGAGCTACCACCCCGACGAAGGGCTGGACCTGCTGGAAGTGCTGGCAGGCGCTCTGCGCCACCACAGCGCGCTGCAGGTCCACCTGCAGGACGACCAGCGCATGCTCACGCTGGCCGTGCTCCCTGGGCGCCGCCTGCTGCGCTGGGCGCTGCCGGCGCCACCCTGGCAGGCGCTGCGCCTGGCCGAGTTGCGGGTGTTGCGGGTGGCCGCCACCGACGCCGAAGGCGCCGATGTCGCGGCCGAGGGCGACCACGAATTCGACCTCAGCCGCATGCTGTGGGAACTGGCGCTGCACGGCGCCCGCGGCGCGCTGCTGCCCGAGATCGCCGAGCCCGCCACCTACCGCGTCACGCCCGGCGTCAACCTGGAGCTGCTGGCCCCCACCAGCCCGCTGGCCGCGGCCGTGCAACGCCTGCAGGGCCCGACGACACCGCTGCGCGAGATCGCCGGCTGGCCCGGCTTCGACCGCGACCGCGCGATACGGATGCTGAACGCGCTCTACCTGCAGTCGGCGCTGATCGTCACGCGCTCGCACCCGGGGCACGTGCCACGCTGAGACTGCGCGTGAGCCCCCGGCAAGGGGCGAACGGCTGTCGAAGGCCCGAACGCGATCTCACGCGTGAGAGCCGAGGCCGCGCCGCCTCACCGCGAACCCAGCTGCTCCCAGCGTTCCAGCGCCGCCAGCAGTTCGGCCTCGATGGTGTCGTGGCGGTCCTGCAACGCCGGCACACGCTGTGGCTCCCGCGTGTAGATCTCGGCACTGGCCAGTTCGGAGGCTATCGCCGCCTGCTCGGCTTCCAGCGCCTCGATGCGCGCCGGCAGCCCTTCGAGTTCACGCTGTTCCTTGTAGCTGAGCTTGGCCTTCGGGGCTTCGACCCGCACCGCGGGCTTGCTGGCGGCCAGCGGCGCCGCCGCCGGCTGCACCGCCGCCACGCGGCCGCGTTCACGCTGCTGCTTCCAGTCCTCGTAGCCGCCTTCGTACTCGCGCCAGAAGCCGGTGCGGCCACCGTAGGCCGGGTCCCCTTCCCAGGCGATCGTGCTCGTCACCACGTTGTCGAGGAAACGCCGGTCGTGGCTGACGAGGAAGACGGTGCCGTTGTAGGCCTGCAGCAGTTCTTCCAGCAGTTCCAGCGTGTCGATGTCGAGGTCGTTGGTGGGCTCGTCGAGCACCAGCACGTTGGCCGGCAGCGCAAACAGGCGCGCCAGCAGCACGCGGTTGCGTTCGCCGCCCGAGAGCGTGCGCACCGGCGAGTTGGCGCGTTCGGGCGAGAACAGGAAGTCGGTGAGGTAGCTCATCACGTGTTTGCGCGACGTGCCCGTTTCTATCCACTCGCTGCCCGGGCTGATGGTGTCGACCAGCGTCGCATCGAGATCGAGGCCGGCGCGCATCTGGTCGAAGTAGGCCACCTGCAGTCGTGTGCCCTGGCGCACGCTGCCGCTGGTGGGCTGCAGTTCGCCCAGGATCAGCTTCAGCAAGGTGGTCTTGCCGACGCCGTTGGGGCCGATGAGTCCCACCTTGTCGCCGCGCAGGATGGTGGCGCTGAAGTCCTCGATGAGCACACGGTCGCCGTACTTCATGCCGACGCGCTTGAGCTCGGCGACGATCTTGCCGGGCGGCAGCCCGGCGTCGAGTTCCAGGCGCACCTGGCCCAGCTGTTCGCGCCGCGCCACGCGCTGTTCACGCAGCTTCAGCAGCCGCTGCACGCGGCCCACGCTGCGCGTGCGGCGCGCTTCCACGCCCTTCCTCACCCACACCTCTTCCTGCGCCAGCAGCTTGTCGGCGCGGGCGCGTTCCAACGCCTCGTCTTCCAGCTCCCGCAGCTTGGTCTTCTCGAAGGTGGCGAAGCTGCCGGGGTAGCTGCGCAGTTGGCCGCGGTCGAGCTCGACGATGCGTGTGGCCACGACGTCGATGAAGGCACGGTCGTGCGAGACCAGCACGAGTGCGCCGCGGCGGTCGACCAGCAGTTCCTGCAGCCATTCGATGGCGTCGATGTCGAGGTGGTTCGTCGGCTCGTCCAGCAAAAGCAGGTCGGGTTGCGCGACCAGCGCCTGGCCGAGCGCGACACGCTTCTTCTGGCCGCCCGAGAGCGCGTCGACACGGTCGCTGCCTTCCAGCCGCAGCCGGTGCAGCACCTCGTCGACACGCTGCTCCCAGGTCCAGCCGCCCAGCGCTTCCAGCCGCGTCATGATGCTGTCGAGGTCGTCGGCCGGGTCGTGGCGTTCGAACTGTTCGCGCAGCGCACGCGCCTCGGCCACGCCGACGCTCACCGCGTCGAAGACGCTCACGCCGGCGTCGAACAGCGGTTCCTGCGCGACGTAGACGCGGCGCAGGCCGGTCTGCAACTGCAGCACGCCCTCGTCGGGCTTTTCCAGCCCGGCCAGGATCTTCAGCAGGCTGGACTTGCCGGTACCGTTGCGGCCGATGAGCGCCACGCGCTCGCCGGCTTCGAGGGAAAGGGCGGTGCCGTCGAGCAGGGGCACATGGCCGTAGGCGAGATGGGCGTTGGACAGGGTGAGCAGGGCCATGCGGCGATTGTCCCTTGCCCTGCCCGGCGGCCGGGCCGCGGCCCTCCGCCCAGGTGATCAGCCGGTGGCCAGCACGCGCGAAGCGGCGCGGCGCCAGACCTCGCCGCCGTAGGCCTGCGACTGCTCGCGGCAGCTGTCGACCAGCTTGACGACGTGCTCGTCGTCGCTGGCCAGGGCGAAGGCGACGATGGGCCGCCAGGGCCGCAGCGGCGCCGGCGCGGCAGGTCGCGCGCCGCTGGCCACCCAGGCGGCGGCAAAGGCCTGCCAGTAGTGGCGCACGGCGCCCACGGGGTCGGCCAGCCAGGGCAGCAGCACACGCAGCGCATGGGCACTGGTCAGCATGTGCAGCACGGTGAAGTTGCCGCTGGCGGCATACATCTCGGCGCTGCCACGCGCCAGGCGTTCCAGCGTCTGCGCGTCGACCCGCAGCCGCGCCACCGCGTCGGCAAAACCCGGCAGCGCGGCCACCCCCGCAACGCGGTCGGCGATCAAGCGGCCTGCCGGCGGCTGCGCCGGCAGGGGCAACTGCCGCAGCACGGCGGCCGGGTCGGACTCCGTTGCGGTCAGTGCGGGCAGCGGGCCGAGGTCGGCCCAGCGAGATGCCCAGTAGGCCAGGGCGTCGGCCAGTTCGCCGGGGTGGTCGGCCTGCACGGCGTAGCCCGCGCGTATGAGGCCGTGGAAGGCCGCGCCGCCACAGCCCGGCATCAACCGTGGCAGCAGCGCGGCCAGCAGCGTGTCGGTGCCTTCCCGCCGCAGGCGGCGCGCAAAGAGCTCGCGGTAGGCCGGCCAGGCCGCGCGGTCACCCAGCCGCGCCGTCCAGTCGGTGTCCGCAGGCCAGGCCTGCGGCGGTGCGGCAGGCGGCAGGCGCGCCGCGTAGCCGCGCGCAAAGACCTGCACACGCGCTGCGGGCGCACCCAGACGCTGCAGGGCCAGCACGGCCATGGGCAGGTGGCTGCTGAGCCCGTCGCCGTACTCGGCGTCGAAGCCGGCCACGGCGTCCAGCGCCGCCGCCGCACCTTGCACGGTGGCGGCCCGTGTCATGGCCGGGCGCGCTCCAGCGCGTCGACGAACATCGCCGCCACGTCGAAGCCGGTCTGCGCCGTGATCTCGGCAAAACCCGTGGGGCTGGTGACGTTGATCTCGGTCAGGCAACTGCCGATGATGTCCAGGCCCACGAGCAGCAGGCCACGTGCGGCCAGCACCGGGCCGAGGGCCACGGCGATCTCGCGGTCGCGCGGCGAAAGGGGTTGTGCCACACCCTTGCCGCCGACGGCCAGGTTGCCACGGATCTCGCTGCCCTGCGGGATGCGCGCCAGCGCGAAGGGCACCGGCTCGCCACCGATGACGAGCACCCGCTTGTCGCCCTGGGTGATCTCGGACAGATACTTCTGCACCATCAGCGTGGTGGCACCACCGCGGTTCAGTGTCTCGACGATGCTGCCCAGGTTCAGGCCGTCGGGCCCGACGCGGACGATGCCCATGCCGCCCATGCCGTCCAGCGGCTTGAGGATGATGTCCCGGTGTTCGGCGTGGAAGGCCTTCACGTCGGCCTCGTCGCGCGTGACGAGCGTGGGGCCGATGAACTGCGGGAACTCGAGGATGGCGAGTTTTTCCGGGTGTTCACGCAGCGCCTGGGGGCTGTTGAAGACGCGCGCGCCTTCGCGTTCGGCCTGGCTCAGCAGGTGGGTGGCGTAGAAGTACTCGCTGTCGAAAGGCGGGTCCTTGCGCATCAGCACCGCGTCGACGCCGTTCAGCGGCTGCGCACGTTCGTGCGGCGCGGCCTGTTCGGCGCGAAACCAGTGCTTCGCTTCGCCGGTGAGGGTGATGTCACGCACGAAGGCGGTGACGGGTTCGCCCTGCTGCCAGCGCATGTCCTGCGGCCCGCAGGCCATCAGCGTGTGGCCGCGGCGCGCGGCCTCGCGCATCATCGTGAAGGTGCTGTCCTTGTAGGTCTTGAACGACTCCAGCGGGTCGGCAACGAAGAGCAGTTTCACGGGGGTCCTCCAATGCGCCGGGCGCGCAGGGCCGCCACTGTCGCACAAGCGCGCGCCCGGCGCAGGGCTCAAGGTGCGGGGCCGGTCCCTACAATCCGGGCGATGCCGATTCACCCTCCGTTTGTCCTGACGCTGGCCTGCCGCGACACCAGGGGCATCGGGCACGCACTGCACCCCAGGAAGTGCGCGGACTTCCGCTGAGCCGCCGGTCCGCGTCATGGCCCGCCGCCCGCCCCCGCCGCTGCCTGCGGACAGCCCCGACGAGGTCGAGGCGCGTTTCTACGAAGCCCTGCAGCAGGGCGAGCTCGACCGCCTGATGGCGCTGTGGGCCGACGACGACGAGATCGTCTGCGTGCACCCCGGCGGCGCCCGCGTGGTCGGCGCGGCGGCCATCCGCGCCAGTTTCGAGACCATCTTCGCCAGCGGCGGCATCCCGGTGCGGCCCGAGCAGGTGCACCGCCTGCAGCAGCCGGGTTTTGCGCTGCACCACCTGGTCGAACGCATCGAGGTGACCGGCGAGGGCGGCGCGCAGGTCGGCTGGGTGCTGGCGACCAATGTCTACGTCAAGGGCGCACTGGGCTGGCGCATCGCGGCGCACCACGCAAGCACCGCGATGCCGCACGAGGTCAACGATGCCGACAGCGATGGCCCGACCACCCTGCATTGACCTGGCCGGCAACTTGCCGCGGTCGTGAAGGCCTACCTGGCCCCCGCCTGGCTGCCGGGCGGCAACCTGCAGACCCTCTGGGCCGCCACACGCGCCCGCCGCCACCTCGGCCCGCCGCCCCGCTTCACGCGCGAACGCTGGACCACGCCCGACGGCGACTTCGTCGACGTCGACCACCTGCAGCGCGCTGCGCCGCCGGCCGCGCAGCCGGCGCCCGATGCGGCGGGAGGACATCTCGAGCCCGATGTCGCGAAGCGGCATCTGGTGCTCTTCCACGGCCTGGAGGGCAGCAGCGCCAGCCAGTACGCGCAGGCCTTCGCCACCGTGGCGCGGCAGCGCGGCTGGGCCTACAGCGTGCCGCATTTCCGTGGCTGCTCGGGCGAGCTGAACCTGGCACCGCGCGCCTACCATTCGGGCGACTTCGAGGAGGTCGGCTGGATCCTGCAGCGCTTGCGCGCCGGCAGCGCGGCGCCGCTGCTGGTGGTGGGCATCTCGCTGGGCGGCAACGCGCTGCTGCGCTGGGCACAGGAATCCGGCGACAGCGCCGCCGCCACCGCCGCGGCAATCGCCGCGGTGTGCTCGCCCATCGACCTGGCCGCCGCCGGCCACGCCATCGACCGCGGTTTCAACTGGCTCGTCTACTCACGCATGTTCCTGCGCACGATGAAGCCGCGTGCGCTGGCCAAGTGGCGGCAGCACCCGGGGCTCTTCGACCGCGACAGGCTCGCCGCGGCGCGCACGCTGTTCGAGTTCGACGACGTCTTCACCGCGCCGCTGCACGGCTTCCGCGACACGCCCGACTACTGGCAGCGCGCCTCGGCCAAGCCGCATCTGGCGCGCATCCGCATCCCGGCGCTAGTGCTCAACGCCCGCAACGACCCCTTCGTGCCCGCCGGCTCGCTGCCCGGGCAGGCACAGGTGGGTCGGCATGTCACGCTGTGGCAGCCGGCGCATGGCGGCCATGTCGGCTTCCCGCACGGTGGGCCGCCGGGCCACGTGCTGGGCATGCCGCAGGCGGTGGCCGCGTGGCTGGCAAGCCAATCGCCGTCGGCTTAAGGTCGGGGCCATGGACGCCATCGTCGAAGCTGCGCTGCGCAAGTGGCCCAAGGTGCCGCACTGTCACGGCTGGCTGGCGCTGGACGCACGCGGCAACTGGTACATGCGTGACGAACGCATCCAGGCCGCGGGGCCTTTCCCGCGGGTCAAGGGCAGCCGCATCGAACACGCCAAGCTGCTGGCGTTCATCGAACGCAACTACGGCCACGACGACGCCGGCGCCTGGTTCTTCCAGAACGGGCCGCAGCGTGTCTACCTCGAGCTCGAGGTCGCGCCCTGGGTATGGCGCGTGGACGCCGCGGCCGACGCCGGCGCGCCGGCCTGGCAAGTACAAAGCCACACCGGCCTGCCGGCCACGGTACAGGGCAGCTGGCTCGACGAACAAGGCCGGCTCTTCCTGAGCACCGAACTGGGCTACGGCATCGTGCACACGCTGGACATGGGCATCGCCGCACAGGCGGTCGAGGCCGGTGTGTGGCGACCCGAAGAACTGCCCTTCGCCGCGATGCCGGCGCGTTTCGGCTACGTGCTGCGGCCCACGCCCTGAAGGGGTTCCGGCCACAAAAGAGGCCGCCCGCAGGCGGCCCCGTTGCAGCGGCGCCGCGGCGCCGGCCTCACTTCGGGGCGCTGGCCGCGCTGGCGGGGGCTTCCGGCGCCTTCGGCTCGTCGAACTTGGCGCCCGCCTTGTTGGCCATGAAGACGACGGCGCGCCCGATCTCGACGTCCTTGAACTGCCCGCCGCCCTGCGCGGGCATTGCGCCCTTGCCCTTCAGCGCGGAGGCCAGCAGCGCCTCGTAACCCGTCTTCACGCGCGGCGCCCAGGCGGCCTCGTCGCCCGTCTTGGGGGCGCCCACGACGCCGCCGGTGTGACAGGCGCCGCAGGCCGCGGTGTAGACCTGCTCGCCGCTGCGCAGCGCGCCGGGCACCATGGCTTCGGCCAGCGTCAGGCGGCCCACGGGCTGAAGGCGGTGTGCCACGGCCTCTTCGCTCATGCCGTCGCTGCCGGCGCCGGGCTTGCCGCCGAAGTCGACGTAGTTGACGAGCAACACGATGCCGAAGATGGGCACGAGGAACGAGGCCAGCACCGCCAGGATCAGCTGCTTGGGCGTCTTGATCGGCCCTTCATGGTTGGGTTCGTGGGCGGGGTCGTGCCCCTGGTCGTGCGCGTCGCTCATGGAATCCTCGGGGGTCCGGTCTGGGGGGGTGGAGAGCTTGGCCCCGAGGGGCAAAAAACCGCCGGATTATAGGCACCCGGCCCAGTGCCCCGACCCGCATGCAGTGCCTCGGGGATCGGCCGCACACCCCGGCGCTAGAATCCCGCCTTGGCCACGCGACCGTGGTGAAGTGGATATCATGCGGCCCTCCGAAGGCCACGTCGCAGGTTCGATTCCTGCCGGTCGCACCAGTGCTGCGCCTACGGGCTTGAGAGCGGGTGATCGGGTCCCGGCCGCGCTTCTCCCGATTCGGCCTGCGCCCGCCAATGACGCCCAGGCCTCGGCACTTCTCATCGCTTCGCCGGCCTTCTTGCCCGCTCGCCCGTTGCAGCGGGACGCCCCCGACCCAGTTCAGATTGACAGCGCTCCCGGCACCGAATAACGTCGTGTAATCGTTTCCACGACGAGTCACGCGATGCGTCCCTCGCTTCGGCAGCCGGCATGAACCCGCCCTTTCCCCCTGGCTTTCTCTGGGGCTGTGCCACCTCGGCCTACCAGATCGAAGGCTCGCCGCTGGCCGACGGCGCGGGCCCCAGCATCTGGCAGCGCTTCGCGCGCACGCCCGGCCGCATCGCCGGCGGCGACACCGGCGACATCGCCTGCGACCACTACCGCCGCATGCAGGACGACGTGGCGCTGATGAAGTCACTGGGCCTCACCGCCTACCGCTTCAGCATCAACTGGGGCCGTGTGCTGCCCGAAGGCCGCGGCACAGTGAACGCCGCCGGTCTGGGCTTCTACGAACGCCTGGTGGACGCCCTGCTGGCCGCCGGCATCACGCCGCTGGCCACGCTCTACCACTGGGACCTGCCGCAGGCGCTGGACGACCGCGGCGGCTGGCTCAACCCCGACATCCCCCACTGGTTCGCCGATTACGCACAGGTGATGTACGGCGCGCTCGATGACCGCGTGCCGCTGTGGGCGACCATCAACGAACCCTGGGTGGTGGCCGACGGCGGCTACATGCACGGCGTGCTGGCCCCCGGCCACCGCTGCGCGCACGAAGCCGCCGTGGCCGCGCATCGCCAACTGCAGGCCCATGCCGCGGCCGTGCGGGCCTACCGCGCCTTCGGCAGGCACCAGATCGGGCTGGTCGTGAACATCGAACCCAAGCACCTGGCCCCCGGCGCCACCGAGGCCGACCACCACGCCGCCGCGCTGGCCGACGCTTACATGAACCGCCAGTACCTCGACCCGACGCTGCTCGGGCGCTACCCCGACGAGCTGCGCGAGGTCTTCGGCGCCAGCTGGCCCGACTGGCCCGACGCCGAGGTCGAGGCGCTGAAGACGCCCGTCGACTGGCTGGGCCTGAACTACTACACGCGCGCCGTGGTGCAGGCCGACCCGGCCGGCTGGCCGGTGAAGGCCGCGCCGGTGCGCCAGCCGGGTGCGATCTACACCGAGACCGGCTGGGAACTGCACCCGCAGAGCCTCACCGACACGCTGCTGTGGCTGCACCGGCGCTACGGCGGCCTGCCGCTCTACGTGACGGAAAACGGCGCCGCGTTCTACGACCCGCCGTCGCCGGTGGGTGGCCGTATCGACGACCCGCTGCGCTTGCACTACCTGCGCACGCACCTGGCCGCGGTGCAGGCAGCCATCACCCAGGGCGCCGACGTGCGCGGCTACTGCGCCTGGTCACTGCTCGACAACCTGGAATGGGCGCACGGTTTTGCCAAACGCTTCGGCCTCGTGCATGTCGACTTCCAGACACTGCAGCGCACCCCCAAGGCCAGCGCACGCTGGTACGCACAGCTCATCGCCCGCCACGGCGCGGACCTGGACGCGGCACTGCCGCCCGAGTGAACCGCTGCCCGTTGCCAGCCGGCAACGGGATTGGTGGAAACGATTACATCGTTAAACAAAGGACACGCATCCAATCATGAAAACCTTTACATGAGGTAGTCGTCGATGTTGCTTCCCAGCCCGTCAAGCACACCTGCGGTCGCGCGCCGCTGAACCCATGCCCGCCACCATCCGTGATGTCGCACGTGCCGCCGGGGTTTCGGTGGCCACGGTATCTCGCGCCCTGAACGGTGCCACCAACGTGCTGCCCGAAACCCGGCAGCGCATCGAGGAAGCCGCGCGAACGCTGCGCTTCACGCCTTCGGGCGCAGCGCGCAGCCTCATCACGCGGCGCACCGACACCATAGGCGCGCTGCTGCCCGACCTGCACGGCGAATACTTCAGCGAACTCATCCGCGGCATCGACCAGGCCGCCCGCGCGCGCGGCCTGCACCTGCTGGTGAGCAGCAGCCACGGCAACGCCGACGAGGCCGCCGCCGCGCTGCGCGCGATGAACGGGCGTGTCGACGGCCTGCTGGTGATGTCGCCGCATGCCGACGCCGACTTTCTTCGCCACAACCTGCCCGGCAGCCTGCCGGCCGTGCTGCTGAACAGCGGCATGGACCTCGAAGACCACGCCAGCTTCGTCGTCGACAACGTCGGCGGCGCCACGACGATGACGCGCCATCTCGTGGCCAGCGGCCGCCAGCGTGTGGCCTTCATCACCGGCGCGCCCGGCAACGACGAAGCGACGCAGCGCCTGGCCGGCTACCGCGCCGGCCTGAAACCCGGCATGCCCGAACTGGTCTTCGACGGCGACTTCAGCGAAGAGGCAGGCTGGGCGGCCGGCCGCCGCATCGCCAGCCACCGGCCGCGGCCCGACGCCGTGTTCGCCGCCAACGACATGATGGCCGTCGGCTGCATGGCCGCACTGCACGAAGTCGGGCTGCGTGTGCCCGAGGACATCGCGGTGGCCGGCTTCGACGACATCCCCATCGCCCGCTACGTGTCGCCGGCGCTGACCACCATCCGCGTGCCCATCGCCGCCCTGGGCGCCGCCGCGCTCGACGCACTGGTCAAGGCCGTCGAGGCGCCGCGGACACAGGCCACGCACACCGTGGTGACACCGGTGGAACTGGTGGTGCGCCGCTCCTGCGGCGCCGGCCCACCCAGCGAACGCCGCTCGCCCCGCGCCGCAGCCCCGCATTGAGAACACGGGGGCGGCACGCAGCCCCACCCCGAACCCGCGTGACAGACCACAACCAGGAGATGACAGACATGAACCGCAGCACCCGCAGTTACCGCCGCCATGCACTGGCCGCCGCCGTGGCACTGGCCCTGTCCGGCGCCGCCCAAGCCCAGCTCAGCACCGCCACCATCAAGGGGCAGATCGCCGGCGGCTCGGCGGCGTCGCAGGCCGGCCTCATCGTCACGGCCGTCAACAAGGCCAATGGCGCCACATACCGCACCATGACGCGAGCCGACGGCAGCTACGTTCTCACTGGGCTGGCGCCGGGCGCTTACGACATCCGGGTGGCACTCAGCGGTGGCGCCACGCCGTCGCAGGAGATCACGTTAGCCGTCGGCGAAACCGCGGCAGTGGACTTGGGCGTGTCCGTGGACCAGCGCATCACCATCGTCGGCTCGGCGCAGCGCCAAGGCGTGCGCACATCCGAGGTGGGCACTAACGTGTCGCGCCGCATGATCGAGGCGCTGCCGCAGACCTCGCGCAACTTTCTGAGCTCGATCGATCTCGCACCGGGTGTAGCCTTTAACACCGACGCCAACGGATATGCCAAGGCCCAGTCAGGCGCACAGAGCGCCGACAACCTGAACGTCTTCATCGACGGCGTGGGTCAGAAGAACAATATCGTGCGGGGCGGCATCAGCGGCGGGGATTCTTCCCGCGGCAACCCCTTTCCGCAGTCGGCCATCGCCGAATACAAGGTCATCGGCCAGAACTACAAGGCCGAATACGACCAGGTCAGCAGCGTCGCCATTACCGCCATCACGCGCTCGGGTACAAATGAGTATCACGGCAATGCCTACATCGATCGCACCGGTACCAACTGGCGCGCAAAGTCGGCTTTTGAGCAGGAGCGCGAAGCGCAAGGGGTGATGCGTCCCGATTCGTCGAAGAAGGAGTACGGATTCAGCATGGGCGGGCCGATCGTGCGCGACCAGATCCACTTCTTCTTTGCTTACGACGGCAAGATCATCGACGACTCGCGTCAAATCGTGCCGCAGCACCTGAGCGACTTGCCCGCCGGCCTCGGCATCGTACCCACGCTGGCGGCGGCCCAAGGCGGCCAAGTAGATACCTTTCGCGAGCACCTACTGTTCGGCAAGGTCGACGCGCAGATTGGCAATGACCACCGCCTTTCCTTCAGCGTGCGCACGCGCCGCGAAACCGACCGCGTGGCCGAGAGTCGCGACTTGAGCGCCCCCGGCAACGACCGGGCACGCTCCAACAAGGAAAACCGCCTGGACCTCAAGCACGAGTGGACTCGCGGTGCCTGGCTGAGCGAAGCGCGTCTCGGCTACGAGGACTACACCTTCAACCCGCGCTCCGCGGCCAGCACGCCCTTTGTCAAGTACAAGGTCTCGACCGCCAACCCGCAGTTGCTCAATAACTCTGCCGACGTGCTGTTCATGGGTGGCTCGCCCGATGCGCAGGACAAGCGGCAGAAGGGCATCTTCATATCCGAGGACCTGACCTACACCGGTCTGAGCGGCCATGTGATGAAGGGCGGCGTGAAGATCAAGAACATGAAGTACAACCTTTCAGGCACGGCATTCGGCGTCGACACCGTTGAGACCCTGGTCGATCGCATCACCGGCCTGCCCTACTACAACGGCGACCTGTGCACGGGAACCAACGTCGTCAACGGTGGCCTCAACAGTGACGAATGCAGGATCAGTCGCGCCATTCCCGGCGCCAGCGCGAACTTCAGCAATACGCAGTTCGGCATGTACTTCCAGGACGACTGGGCGATCAACAAGAAACTGGAGCTGAACCTGGGCGTGCGCTGGGACATCGAGAGCAACATGCTCAACAACGACTACGCCACACCTCCAGACCGCGTAAGCGCGCTTCGGGCGCTGGACGTAGCGCGCTACGGCATCACCCCGCCGGCCGGACAGACGTACGCGCAGTCCCTGGCCAAGGGCGGCATCGCGATCGACGACTACATCAGCACCGGCAACTCGCGCAAGACCTACAAGGGTGCCATCGCACCCCGCCTGGGCGCGTCCTACGACATCCTGGGCGGCCGTGCCACAGTGGTTTACGGCGGCTGGGGTCGTTCCTACGACCGCACTATGGCCAACCATGCGCTCGATGAACTGCAGAAGAACCAGCAGGCCGGCGGGGAGATCTGGCTCATCCGCAACAAGTTCAAGATGCCCTTTGCCGACCAGTTCTCGCTCGGCGTGCGACAGGCGCTGGGATCGTGGAATGCAGACATCACACTGAGTCGCGTGCAGGCCAAGAATCAGTTCATATGGTTCGTAGGCAACCGCGACGCCAACGGTGGGTTCGCCACGCAACTGCAGTACGACCCGCTCTGGGGCGGGCCCAGCGGTTTCGGCAACCTGCTTCTGGGCGATTTCGTCGGCGAAACCAAGACCGACGCCCTGCTCATGAAACTTGAGAAGCCGTATACGCGCAGCTCGGGCTGGGCGGCCAACTTCGCCTATACCCACAGCAGCGCCAAGACCATCAAGTACAACTGGAGCGACGAAATCTGGGACTGGACTTATGGCCGCCCGGGCGTGCGTGGCTGGAACTCCAGCATGCTGGTGGCCAAGAACCGCCTGGTGGCTGCGGGTATGGCCGATACCCTGCTGCCCTGGGGTCTCACGGCGTCGGCCAAGCTGACCTGGGACGACGGCATGCCCCGGCGCATCACCAGTTGCGCCGACGGCTGGGACAAGTGCAAGTTTGTGAAGGGCGAATCGACCAACTTCACGCAGTTGGACGTCGGCGTGAGCAAGGAGTTTGCATTTGCCAGCCAGGCCGTGACGCTGCGCGCGGACATCCTGAACGTCTTCAATAAGACCAACTACGGCGGCTTCGACGACTGGGGCGGCGGCCCGGGCAACCCGCAGAACTGGGTCGGCGGCGACAACCCGAACCTGGGCAAGCCCAACAGCATCCGCGGCGACACACGCACCTACCGCCTGGTGCTGGGCTACAAGTTCTAGACCCCCACTGAACGTTGGCCTGCCGACCCCGGAAGCCCGTGCTTCCGGGGTGCGGGCTGCGCCTTTGCCGAAGACACCGCATGACACCCGACTTCGACATCACACGCCGTGGCCTGCTCGCCTGGGCCGGCGCGCTGGCCGCCGGCCTGAGCACCGGCGGCTGCCAGACGTCCGGCCCGCCCGCACCCGCCAGCGACGAAGCCGCGGCGCTGCTGGCCGACCTGGAACGCCGCAGCTTCGACTACTTCTGGGACACCACCAACCCCGCCAACGGCCTGGTGCCCGACCGCTGGCCCACCCCTTCCTTCGCCAGCGTGGCGGCGGTGGGTTTCGGGCTCAGCGCCTACCCCATCGGCGTGGCGCGCGGCTGGATCACACGGGCGCAGGCACGCGACCGCACGCTGGCCACCTTGCGCTTTTTCCATAACGCGCCACAGGGCCCGCAGCCGCGCGGCGTGACGGGCCACAAGGGCTTTTTCTATCACTTCCTCGACATGCAGACGGGCCACCGTTTCGGCACCACCGAGCTGTCGACCGTCGACACCGCGCTGCTGCTGGCCGGCGCGATGCACGCCCGCGCCTTCTTCGACGGCGCCGACAGCGCAGAGACCGAACTGCGCCGCCTGGCCGATGCGATCTACGCACGCGTCGAATGGCCCTGGGCGCAGGTGCGGCCACCTTCCATCGGCCACGGCTGGCACCCCGAGAGCGGCCACATCGCCAACGACTGGAAGGGCTACAACGAGTCCATGCTCGTCTACCTGCTGGCGCTGGGTTCGCCCACGCACCCGGTGGGGCCCGAGGCCTGGGACGCCTGGACCAGCACCTACCACCGCGACTGGGGCAGCGAATACGGCCAGACCTACCTGCGCTTCCCGCCCCTCTTCGGCCACCAGTTCACGCACGCCTGGGTCGACTTTCGCAGCCTGGCCGACGGCTACATGCGCGGCAAGGGCCTGGACTACTTCGAGAACAGCCGCCGCGCCACCTACGCGCAGCAGGCCTACGCCATCGCCAACCCCGAGGGCTGGGCCGGTTACGGCCGCGACGTCTGGGGTGTGACGGCCTGCGACGGGCCGGCCGATGTCAAACGTGAGTTCGGGGGCAGGAAGCGAAAGTTCATCAGCTACGCCGGCCGCGGCATGGGCGGTGCGCACACCTACGACGACGGCACCATCGCACCCTATGGCGCAGGCTCGTCGCTGCCTTTCGCGCCCGAAATCGTCGCGCCCGCACTGGCCGCGATGCACCAACGCCACGGGCAGCACATCTACGGCCAGTACGGCTTTCTTGCCTTCAACCCGAGCTTCACCTACACCGACGTGAAGCTCACCCACGGCCACGTCGTGCCGGGCTTCGGCTGGGTGGACAAGGACTTCCTGGGCATCGAGGTCGGCCCCCTGCTGCTGATGCTGGCCAACCACCGCGACGGCGCCGTGTGGCGCACGATGCGTGGCCAGCCCTGGCTGGTGCGCGGGCTGCAGCGCGCCGGTTTCAGGGGTGGCTGGCTGGGCTGAAGCCCCCACACTCGATGCCCATGTCCTCCACGCCGACTGCCCCCTGCACCCGCCGTCGCTGGCTGAAGGCCGCCGGCGCGGGTGCGGCGGTGGCGCTGGGTGTGCCGGCCTGCGCGCCGCACCGCGAAGGCACGCTGCGCTTCTGGGCCATGGGCCGCGAAGGCGAAGTGGCCAGCGAGCTGCTGGCCGATTTCAGGCGCGAACGCCCCGACATCCGTGTCGCGGTCGAGAAGCTGCCGTGGAGCGCCGCGCACGAGAAGCTGCTGACGGCCTTTGCCGGCGATGCCACGCCCGACATCGCACAGCTCGGCAACACCTGGCTGCCCGAGTTCGTCGCTTTAGGCGCGCTGGCGCGGCTGGACGAGCGCATCGCCGCCACGCCCGAGTTCGAGGTCGCCGACTACTTCGAAGGCATCTGGGCCACCAACCGCATCGGAGGGCGTGTCTACGGCCTGCCCTGGTACGTCGACACGCGGTTGCTCTTCTACCGCCGCGACCTGCTGCGGCAGGCCGGCTTCGAGCATGTGGCCGACACCTGGGCGACGTGGCGTGAACAGCTGCTGGCCGTCAAGCGTGTGGTTGGTCCCGACAAGTACGCGGTGCTGCTGCCGCTGAACGAATACGACCCGCTGGTGGCGCTGGCGCTGGGCAGCGGCGAGCCGCTGCTGCGCGATGGCGGGCGGTACGGCAACTTCCGCGGTGAAGGTTTCCGGCGCACGCTGGACTTCTACCTCTCGATGTACCGCGACCGGCTGGCGCCGCCGGCATCCAGCAACGAGATCGCCAACGTCTGGAACGAGTTCGCGCGCGGCTACTTCAGCTTCTACATCACGGGGCCTTGGAACATCGGCGAGTTCCGCCGCCGCCTGCCCGAGGCATTGCAGGACGCCTGGGCCACCGCGCCTCTGCCGGGGCCCGGCGGCCCTGGCGCAAGCATCGCCGGCGGCAGCAGCCTGGCGGTGTTCCAGCGCTCGCAGAGACAGGAGGAAGCCTGGGCGCTGGTGAGCTACCTCTCGCGCCCCGCAGTGCAGCAGCGTTTCCGGGCGTTGACCGGCAACCTGCCGCCGAGGCGCAGCGCCTGGGCCGAACCCGCGCTGATGGCCGACGTGCCGAGCCAGGCCTTCCGCCAGCAGCTGGAACGTGTGCGCCCGGTGCCGCAGGTGCCCGAGTGGGAACGCATCGCCACCGAGTTGCGCATCGTGCTCGAGCAGGTGGTGCACGGCGACCTCAAGGCCGAGGCTATGCCCGCCGAGATGGACCGCCGCGCCGACAGGATGCTCGAGAAACGCCGCTGGATGCTGGCGCGGCAGAGCGCCTGAAGCCATGACGACGCCATGAAACCGCGCCAGCTCGCCGCCTGGATCTTCGTCGCCCCCGCGCTCATCGCCATCGGCGTCTTCTTCGCCGTGCCGGTGGCCGCGGCGCTGCTGATGAGCCTGACCGACTTCGACATCTACGCGCTGGCCGACATCTCGAACCTGCGTTTCGTCGGCCTGGACAACTATGCCGCGCTGCTGCAGCGCCCGCTCTTCTGGCAGGCGCTGTGGAACACGGTGATCTTCGTCGTCATCGGCGTGCCGCTGTCCATCGGCGCGTCGCTCGGCGCCGCACTGCTGCTGCACTCGAAGGTGGCGCGTTTCCAGGGTTTCTTCCGCACCGCGCTGTTCGCGCCGGTGGTGACGACACTCGTGGCGGTGGCCGTCGTCTGGCGCTACCTCTTCCACACGCGCTACGGCCTCATCAACCACGCACTGACGCAGGTCGGCATCACGCCCATCGACTGGCTGGGCGATCCGCAGTGGGCCATGCCGGCCATCGTGCTGCTGAGCGTGTGGAAGAACTTTGGCTACAACATGGTGATTCTGCTGGCCGGGCTGCAGGCCATCCCCGAAGACCTCTACGAAGCGGCGCGGCTGGACGGCGCCAAGCGCTGGGCCCTCTTCCGCTACATCACGTTGCCCAGCCTGGCGCCCATGCTTCTTGTGGTGAGCATCCTCACCATGGCCGGCCACTTCCAGCTCTTTGCCGAACCCTATGTGATGACGCAGGGCGGCCCGGCGCAGCGCACGGTGACGGTGCTCTATCTCATGTACGAAGAAGGCTTCAAGTGGTGGAGCCTGGGCAGCGCGTCGGCGGTGGCCTTCGTGCTCTTCGTCATCATGTTCGCGATCACGCTGCTGCAGCTGTGGGCGTCGAAGCGGGCGGAAGCGCGATGAAGCCCGGCCTGAAGCTCGACAGCGGCGCGCTGATGGTCAACGGCTCGCTGGCGCTGCTCTCCGCGCTGACGATCTTCCCGCTGGTGTGGATGCTCTCGGCCAGCCTGATGGCGCCGGGCGAGGCCAGCACCTTCCCGCCGCCGCTGCTGCCTGCCGCGCCGACGCTGGAGCATTACCGCGTGCTCTTCGGCAGCCAGGGCCTGGGCCGGCAGGCGCTTAACAGCCTGCTCATCAGCGTCGCCGCGACGCTGCTCTCTCTGGCCTTCAACCTGAGTGCAGGGTATGCCTTCGCCAAGCTCAAGTTCAAGGGCCGCGAGCTGATCTTCCGCACGCTGCTGGCCGCACTCGTCATCCCCGGGCAGGTGGCGATGATGCCGCTCTTCCTGATGCTCAAGCAGATGGGCCTGGTCAACACCTTCGCCGGTGCGCTGGTGCCCTGGCTGGCGGGTGTGTTCGGCATCTTCCTCGTGCGCCAGTACGCACAGGGCATCCCGGACGACCTGCTGGAAGCGGCACGGCTGGACGGCGCCAACGAGGGCCAGGTCTTCGTGCGCATCGTGCTGCCGCTGCTCAAGCCCATCGTCGTGACGCTGGCGGTGCTCGTCTTCCTGGGCAGTTGGAACGACTTCATGTGGCCGCTGATCGTGCTCACCGACCGCGAGCTGCAGACGCTGCCGGTGGCGCTGGCGGGGCTGAGCCGCGAACACGTGCAGGACACCGAACTGATGATGGCCGGCTCGGTGTTGACTGTCCTGCCGGTGTTGCTGCTCTTTCTCGTCCTGCAACGGCATTACATGAAGGGCCTTCTGATGGGGTCGGTGAAGTGAGGCGGGCGTGGCCCATTGGCCTGGCGCTGGCGGCCGGCGCCGCACAGGCTGCGCCCTTGCGCAGCGCAGTGCTCGACGACTTCCGCGACACCAGCGCGTGGCAGGCCAGCGCCTCGGACCAGGTGCGCGCCAGCCTGCGCCGCGACGACGACGGCAGCCTGTGCCTGGACTACGACTTCGCCGGTGTCTCGGGTTACGCGGTGATGCGCCGTGCGCTGCCGATGGACTGGCCCGCGCGCTTCGACCTGACGGCCCGCTTGAAGGGCAGCGGCGCCACCAACGACCTGCAGTTCAAGCTGGTCGACACCAGCGGCGACAACGTGTGGTGGGTGAACCGGCCGAACACCACCTTGCCCGCCACCCTCACCAAAACCAAGTTCCGCAGCCGGCACGTCCAGTTCGCCTGGGGCCCGACGGCCGACAAGTCGCTGCGCCGCACGCAGTACATCGAATTTGTCATCGCCGCCGGGCGCGATGGCGGCAAGGGCGCGCTGTGCGTGGCCCGGCTGAGCCTGCAGGAACGTGCGCCCGACCCGCCAGCCTGGCCCGCAGCGCGCGTGACCTTCACCGCCGGCCGCACGGCCTTCGACTTCGGCCTGCTGCGCGAATTCAACGGCGTGGCGCTGCAATGGCCTGCCAGCGCGAAGGCGCTGGACTACGACCTGCAGGCCAGCGACGACGGCCGCGTCTGGCGCAGGCTGCGCCGTGTGCGCGGCAGCGACGGCGGGCTCGACGCGCTCTACCTGCCCGAAAGCGAAGCCCGCCACCTGCGCGTGCTGCTGCGCAGCGGCAACGCGCGCCCGCAGCTCACGCTGAAGAGCGCGGCCGACTGGCCCGACTTCAACCGTGTGCTGGCGACGCTGGCCGCCGACGCACCGCGCGGCGAGCTGCCGCGTGCCTTCGTCGGCCAGCAGAACTACTGGACGCTGGTGGGCGTGGACGGTGGCGGCGAACGCAGCGCGCTGCTCAGCGAAGACGGCGCGCTCGAAGTCGGCCGCGGTGGCTACAGCCTGGAACCGACCGTGCGGCTCGACGACGGCAAACACGTGAGCTGGGCCGACGTGAAGGTCACCCACACGCTGCGCGAAGACCGCCTGCCGCTGCCCACCGTGCGCTGGACGCACGCGGCCTTCGGGCTGGATGTCGAAGCTGCCGCCGACGGCCCGCGCGACGCGCCACAGCTGCTCGGCCGCTATACCGTCCACAACCGCGGTACACGGTCGCAGCGATTCACGCTGCAGCTCGCGCTGCGCCCCTGGCAGGTGAACCCGCCGCAGCAGTTCCTGTCGACCCCAGGTGGCGCGAGCCAGGTGCGGGCCTTGTCCTGGGACGGTCTGGGCCTGGCGGTCGATGGCCGGGCGCCACTGCGTTTCACGGTCATGCCGCAGTCCGTTGCCGGGCTGCCTTTCGACGGTGGCCTCGGCCTGGCCGCATTGCAGGCCGCTGCCCAGCCGGCGGCCGCGAAGTTCGCATTGCGCGACCCGCAGACCCACGCCTCGGCGCTGCTGCAGTGGTCGTTCACGCTGGCCCCCGGCGCTTCGCACACCGTGGGCGTCGTGGCGCCACTGGGCCGCACTCCGGCCACCGCGGCCACGCCCGAACAGCTGCAGGCGCGTTTCGACGCCACCGCCGCGCACTGGCGCGAGCGCCTGTCCCGCGTCACCGTGCAGTTGCCCGGCGACGGCGCGCGCATCGCCGACACGCTGGCCACGTCGCTGGCGCACATGCTGATGTCGCGCGACGGCCCCGCGCTGCGCCCCGGCACCCGCAGCTACGCCCGCACCTGGATACGCGACGGCGCGATGATGGTCGCCGGCCTGCTGCGCCTGGGCGAGGCCGACGCGGCGCGAGAGTTCGCCGACTGGTACGCCGGCTTCGTCTTCGCCAGCGGCAAGGTGCCGTGCTGCGTCGACCAGCGCGGCGCCGACCCGGTGGTCGAGAACGACAGCCACGGCCAGTACCTCTACGCCGTGGCCGAGGTGCTGCGCCACACCCGCGATGCGGCCTGGGCGGAGAAACACTGGCCTACCGTGCAGCGTGTGGTGGCCTGGATGGAGGCGCTGCGCCAGAGCGAGCGCACGGCCGCCAAACGCACGCCAGCACGTGCCCACTTCTTCGGCCTGATGCCCCCATCGATCAGACAAGAGGGCAACAGCGACAAGCCGGCGAATTCTTAATGTCACGACTTCTGGGCCCTGCGCGGCTACAAGGACGCGGTACAACTCGCGCAGAGTGGCGACCATGGCGAAGAGGCCGCACGTTGGGCCGGCTGGCGCGACGAGTTCGAGCGTGAGCTGGCCGCGTCGATCGAAGCCACGGCGCAACACTGGAACATCGGCTTCATCGCCGGCGCTGCCGATCGCGGCGACTTCGACGCCACGTCGACCACGATGGCACTGAACCCCGCACAGGCCGCCGTGCCGCGTTCACGGCTGGACGCCACCTTCGAACGCTACTGGGTCGAGATGAGCGCTCGCGCCGACGGCATGCGCACGGGCCTGCGCAGCTACAAGGACTACACGCCCTACGAGCTGCGCACCGTCGGCGCACTCGCCCGCCTGGGCCAGCCGGCGCGCGCCCACGCCATGCTCGACTTCTTTTTCGAGGACCAGCGCCCGGCAGGCTGGAACCAGTGGGCCGAGGTGGTGCTGCCCGACGCACGCGAAGTGCGCTTCCTCGGCGACATGCCGCACGCCTGGGTCTCGTCGGACTACATCCGCAGCGCACTCGACCTGCTGGCCTACGACGACGAACGCGACCACAGCCTGGTGCTCGGCGCCGGGCTGAAGGCGGCGTGGCTGCAGCAGGGCGACGTGGTGTTGCGCGGGCTGTCGACGCCTTACGGCAAGCTGGACTGGTCGCTGCGGCGCACCGCCTCGGGCTGGCAACTGGAGCTGCCTTCGAAAATGAGCGGGCTGCACGGCGGCGCTCGCCTGCGCTGGCCCGAAGGCCTGGCGCTGCCGCGTGCGCTGCACCAGGGGCACGCACTGGCCTGGCAAGGGCGAGAGCTGGCGCTGCCGTTTGCACCGCTGAAAGTCGAACTGTTGCTCGAATGAGCACGCATGCACCTCGCCTCACCCGCCGCACCCTGCTGGCCGCGCCCTTGTTCATGAGCGCCTGCGCCCACACTCCCTCGGCCCCGCGCCAGGACGCCATCGCGCTGAGCCTGCCCGGCCGCGCCGCGCCGCTGCGCGCCTGGCTGCACCTGCCCCGCGGCTACGCCGACGACGGCCGTGCCTGGCCGCTGGTGGTCTTCCTGCACGGTTCCGGCGAACGTGGCGAGGACCTCGAACGCGTGAAGGTGCACGGCCCGCCGAAACACGCCGCGGCCGGGTGCGACTGCCCCTTCGTGCTGTGCTCGCCGCTGCTCGAGGCCGACGCCGACTGGCACCTGCCCACGCTGCACGCAATGCTCGGCGCGCTGCGTGCCGGCTGGCGCATCGACGCGCAGCGCATCACCGCCACCGGCCTGAGCCGCGGCGGCCACGGCGTCTGGCGCTGGGCCGCGGCCTACCCCGACGACCTGGCCGCCATCGCGCCGGTCTGCGGTCATGGTGACCCGGCCACCGTCTGCCAGGCGCGCCGGGTGCCGGTGCGCGCCTACCACGGCGACGCCGACACCGTGGTGCCACTGGCGCGCCAGCAGGCCTGCGTCGACGCGCTGCGCGCCTGCGGCGGCAGCGTGTCCTTCACCGTCTACCCCGGTGTCGGCCACGACGCCTGGAACCCCGCCTACGACGACCCCGCGCTGGTGCCCTGGCTGATGGCCCAACGCCGCACCTGAGCCAACCACTCACCTTGAACTCGACCCCCGACTCTCCCGCGCTGCAGGTCGACCTGCTGCCCCATGGCGCGCTGCTGCGCCTGCAGGCGCATGGCGTGATGCTCAACCTCTTCCCCGCCAACCTGATGGAAGGCGGCCCCGCCAACCTGTGGCTGCGCCTGCACGGGCCGGCCGGTGTGCAGGCCGTGCCGCTGCTGGGGCCGAACTCGCCGCTGCAGCCGCGCGACACGGGCGGCGCCGTCGCCTGGGCGGCGCAAGGCACCTGGCAGGGCCTGGCGCTGCAACTGCAGCTGCGCGTTGCCGCCACCGAGGCGGCGTGGTTCTGGCACTTGGACGTGCACAACACGGCCGGCACCGCGCAGCGCATCGACCTGCTCGCGGAGCAGGACGTCGGCCTGGCGCCGCTGGGCGCCATCCGGCTCAACGAGTACTACGTCAGCCATTACCTCGACCTCTCGCCGCTGCAGCACCCGCAGCACGGCGTGCTGCTGGCGGCGCGCCAGAACCAGCCCGTGGCGGGGCGTTTCCCGTGGCTGGTGTGCGGCGCGCTGCACCAGGCCGACAGCTACGCCACCGACGCGCTGCAGCTGCTGGGGCTGGCGCAACGCAACGGCAGCGCGCCACCTGCGCTGCAGCACGGGTTGCCGGGAACACGTCTGCAGCACGAACACGCGCTGCTGGCGCTGCAGCACGCGGTGCAGGACCTGCTGCCTGGCCAGAACGCCTTGTTCGGCAGCTTTGGCCTGGCGCTGGCCGACCACCCTGCGGCGACGTCCGACGCAGACCTCGCCTGGGTGGACACTGCCTTGCGTCTGCCCGCAGCGCAGCCGCTGGCACTGGGCCCGGCCGCCGCTACTGAGTTGCAGCCGCAGCCCTCACCTTCGCTCTTCGCCAGCGCGCCCCTGCTGGCGGTGCAGGACCTCGCGGCCGAGGAGATCCCCCACCTGTTCCCCGGCACGCAGCGCCACCCCGAACACGACGCAAACGGCGCACTGCTGTCCTTCTTCCACGACGACGCCGCGCACGTGGTGCTGCGCGCCAAGGAAGCCGCGGTGATGCGCCCGCACGGCCACCTGCTGCGCAGCGGCCGCCACGCCGTGCCCGACGAGACCGCGCTCACCTCGACGGCGTGGATGGCCGGCGTCTTCCATTCGCTGGTGACGCAGGGCCATGTCGGCATCAACCAGTTCATCTCCACCGTGCGCGGCGCGCTGGGCCAGTTCCGTGCCCACGGCCAGCGCATCTTCATCGACGCCGGCAGCGGCTGGCAGCTGCTGGGCGTGCCCTCGGCCTTCGAGATGCGGCCCGAGGCCTGCCGCTGGCTCTACCGCCATGCCGGCGGGCTGCTCGAAGTGCGCAGCGCGGTTCAACACGCGCCGCACGCGCTGACGCTCGATGTGCGTGTGCTGGACGGCGGCCCGCTGAAGCTGCGTTTCAGCCACCACGTCACGCTCGGCGGCGACGACGGTGTCACGCCTGCCACACCGCTGCAGCTGCGTGCCGAGGGCCGCGGCGTCTTCGTCAGCGTGCCCGCGGGCAGCGCGCTGGCCGAACGTTTTCCGCATGGCGGCTTCGTCATCGCGCCCGACGAAACCAGCGCCTTCACGTGCTGGGGAGGCGACGAGCAGCTCTTCGCCGACGGCCGGGCCCAGGGCCAGCCCTGGCTCGTCATCGACGGCCACGCCAGCCCGCACTTCGGCCTGCGCATCGAAGGCCACCTCGTCACGCAGGCCGCACCCGCCGCGCTGCCGCTCAGCGCCCCGCAGTGGCAGGCGCCGGCGGGCAGCACGCTGGCCGGCGCGTCGCAGCGGCTGCAGGACATCGCCCCCTGGTACCTGCACAACGCACTGGTGCACTACCTCTCGCCGCGCGGGCTGGAACAGTTCAGTGGCGGCGGCTGGGGCACGCGCGACGTCTGCCAGGGCCCGCTGGAGATGCTGCTGGCGCTGGACGAGCCGGCGCCGGTGCGCGACCTGCTGCAACGCGTGTTCGCGGCCCAGGACGCCGGCGGCGACTGGCCGCAGTGGTTCATGTTCTTCGAGCGCGAACGCATGCTGCGCGCTGGCGACTCGCATGGTGACATCGTGTTCTGGCCGCTCGTCGGTCTGGCGCGTTACCTGCGCGTCACCGGCGACGCGGCGCTGCTCGACGAACGCCTGCCCTTCTTCAACGACACACCCGCCCCGCTGTGGCAGCACGTCGAACGCGCGCTGGCCGTCGTCCACGGCCGACGCATCGCCGACACCGCGCTGGCGGCCTACGGCCACGGCGACTGGAACGACTCCCTGCAGCCCGTCGACCCCGCCCTGCGCGAACACCTGTGCAGCGCGTGGACGGTGACGCTGCACCACCAGATGCTGCACGGCCTGGCCACGGCGCTGGACAGCGTGGGCCAGACCGAACGCGCCGCGCCGCTGCATGCCGAGGCCGCCGCCGTGCACGCCGACTTCCAGCGCCTGCTGATGCGCGACGGCGTCGTCGCCGGCTACATGCTCTTCGAGCCCGGACAAACGCCGCAGCCGCTGCTGCACCCGCGTGACGACCGCACCGGCGTGCACTACAGCCTGCTGCCGATGATGCACGCGGTGCTGGAAGATCTGCTCACGCCAGCACAGGCGCAGACACAGGCGGCGCTGATCGAACAGCACCTCACCGGCCCCGACGGTGCGCGCCTCTTCGACCACCCGCTGCCCTACCGCGGCGGGCCCATGCAGCTCTTCCAGCGCGCCGAGAGCAGTGCCTTCTTCGGCCGCGAGATCGGCGTCATGTACATGCACGCCCACCTGCGCTGGGCCGAGATGCTGGCCCATCTGGGCCAGGCCGAACGTTTTTTCCACGCGCTGCAGCTGGCGCACCCCATCGCCTTGCACACGCTGGTGCCGCAGGCCACGCGGCGCCAGGCCAACTGCTACTACAGCAGCAGCGACGCCGCCTTCCCCGACCGCGCCACGGCCGGCCGCGACTACGCGCAGGTGGCACGCGGCGAAGTCGCGCTGGACGGCGGGTGGCGCGTCTACTCCAGCGGCCCCGGCATCGCGCTGGGCCTCATCGTCGGGTCTTTCCTGGGCCTGCGGCGCGAGAGCGGCAGCATCGTGCTCGACCCCGTGCTGCCGCACGCGCTGGCCGGCCTGGTGGCGCGGCTGCCATTGCTGGGTTTCGAGATCGAACTCGAACTGCAGCCCGGCGCGCAGGGCCATGGGCCCACGGACGTGCTGCTCGACGGCGAAACACTGCCCTTCACGCGTGAGGCCAACCCCTACCGCGTGGGCGGCGCACGCATCTCGCTGGACCTGCTGCGCGCGCGCCTGGCCACCGGCGCGCGGCGGCTGGTGGTGCACACCGGCTGAAGCGTGCCGGCCACGCCGGGGCTCAACGCCCGCCGCCAAATCGGGGCACCCCGGCCTCCATCGCCGCCAGCATCGCCTGCGTCTGCGCCGTCGTGTAGTCGAGGAAGGCGCGCACCCGCTGCGGCGTGAACTTGCGGCTGGGCAGCGCGGCATACACCGAAGGCCGGCCGACGTTCCACGGCGCGAGCAAGCGCACGAGCTCACCCTTGGCCAGGTGGACCGCGGCGATCTCCAGGCTGGTCGAGCCTATGCCGGCACCATCGAGCGTGGCGCGCATCAGGGCTTCGCTGTGGTTGGTCCAGAGCACGGGCCGCACCGGCACGTCGACCACCTCGTCGCCCGCAGCGCCGCTGCGCCGCAACCGCCAGACGTTGGGGCGCAACCCGGGCAGGCGCATGCGCAGGCATTCGTGGCGGCTCAGGTCTTCTGGGCGCTGCGGCACGCCGCTGCGCGCCAGGTAGGCCGGTGACGCCACCAGCACCGCCTCCACGGTGAGGATGTGGCGCGCGACGATGCTGCCGTCATAGCCCTCGTCGGTGGCCAGCAACGTGATGTCGTGGTTCTCGATGGCCGGCGAATCCCAGGCATCGGCGTCGAGCTCGAAGCGGATGTTCGGATGCAGCCGCCGGAAGCCCGCGATGAGCGGCCCGACGAGGTAGGTCGCCAGCAGCGGTGGCGCCGAGATGTGCAGCAGGCCGGCCAGTTCCCGCGTCTGTGCGCCGACGCTGGCGTCGGCCTCGTCGATGTCGGCCAGGATGCTGCGCAGGCGCTCGACGTAGGCCGCGCCGGCGTCGGTAACGGCCAGCCGCCGCGTCGTGCGCTGCAGCAGTCGCGTGCCCAGATGCGCCTCGAGGTCCGCCACCAGCCGGGTCACGACGGCGGGCGACAGGTCCAACGCGCGCGCGGCAGCGGCAAAGCTGCCTTCGTCGATCACACGGCGGAAAACACGCATCGAGAGCAGGCGGTCCATCTTGGGGCCTCAGGGTGGCAAGCCCAGCCTATTGTTCCTGAATCAGGAATAAACGATTGATAGATATGTCATTTTCAACCTCAGAACGAAATTCTAAAGTCCATTCCATGGCGACGGAGACAGGAACTCCCAGCCGAGGTGACCGGCGCAGACGCCCAGCGGGCGCAGGTACCCGAACTCCCAACCTCCTAAAGGACTGAACCATGAACACCCGCCTCCTCACTTCCGCCGTGCTGGCCCTTTCGTTGCTCGCCTCGGGTGCGGCCTCGGCAGCCGACGCAACGGGCGGCCTGCCCCAGGTCGCCGCCCCGCAGGGCCAGCAGACCGTGCGCTCTATGTTCACGTTTGCCGACCGCAACAAGGACGGCCAGCTGACGCGCGCCGAGGCCAAGGGCCACCTGCCCGCCACCTACGCCAGCTTCGACAGCATCGACGCCGCCAAGCGCGGCTGGATCAGCGTCGAGCAGTTCGCCGAGTTCACGAACCAGCGTGTCGGCAAGCAGGCCGAAGACGTGCTGAAGGTCGGCCAATGGCACTGAGACTGCGCGTGAGGCTCCGCAAGGAGCCGCACGGCTGTCGAAGGCTCGCGGGCGATTTCACGCCCGCGGGCTGAGTCTGCTCGGGCGGGCCCGCCAAGGACCCGCTCGCCTCACGTAGGTGCGATTTCACGCCCGAGGGCTGAGACTGCGCGCGAGGCCAGGGAAGGAGCACGACGGTTGTCGGGCCGAAAACCGTTGCACGCGTACGGGCTGACCCGTGGCCGCACGGCCGCGCTGCGGCGCCGCCGCCACACCCCCAAGGCCGCTGGATGCGCAGCGGGTTACGGTCTGTCACAGTGCCTGCTAGCCTTTCGCGGTCTCTGCCGCCAAGCCAGCCTGCATGACCTCCCCGCCCTCTATCTTCTGCACCGCGGCCCTTGGCTTGGCCTTGCTCGCGGCCGGGCCCGCCACGGCGCAGGTCCAGCTCAGCGAAACGCCACCCGGGCCGGTGGGCGGCGTGCCGGCCACGCTGCCGCAGATTCAGCTGCCCCAGGTGCGCGACCTCAAGGTCGACGTGCCGCGTCCGGTGCGCGCCGCGCAGGCCGCCCTGGGCCTGGGCCGGCAGCGCCTGGCGCTGGTGGTGGGCCTGGGCACCGTGGGCACGCGTCGGGTGGTCGACAGCGCCGCGCGCGACACCGCGGCCGTGGCCTCGGCGCTGCGCAGCGGCGGCTTCGTCGTCATGCAGCGCAGCGACGTCAGCGCGGCAGAACTGCGCCGCGCACTGCAGGAATTCCGCACCCGCCTGCAGCCCGCCGGCGTGGGCTTCGTCTACCTCACCGGTCTGGGCGCACAGCTCGACGGCCGCAACCTGCTGCTGGCGCGTGAAACGCTGCTCGACCCGGCCCTGCCGGCCGGCGCGCTGGCCGCGCAGCTGCGCGACGCAGCCGTGCCGCTGGACGAGGTGACCGACGCACTCATCGGCCCGGTCGACAGCCCGCGCCTGCTGGTCGTCGACGCCGCCTGGAAGCACCCCGCGCTGGCCCGCCTGCCGCTTCCCGGCCTGGCCGAGCCGCGCCTGCCCGTGGGCACGATGGCTCTCTTCGGCCAAGCCCTGGGCAGCGCGCAGGAAGTGCCCTACGTCGCACCACTGCCCATCCCGGCACCCACCGACGCGGTGGCCCTGGCCGCCACGCCCTTTGCGCGCACGCTGGTCGCGGCCCTGCTCACGCCGCGCATCAGCGGCCCCGAGGCGCTGCGCAGCACACGCCGCGCCATCGCCGAAGCCACGCTGGGTCAGGCCAGCCCCTGGCTGGGCGGCGACACCGAAGCACGCGAGGAATTCGCCGAGGCCACGCTGCTCGACGGCCTGATACCGCGCACACCCGAGGAGATCGCAAGGGAAGGCGCTCGCCAGGCCTCGCGCCTGGTGACGCGGCCCGGCGCGGCGCGCGCCGGCGAGCTGCCGGTTGCCGAAGTGCTGCGGCAAGGCCATGCGGCGGTGCCGCCGGACGACGGCGCACGCAAGCCCGCCGACAACGCCAACAAACTGCCCGAAGCGCCCGGCACGGCCAGCAGCCTGGGCAGCGTCGCAGGCAAGGTTGCCGGCGCGCTGGGCGCGGCCGCCGGCGTGGCGGCCACTGTCGCGGGCACGACGGCCACCGCAGCGGCCGTCGAAGCTGCGGTGGTGGCCGCCGCGGCCACCACGGCCGTCGGCCTGGCCAGCACCGCGGCAGGCGCGGCCACTTCGACGCTTGGCAATGCCGCGGCGCTGGCCGCCCGCATCACAGCCGCCGGCGCCACGCCGGCAGGCGCTGCCGCGGTTCAGGCTGCGGCATCGACCGTGCCGACTGCACCCAGCCTTGGAACCGGCACCGCATCAGTCACCCCGCCCGCGTCCCCCGCAGCGACCGTCCTGCCCCCCGGCCCGGCACCCGCTCCCGCCGTGACGGGCGGCGCACCCACGGCCGCCGCGATGACGCCCGCCGCTGCCGACGTCGGCGCTGCTGCGGCCGCCGCTGGCGGCGCGAACCTGGCCCGGCGCATCGCGCAGACGGCCCTCACCAGCGCCGCCGACGGCACGGCGCAGAACGACAACGCCCCACGCAGCCCGTCCGACACCGACGGCCGCACCCAGCGCGGCCCTGACGGCGGTGAACGCCCGCGTTTCACGCCGCGCACCAACCCCAACGGTTATGCCGAGGGCGACACCTTCACCTGGCAGGTCACCGACACCTGGAAGGGTGAGGTGGCGGGCAAGTACACGACGGCGATCGAACAGGTGCTGGACGACGGCCGTCTGGTCGCCAACGGCCAGCAGGTGCAGTTGGACGCGCAGGGCCGGGTGACGAGACACGTCAACGCCGAAGGCGGCGTCTCGCAGTTCGACCCGGCGCAGGCACTGTGGTGGGCCAAGCCCGTGGCGGGCGAGCGGCGCATCGTCAAGTACGTCGAGAAGTTCCGGCGCGCCGACCGTGCGGCCGGCCAGACCGAGTGGACGGGCTCGGCCCGCGTCGGCAAGCTGCGCAAGCTGCAGACGCCGGCCGGCGAATTCGAGGTGCTGCCGGTGGAAAGCAGCGGCTGGTGGTACACGAAGCTGGCCAACGGCACGCTCAGCAGCGGCCAGTGGAGCCGCACCGCCTACTACGCACCCAGGCTGGGCCACCCGGTGGCCATCGAGATCGAGAACGCCGACCGCCTGGGCAAGCTGATGAAGCGCGAACGCATCGACCTGCTGCACGCACAGACGGCGCGCACTCAGCCTTGAACCCGGCCTTGAACATCGCCCTGAACCCGGCCTGGCACCCGCGCGCCGCACGGTTGGCCCTGCTGGCCGCGCTGGCGCTGCTCACCGGCTGCGCCAGCGGCCCGCGCACCGGGCGCGACGGCCCGCCGGCGCGCCCGCCCGCCGGCCTGGAGCAGGTGCCCGACGCCGTGCCGCGGGTCGAGCCGCTGCGCATCGGCGGGCCCAACAAGCCCTACGAAGTGCTGGGGCAGCGCTACGCGCCCCACACCAGCGACGTGCCGCTGCAGGAAAACGGCCTTGCCTCGTGGTACGGCACCAAGTTCCATGGCCAGCCCACGTCCAGCGGCGAGCCCTACGACATGTACGGCATGACGGCGGCACACAAGACCATGCCCATCCCCAGCTACGCGCGGGTGCGCAACCCGGCCAACGGCCGCGAGGTGGTGGTGCGCATCAACGACCGCGGGCCTTTTGCCGCCGGGCGGGTCATCGACCTCAGCTACACCGCGGCGCTGAAGCTCGGCGTGCTGCGCGGTGTGACGCCGGTGCAGGTGCAGCGACTGACTTTCGACGACATCCGCAGCGGCCGCTGGCGCAGCCCGCGTGACGCAGCGGCCATGCCCGCGCCGCTCACGACCCCGGTGCCGCAGCCGCCCGCCGTCGCCGTGGCCGCGCTGTCGGGCGACGACCTGGCACCTGGCGACGCGGCCACGTCGGGCTACTGGCTGCAGCTCGGCGCCTTCCGCACCCGCGACGCCGCGCTGCGTCTGCAACTGCGACTGCGCGACGAAGGCGATGCGAGCCTGGCCGCGGTGGCGGTGTTCGAGGGCGACGGCTGGTTCCGCGTCCAGGCCGGCCCCTACGCCACACGCGCGCAGGCGCAGCAGGCGGCCGACGCCGGCCTGCGTGCCAGCGGACGAAGTGCCCTCGTGATCGAGCGCAGTGCATCCCTAAATCGGTAGTCGGCCCGGCTTGCCGGGGGCCGGCTTTGCGCAGATGCTCGCCGTCCCGCCCCAGGAGAGTCCATGGCTGCCACCGCCCCCGTCGCCAACGCGCCCATCACCTTCGTCATTCCCGGCCAGCGCCAGGTCAGCCGCGGCGGTGCGCCGCGCAGCGCCGCCACCAGCGGGCTGCCGGGACAGGTGAAGGAGTCGGTGCGCGTGGCGGCGCGGCGCGGCGCCGGCGACGCCGTGCGCGTGACGGCGGTGCCCGGCGAGGACGTGGTGCTGCTGCACATCACTGGTGGCCCGGCGCTGGTGCTGCACCCCGAGACGGCGCGTGACCTCATGCTGGGCCAGGGCACCGTGTCACGCAGCGCGCCCGGTGCCGGCAGCGGCGACGTGATCGTGCCCAGCCATCTGCGCTGGCGCGGGCTGGAGCAGGCCGCACCCACACGCAGCGGCGGTTTCCTGGGCGACGTGGTGCTCTCGGCCTTCGAGGTGATCACCGGCTTCGCCAAGGACAAGGCGGTCGACTTCGCCACCAGCCTGGTGGTGCAGAAGGTCGACGGCCAGGTCGACGCCGGCGTCTATGCGCTCAAGCGTGAGTCCCTGGCGGCGCTGAAGGGCAGCGGTCTCAAGCTGGCGAAAGTGCCTGCGCCGGCGCAGCCGGCCACGCAGCCGCTGCTGGTGCTGGTGCACGGCACCTTCGTCGACACCTTCAGCACCTTCGGCAAGCTGTGGGCGCTGCACCCACAGAGGGTCAATGAACTCTTTGCGCACTACGGCGGCCGTGTCTACGCGCTCGACCACCCCACCGTCGGCTACAGCCCGATGGCCAACGCGCTGACGCTGGTGCAGGCACTCCCCGACGGTGCGCACCTGCACCTGGCCACACATTCCCGCGGCGGCCTGGTCGCCGAGGTGCTGGCGATGGTGGCCGAGCGCATCGCCGCCAAGCGCGACCTCGATGACGACGACTTCGCCTTCTTCGCCGGCGCCGACTACGCCAAGCAGCGCCAGGAACTGAAGGACCTGGCCACGGCCGTGCGTGCCAAGGGCATACGCGTCGGGCGCGTGCTGCGCGTGGCCTGCCCGGCACGCGGCACGCTGCTGGCCAGCAAGCGGCTCGACGCCTACCTCTCGGTTCTGAAGTGGAGCATCGAACTCGCCGGCGTGCCGGTGGCGCCGGCGGTGGTCGACTTCCTGACCGAGGTGGCGCGCCGCCGCGCCCGCCCCGACGAACTGCCGGGCCTGGCCAGCATGATCCCCGACACGCCGCTGGTGAACTGGCTCAATTCCAGCGAAGACCCCATCACCGGCGACCTGCGCGTGGTGGCCGGCGACCTGCAGGGCGACAGCATCGGCAGCTGGCTCAAGACGCTGCTGGCCGACGCCTACTACTGGACCGACAACGACATCGTCGTGCAGACACGCAGCATGTACGGCGGCGCGCCACGCCAGAGCGGCGCCAGCTTCCTGCTCGACCAGGGTGGCAAGGTCAACCACTTCAACTACTTCGTCAACGAACGTACGGTGCAGGCCGTGGTCGGCGGCCTGACGCAGGCCGCACCCGCGGGCTTCCGCACCATCGGCCCGCTGTCGTGGGCAGGCCAGGACAGCGGTGGCCTGCGCGCCGCGCGCCGCGGCAGCGAAGACGGCCGCGCTGCCAGCGACAAACCCGCGGTCTTCGTGCTGCCCGGCATCCTGGGCAGCCACCTGAAGGCGGGTGACAAGCGCATCTGGCTCAGCCTGCGCCTCGTCGGAGGCCTGGGCAAGCTGAAGTACCGGCCCGACGTGCCCGACGACGTGCTGCCCGACGGCCCCATCGGCATGGTCTACGACGACCTCATCGACTACCTCTCGGCCACGCACGAGGTCATCCCGTTCGCCTTCGACTGGCGCCGCCCCATCGAGGACGAAGCACGCCGCCTGGCCGACGCGGTGGACCATGCGCTCGACACGCGCAACGCCAGCGGCCAGCCGGTGCGCCTGCTGGCGCACAGCATGGGCGGCGTGGTGGCGCGAACCATGCAGCTGGAACGGCCCAAGACCTTCGAGCGCCTGATGCAGCGCGCCGGCGCCCGTTTCGTGATGCTGGGCACGCCCAACGGCGGCTCGTGGGCACCGATGCAGGTGCTGTCGGGCGACGACACCTTCGGCAACACGCTGGTGGCCTTCGGCTCGCCGCTGCGCGACCGCCAGGCACGCCAGCTGATGGCCGAGTTTCCCGGCTTCATCCAGCTGCAGGCTTCGCTGCTCGACAGCAGCCTCGGCCTGGACAAGGAAGGCACCTGGCGGCAGCTGGCGCAGGACGACCTGAAACGTGTGCAGGAAGCCAACTGGTGGCACCGCTACGCGGGCGACGAAGGCAACGCTGCCTACGCCTGGGGCGTGCCGCCGCAACCCGTGCTGGACCAGGCGCGAGGGCTGCGCGAAAGGCTCGACACGCAGCGCGACAAGGTGCTCAAGACCTTCGCCGAGAAGACGCTGCTGGTGGTCGGCCACGCCAAGTTCACGCCCGACGGCTACGAGTGGGGCGCCGACGGCTTCAGCTACCTCGACGCCACCGACGGCGGCGACGGCCGCGTGCCGCTGACGAGCGCGCTGCTGCCCGGTGTGCGCACCTGGAAACTGGACTGCGAACACGGCAGCCTGCCCGACGCGGCCAAGGCCTTCGAGGCCTACCTCGAGCTGCTGACCCGCGGCGACACGACACGCCTGGAACGCCTGGCCGACCCCGCGCCCGCGACACGTGGCGCGGGCGGCGGCATCGCCGTGCCGGTGGTGCACGTGCGCAGCCGCCCTTCGCGCGCGCGGCCCACGGCGCGGCCGGCCGACAGCGAGGCCTCGGTCTTCACCGGTCGCAGCACCATGCCCGACAGCACCGCCAGCCCGGGCGGCGCGGCGCTGCGGGTCACCGTGCTCAACGGCAACCTCAGCTTCGTCAAGCAGCCGCTGATGGTGGGCCACACCCGTTCGCTGGCCCTCTTCGGGTCCGAGGCGGCGGTGAACAAGCTCATCGGCGGCGCGATGAAGGCCTCGCTCGACGCCGGGCTCTACCCGGACCTGCCCGGCACGCACCAGGTCTTCATGAACACACGCACCGACCCCGAAAACCCCTGGCGCGCGCCGCAGCCTTCGTGCGTGGTGGTGGTGGGCCTGGGCGACGAGGGCAAGCTCACCGAGCAGGAACTGGCGCGCACCGTGCGCCAGGGCGTCATTGCCTGGGCCCAGCGCACGGCCGAAAGCACCAGCGGCGCACCGGCGGCCATCGAGCTGGCGGCCACCTTGATGGGCAGCGGCGGTGTCGGCGTGAACGCCAGCAACGCGGCGCGGGCCATCGCGCAGGGCGTGCGCGACGCCAACGACCGCATGGTGCGCAGCGGCTGGCCGCTGGTGAGCGCGCTGACGCTGGTCGAGCTCTACCTGGAACGTGCGTCGGACGCCTGGAACGGCCTGCAGGTGCTGGCCGCCGCCACGCCCGGGCGCTTCGAGGTCACGCCCACCATCGAAAGCGGCATCGGCCCCCTGCGCCGGCAGATGGACAGCGGCTACCGCGGCGCCGACTACGACTTCATCACCGCCACCAGCCCCAGCGACGACACCATCGCCTTTGCGCTCGACACCAAGCGAGCGCGCACCGAGGTGCGTGCGCAGAGCACGCAGGGCAAGCTGCTGCGTGAACTGGTGGCCAAGGCCTCCACCGCCGGCAGCGGCGACACACGGTTGGGCAACACCCTGTTCCAGCTGCTGGTGCCGCCCGAGGTCGAGCCCTTCCTGGCCGGCACCAGCCGCATGCTGCTGGAACTGGACGACCGCACCGCCGCCATCCCCTGGGAACTGCTGGACGCGCAGAACGACGACGGCACACGCAGCGACGTGCGGCCCTGGGCCATCCGCACCCAGCTGATCCGCAAGCTGCGGCAGGAACATTACCGCCAGCAGGTGCAGGACGCCAGCATCGACGACGCCGTGCTCGTCATCGGCGAACCCAAGGTCGACGCCGCCAACTACCCGGCGCTGCCCGGTGCGCGCAGCGAGGCGCTGGCCGTGGTCGACGCGCTGGCCGGCCCGGGCGGGCTGCAGGCGCAGCGCGTGACGGCGCTGGTCGACGACAACGACGCGATGAGCATCGTCAACGCGCTGTTCGAGCGCCGCTACCGCATCGTGCACGTGGCCGGCCACGGCGAGCCGGTGCTAAAGGACGCCAACGGCAAGCTGGTCAACAAGGGCGGCGTGGTGCTGTCGGACGGCACCTTCCTGGGCGCCGACGAGATCCAGAGCATGCGCACGGTGCCCGAGCTCGTCTTCGTCAACTGCTGCCACTTGGCGGCGCGCGAGAGCGGCCGGGTGCTGCGCACGATCAACCGCGCCGAGTTCGCGTGGGGCGTGGCCGACTCTCTCATCGAGATCGGCGTGCGCTGCGTCATCGCCGCAGGTTGGGCGGTGGACGACGGGCCGGCCAAGGTCTTCGCCACCACCTTCTACCGCGAGATCCTCGACCGCAAGCCCTTCATCACCGCCGTGGCCAGCGCACGCGAGGCGGCCTGGAACGCCGACCGCAACAGCAACACCTGGGCCGCCTACCAGGCCTATGGCGACCCGAACTGGACCTACCGCCGCAGCGCGGTGGACGCGGCGACGACACCGCCGCCACCGCAGGAGGAATTCGGCGGCGTAGCGTCGCCGCTGGGCCTGGCGCTGGCGCTTGAAGAGCTGGCCGTGAAGTCGAAGTTCATGCTTGCCGACGCCACCGAGCAACTCGAGAAGGTGCGCCACCTGGAAGCGCGCTTCGCCACGTTGTGGGGCGGCATGGGCGCGGTGGCCGAAGCCTTCGGCCTGGCCTATGGCGAGGCCGGCGACCGCGACGCCGCCATCGACTGGTACAGCCGCGCCTTGCAGTGCAACGACGCCAGCGCGTCGATCAAGACCCACGAGCAGTTGGGCAACCTGCGTGCGCGCCGCGCCTGGGCGCACGCCGACAAGGCGAAATCGGTGGCCGCGTTGGCCGCGCCCCGTGCCGAGCTCACGCGCGCCTTGCAGGACCTGCAGGCCCTGGTCGGCATCCAGCCGACGATGGAAAGACACAGCCTGTGCGGCTCGGCCTTCAAACGCCTGGCCATGCTGGAACGCAAGGCGGGGCGCGCAGCGCAGGCCACGCAGGCGCTGAAGTCGGCCGCCGAGGCCTACCGCCAGGCCGAGGCGCTGGCCAGCAACGGCCCGGTCAGCGGCCTGTTCTACCCGGCACTGAACCGCATGGCGCTGGAACTGGTGGCCAACCTGGGCCAGGCGGGCTGGGCCGGCTTCGACGCCGAGGCCAACGCCGCAACACGGCGCAGCCTGCAGGCCAAGGCCACCGACGACCCCGATTTCTGGAGTTATGCCGGCCTCATCGAGCTTGAGATGCTCGAGGCCGTCGCCGCCGGCGTGCTGGCCGACGCGCTGCCGACGCTGGAAGACCGCCACGCAGAGCTCCACGGCCGTGTGGCCGGTCGCAACCTGTGGGGCTCGGTGGCCGACCAGGCGAACTTCGTGCTGACACCCTACGCCGAACAAGCGCCCCGCCGCGAGGCCGAGGCCGCGAACACGCTGCTGGACGTGCTGCGCGGCTACACGAAGTAAGGCGCTTTCGGAAGTTGCACGCCGGCCGCCGCGCGCGGACGCAAGAACCCAAGGGCCGCCGCGGGCAGCGGCCTATGCTATGTCTAGCGCCCGCCGGTGACGTCAACGATGGCGCCGGTGGTGTAGCTGGACAGCGGCGACAGCAGCCACACGATGGCCTGCGCCACCTCTTCGGCGCTGCCGGGACGCTGCATCGGCACCGTGGGCGCCAGGCGGCGTGCGCGGTCGGGCTGGCCGCCACTGGCGTGGATCTGTGTGTCGATGATGCCGGGCCGCACCGCATTCACGCGCACACCCTCGGCCGCCACCTCGCGCGCCAGACCGACGGTGAAGCTGTCCACTGCGCCCTTGGCCGCGGCGTAATCGACGTACTGCGCCGCAGCCCCCAGCACCGCCGCGGCCGAGCTGAGGTTGACGATGGCGCCGCCCTCGCCGCCATGGCGCGTGCTCATGCGGCGCACCGCCTCGCGAGCGCAGACCATCGTGCCGAAGACGTTGATGGCCAGCATGCGCTGCAGGCGCAGGCCGCTCATCTCGTCCAGGCGCGCGGCCACGTCCACCACGCCGGCGTTGTTCACCAGGCCGGCGAGCACACCCCCGCCGTCGCGCGTGTGGCGGTCGAGCGTCGCGAACATCGCGCGCACCTGGCCTTCATCGGCGACGTCGGCGCACAGCGTCAGCGCACGCTGGCCATGGGCACGCACGGCGTCGGCCACGGCATCTGCAGCGGCTTCGTCGTGGGCGTAGTTGATCGCAACCTCCCAGCCCTGGGCGGCGGCCAGGCGTGCCGTGGCCGCGCCGATGCCGCGGCTGGCGCCGGTGATGAGCAGGAGTGGTGCACGGGTCATGACCGTATTCTGGCGCGGGCTGCGGTCGACGCCTCGCACGGCAGCCTTCCTCCCGCGGGCGCGCCCCGATGGGCCTTGCATCGCCCGTCGGCGAAAATCCGACGCGAACCCCAGTACAACCGGAGACACGACGATGCAAAGACGACACCTGCTGCAGGCCACCTCGGCCGCCCTGCTGGCCGCGCCGGCCTTCCTGCGCGCCCAGGCGCTGGAGAAGACCAAGGTCACGCTGGCCGTCGGCGGCAAGAACCTGCTGTACTACCTGCCACTGACCATCGCCGAGCAGCGCGGCTATTTCAAGGACGAAGGACTGGACGTGACCATCGTCGACTTCGCCGGCGGCGCGCGTGCCCTGCAGGCCGTGGTCGGCGGCAGCGCCGATGTCGTCAGCGGCGCCTTCGAGCACACCGTGAACATGCAGGCCAAGGGCCAGCGCATGCGCGCCTTCGTGCTGCAGGGCCGCGCGCCGCAGATCGTGCTGGGCATCAACCCGAAGACCATGGCCGGCTTCAAGACCGTGGCCGACCTGAAGGGCAAGAAGATCGGCGTCACGGCGCCGGGCAGTTCCACCAACGTGATGGTGAACTTCATCCTCGCCAAGGCCGGGCTGAAACCTTCGGACGTGTCGATCATCGGCGTCGGCGCCTCGCAGGGCGCGGTGGCGGCGATGCGCTCGGGCCAGATCGACGCCATCAGCAACCTCGACCCGGTGATCACGCTGCTGCAGCGCAGCGGCGACCTGAAGATCGTCAGCGACACGCGCATCGTGGCCGAGGCCGAGAAGGTCTTCGGCGGCCCCATGCCCGCCGGCTGCCTGTACGCGCCGCAGGCCTTCATCGACAAACACCCGGCGACCACGCAGGCGCTGGCTAACGCGATGGTGCGTGCCGACAAGTGGATACAGGCCGCCGGCCCGGGCGACATCATCAAGAGCGTACCCGAGGGTTACCTGCTGGGCGACCGCGCCGTCTACATCGACGCCTTCCTGGCCGCCAAGGGTGCGCTGTCTCCCGACGGCAGCTTCCCAGAGAAGGGCGCCGACACCGCCTTCCGCGCGCTGGCCAGCATCGACGCCGAGATCGGCAAGGCCAAGCTCGACCTGGCCGCGGTGTGGACCAACGACTTCGTGAAGCGAGCCAACACGAAGTACCCCAAGGGCTGATCGTGGCCGAGGTGGATTCCGCGGCAGCACTCGCACTGCACGACGTCTCCTGCACCTTCGTCAGCAAGGACAACCCCGGCCAGCGCTACACCGCGGTGCGCGACGTCACGCTCAGCGTCGGTGCGGGCGAGTTCGTCAGCGTCGTCGGCCCCACGGGCTGCGGCAAGAGCACGCTGCTGAACGTCGCTGCCGGTTTGCTGGCACCGAGCACGGGCAGCGTGCAGGTCTTCGGCCAGGCACTGAACGGCATCAACCCGCGCGCCGGCTACATGTTCCAGGCCGACAGCCTGATGCCCTGGCGCACCGCCCTGGCCAACGTGATGGCCGGGCTGGAATTCCGCGGCATGGCCGATGCCAAGGCGCGTGCCGAGGAATGGCTGCGCCGTGTCGGCCTGGGCGGCTTCGGCGACCGCTACCCGCACCAGCTCTCGGGCGGCATGCGCAAGCGCACGAGCCTGGCGCAGACGCTGGCTCTGGACCCCGACATCATCCTGATGGACGAGCCTTTCTCGGCGCTGGACATCCAGACGCGGCAGCTGATGGAAAACGAGGTGCTGGCGCTCTGGCAGGCGAAGCGCAAAGCGGTGCTCTTCATCACCCACGACCTGGACGAGGCCATCGCGATGAGCGACCGCGTGGTGGTGCTGAGCGCCGGGCCTGCCAGCCACCCCATCGGTGAATTCAGCATCGACATCGCACGGCCTCGTGATGTCGCCGAAATCAAGACCACGCCGCGCTTCATCGAGCTGCACGCCGCCATCTGGGCCGTGTTGCGCGACGAGGTGCTGAAGGGTTATGCGCAGCAGCTGCAGGTGAAGGCCGCGGCATGAGCGCCGAACGGCCGTTCCGAAGGCGCTCGCGCCCCCTTGCGGGGCCGGCGCGCAGCGCCTGGGGGGCACGATGAAATACCTGCGTCTTTGGCAGGCCAGTCTGCTGGTCGCGCTGTTCACCTTCTGGTGGGCGATGACCACGCCCGGGCTGCTGCCCACCTTCATGTTCGACAACGACCGCCAGGCTGCCTTCTTCTTCGGCGAGCCGTTGAAGGTGCTGGCGCGCATCTGGGTGTGGTTCGTCACCGAGGCCGACATCTACCGCCACCTGGCGGTGACGCTGATCGAGACGCTGCTGGCCTTCGGCGTCGGCTCGGTGCTGGGCCTGGGCGCCGGGCTGTGGCTGGCGCTGAGCCCCATGGCCAGCGCCATCCTCGAGCCCTACGTCAAGGCTTTGAACAGCATGCCGCGCATCATCCTGGCGCCGATCTTCAGCGTCTGGTTCGGTCTCGGCATCGCGAGCAAGGTGGCCCTGGGCGTGACGCTGGTGTTCTTCATCGTCTTCTTCAACGTCTACCAGGGTGTGAAGGAAGTCAGCCCCGTGGTACTGGCCAACGCACGCATGCTGGGCGCCAACCGCAAGCAGCTGTTGCGTCATGTCTACCTGCCCAGCGCCACGAGCTGGGTGTTCAGCAGCCTGCACACCAGCGTCGGCCTGGCCTTCGTCGGCGCAGTGGTGGGCGAGTACTTGGGCAGCAGCCAAGGCGTGGGCTACCTCATCCTGCAGGCCGAGGGCACCTTCGACATCAATACCGTGATGGCCGGCATCCTGGTGCTGACGGCGTTTGCGCTGCTGCTCGACGCGGCGGTGGGCCGTGTCGAGAAGCGGCTCATGAAGTGGCAGCCGCGGGCGGGAGAGACCGAGAAGCTCTGAAACGCTGCGCCAGCGGCAGCGCAGCGAACGCGGCCAGCAACAGTGCGAGCGTGTCGGGTTCGGGCACGGCGGCGGCCGGGCCCCACACCGGGTTCAGCGCAAACGAGATCGTAGGGTCGCCCGGCTGCGCGTTCAGCCCGGCGTATGCGATGACGCTGCGCGAGACAAACCAGCTGCCCGGCAGAGGCGGGCCTGAACTGCAAGTCAACACGTCGGTCAGCGCGCAGTGGTTGCCGAACAGGAAGGAACTCAGGTTGCCGGCGGCATTGAAGATCAACCCCGCCAGTGGCGCATCGGTCTCGTCGTAGTCCACGCCCTCGAAGGCAAAGGCCAGATCGGTGATCACGCCGGTCCCCTGGTGTATGGCGCCCGGCACGGCCAGGCTGTCGTCGAAGCTGAAGTGGCCGGCAACGCTCTGGCCGAGGAAGGGGCCGCTCGTGAACATGCCCGCGGCGGGGCCAGAATGGCCGCCGCACACCTTGCACACGGAACAAGCAACCGAGCACCATGACCAAGGACTTCGACACCATGGAGGACAGCAACCGCTCCTCCAACCCCAGCATCCACGATGTCTCCGACCCCGCCCGCCGCACGCTGCTGCTTGGCGGTCTGGGCCTGTCGCTGGGTGCCCTGCTGGCGCCCGTGGCCGGCTGCGCCGCAGGGCCCGCGGGCGCGGGCGACGGCGGGCCGACACTGGGGTTCCCGTCGGTGGCAGCTTCGTCGGCCGACCGCGTGCTCGTGCCACCCGGCTATACCGCCACACCGCTGGCGCCCTGGGGCGAGCCGGTGGGCATCGCCGGCGCCATGCCGGCCTTCCAGTTCGACGCGAGCAACAACGCGGAAGACCAGGCGGTGCAGATGGGCATGCACCACGACGGCCTGCACTACTACGCGCTGGAGGGTTCACGCCGCGGCCTGCTGGCGGTGAACCAGGAGTACACCGACGAAGGCCTGCTGCACCGTGACGGCCAGAGCACCTGGAACCTGGACAAGGTGCGCAAGTCGCAGGCGGCACACGGCATCAGCGTGATCGAGATCGAGCTTCACGGCCAGCGATGGGACGTGGTGCGTCCCTCGCGCTACGCCCGGCGCATCACCGCGCTGACGCCGTTCTCGATCGGCGGCCCGGCCGCCGGCCACACGATGATGAGGACCGCGGCCGACCCGGGCGGCCGTACCGTGTTGGGCACCATCGCCAACTGCGCCAGCGGCAAGACACCCTGGGGCACCTACCTGTCGGGCGAAGAGAACTGGGCCAACTACTTCACCGCCGCCGACGTGCCCACCGCGCATGAACGACGCTGGGGCATCAACCGCGCCACCTGGTACCGGTGGCCCGAGTTCGACCCGCGCTTCGACACCGTGCGCAACCCCAACGAGCCCAACCGCTTCGGCTGGATCGTCGAGGTCGACCCGATGGACCCCACGAGCACGCCCGTCAAGCGCACCGCGCTGGGCCGCGCGGCACACGAAGGCGCCTGGGTCGCGGTGACCAAGGACGGCCGCGCGGTGGTGTACTCGGGCGAAGACGCACGCTTCGAGTACATCTACAAGTTCGTCAGCCGCGACCGCATCGCCCCCGCCGGCAACGGCAAGACCGCGGCGCAGGCCAACGCCACGCTGCTGGACCACGGCACGCTCTACGTGGCGCGTTTCGACGCCGACGGCAGCGGCCGCTGGCTGCCGCTGGTGCATGCGTCGGTCTCGGGCCAGGGGCCGCTGACTGCCGCCAACGGCTTCGCAGACCCCGGCGAGGTGGTGATCAAGGCGCGCCAGGCGTCCGACCTGCTGGGTGCCACCAAGATGGACCGTCCCGAGTGGCTGGCGATCGACCCGAACACCGGCTGGGTCTACTGCACGCTGACCAACAACAGCGCCCGCGGCAGCGCGGGCAAGCCGGGTGTCGATGCCGCGAACCCGCGCGCCAACAACACGATGGGCCACATCATCCGCTGGCAGGAAAGCGGCGACTTCGCCGGCGAGACCTTCCGGTGGAACCACCTGCTGCTGGCCGGCGACCCCGTCAACAGCCGTGCCGAGGCCCAGGGCAACATCAGGGGCGATGCCTTCGCCGGCCCCGACACCATCGCCTTCGACAGCCGCGGTGTGCTCTGGATAGGCACCGACCATGCCGCCAGCGGCGAAGGTGATTGGGCGCGCATGGGCAACAACGCGCTGCTGGCCTGCAACCCCGTCAGCGGCGAGGTGCGGCGTTTCCTCGTCGGCCCGGTGCGCTGCGAGATCACCGGCTGCACCTGGACACCCGACGGCCGCACGATGTTCCTCAACGTCCAGCACCCCGGCTCAGGGGTGCCGCGCAACGGCAGCAACCCGCGGCAGTTCTCGAACTGGCCCGACTTCAACCCCGCCGGGCGGCCACGTTCGTCGACCGTCGTCGTGCGGCGGGTCGACGGCGGGGTCATCGGGGCCTGAAGGCCCGCAGCATCAGCACGATCCCAGGCAGACCCGGTTGCGGCCGCCGTCCTTGGCGCGGTACAGCGCCTCGTCGGCGCGCTGCAGCAGCGTGGCCAGTTCGTAGGGCGGCGCAGCGGCCACGCCGATGCTCACCGTCAGGTCCAGCGGTGTGCCGCACACGGCCAGCCAGTGGTGGGCGGCAAAACGCTCGCGAAGACGTTCGCAGACCTCTGCGGCCGCCTCCAGCCCCAGCCCGGGCAGCACGAGCACGAACTCCTCGCCGCCGTGGCGCACCAGCACGTCACCGGTGCGCATGTTCTCGCGCAGCAGACGCGCCACTTCCACCAGCACGGTGTCGCCCACGGCGTGGCCGTAGCGGTCGTTGACGGGCTTGAAGCGGTCGATGTCCATCTGCGCCAGCGCCAGCGGCTGCCCGCTGCGCTGCGCCGCGGGCAGCAGTTCGGCGCAGCGCGCGGCCAGGTGGCGCCGGTTGCCCAGGCCGGTGAGCGGGTCACGCTCGGCGCGTGCCACGGCCTCGGCGGCACGTTCACGGTGGTGCTGCGCCTCCAGCCGCGCCTGTTCGGCCTGCCACTGGGCCTGCTGCGCCTCGGTGCGGGTGACGAAGAGCTGCGACTGCGCACGCAGCTGCGCCATCGTGCGCCGCCGCTCCAGGCGTTCGACGGCCTCGAAGTGCGCCAGCGCGTCGGCGTGGCGCCCGAGCGCACGGCAGGCGCGGTAGGCGACATGCCGGGCCCGCACGTCGGTCTGCGGCGGTGCGTCGGCGCCCATCTCGACGATCAGGCATTCCATCGTCTCCAGCGCGCGGGCCGGTGCCTGACGCGCCAGCAGCCAGGCGCCCATCGACGCCTGCACGCGCCAGCCGTGCGCCACCAGCCCGCGTTCGACTGCCAGGCCGTGGCTCTCGCGCAGCAGCGGTTCGGCAGCGTCGACCTCGCCCTGGTAGAGCATGACCTCGCCCAGGTTGCCCAGAACGGCAACGCGGTAGGTCGCGTCGGGCAGGCCCGGCAGCAGCGCACGCGCCTGCTCGCCGGCGCGGCGCGCCAACTGCAGCACTTCGCCGACCTCGGCCCCGGTGCCGACGTCGAGCAGACGGTGCAGGATGCCGATGGCCGTCGCGCACAAGGCGTTGGTGGCCATCAGCAGGGGCATCACGGGCTCGGCGGCCACACGGTCGGCATCCCGCGTCCCGTGGTCGTGCAACGCCTGTTCCAGCAGGCGCACGGCCTGCCACGAGTCGCCCATGCGTTCGAAGCAGACGGCCAGGGCCAGGCTGGCCGTCAGCGCTGCGCCGTCGCGCACGTCGCCCACCGTGCTGCGCACGAGTTCGTGTGCCGACGCCAGCGCAACGTCGAAGATGCCGGCCTCGCTGCCGGCCAGGGTCACCAGGCGCAGCAGTTCGCGGCGCTCGGCCAGCAGTTCGGGTGCATCGAGCAGCAGTTGCGCACGCGGCGCGGCGCGCAGCAGTTCGTCGTGGCGGCCCAGCCGCAGCAGGTGGGTGCACAGCCACACGCCGGCACGCGCCTCGTCGTCGTGCCGGTGCAGCCGGCCGGCCAGGGTGCGCGCGCGACGCGCGGCTTCGACGGCCGCGGCCGGGCGCTCGCCTGCGGCCGGCGCGGCGGCGGCCAGGCAGGCTTGGAGCTCGGCCAGTTCGGCCTGCCGCACCAGACCGGGGTCGCGTGGTGCGTTCATGGTCTGGCAGAAGGATGGCGCATCGTCAGCTTATCGGCCGCCGGCACCCGCGGCTGTAGTCCGCAGCGTCTTCACTTCGCCGTCGGCATCACGAATTCGGCGCCTTTGGCTATGCTGTCGGGCCAGCGCTGCATCACGCTCTTCTGCTTCGTGTAGAAGCGCACGCCTTCTTCTCCGTAGGCGTGCATGTCGCCGAACAGGCTCTTCTTCCAGCCGCCGAAGCCGTGCCAGGCCATCGGCACCGGGATCGGCACGTTGATGCCCACCATGCCCACCTGCACCCGCCGGCTGAATTCACGCGCCACGCCGCCGTCGCTGGTGAAGAGGGCCACACCGTTGCCGAACTCGTGGCCGTTGACCAGCTGCAGCGCATCGGCGAAGTTCGGCACGCGCACACAGACCAGCACCGGGCCGAAGATCTCTTCCCTGTAGATGCGCATGGCCGGCGTGACATGGTCGAAGAGCGTGCCGCCGGTGAAGAAGCCGGCCTCGCAGCCCGGCACCTTCAGCCCCCGGCCGTCAACGACGAGCCGGGCACCTTCGTCGACGCCAATGGCGATGTAACCCTCGATGCGGTCGCGCGCCTGCCTCGTGACGATGGGGCCCATCTCGGCGTCGAGTTCCATGCCGTCCTTCACCTTCAGCGCCTGCGCGCGTTCGGCCAGCAGCGGCACGATCTTGTCGCCCACGTCGCCCACCAGCACGGCCACGCTGATCGCCATGCAGCGTTCGCCGGCCGAACCGTAGGCGCTGCCGATGAGTGCGTCCACCGCCTGCTCCAGGTCGGCGTCGGGCATCACGACCATGTGGTTCTTGGCGCCGCCCAGCGCCTGCACACGCTTGCCGTGGTGGGCGCCGGTCTCGTAGATGTACTGCGCGATGGGCGTGGAGCCGACGAAGCTCAAGCCCTTCACGTCGGGGTGGTGCAGCAGCGCGTCCACCGCCACCTTGTCACCGTTGATGACGCTGAACACACCGTCGGGCAGGCCGGCCTCCTTCATCAACTGCGCCATGAAGAGCGCCGGGCTGGGGTCGCGTTCGCTGGGCTTCAGGATGAAGGCGTTGCCGCAGGCCAGCGCCACCGGGAACATCCAGCACGGCACCATGCACGGGAAATTGAAGGGCGTGATGCCGGCCACCACGCCCAGCGGCTGGCGCAGCGTCCAGTTGTCGATGCCGGTGCTGACCTGGTCGGTGTAGTCGCCCTTCAGCAGCTGCGGCACGCCGCAGGCGAACTCGACGATGTCGATGCCGCGCGACACCTCGCCCTGGGCGTCGGTGTAGACCTTGCCGTGTTCGGCCGTGATCATCGCGGCGAGCGTGTCCTTGTGGCGGTTCATCAGCGCCAGGAAGTTGTTCATCACGCGGGCGCGCCGGATGGGCGGCGTCTCGCCCCAGGCCGGCTGTGCGGTCACGGCGGCGGCCACGGCCGCGTTCACGTCGTCGGCGCTCGCCAGCAGCACCTGGCGTGCGGCGTCGCCGGTGGCGGGGTTCCACACGGTCTGGCTGCGTGTGCCGCTGCCGCGCGCGGCTGCGCCGGCGATCCAGTGTGTGATGTCGGCGACGTAGGTGTAGGGCTCGGGTGCACGCATGGCGGGGCTTTCGAATGGCGGTCGAGCCGAACAGTCTAACCAGACCCAGGCACCACCTCCGGGCGTGCCGGTTGCGCAAGAAGAGCCGGCTGCTTGCGCAGCGGGCAGACAAAAAAGAACCCGCTGCTTGCGCAGCGGGTTGTTGCAAGTCCTCCGGAGAGGACGTCGTTGGGACCGGGTAGGGCCGCGCTGCTGGACAATCGTCATCGGCGCGGCGCCAATGGAGCCGTAATCTAGCGGGTGTCAACCACCGCACACATCCCTAATGGAGGGGAAGTCGCATGACTGTCGCGAACACGGCCGGACTGTCCGACACCGACCTGCTGCGCCTGGAGACCCTGCTCGACGGCCTGCCGCCACCCTTGCAGCCCATGGACGTGAGCGCTCTCGACGGCTACCTCTGCGGCGTGCTGCTGCAGCCGCGCCCGTTGCCCGCCGAACAGTGGCTGCCGCGCGTGAGCGACATGGACGGTCGGCCCGCACCCGCCGGCCCCGCCCTCGACGAATTGCAGGCGCTGGTGCGCCGGCGTCACGCCGAACTCGACCAGGCCATCGCCCAGCGCCAGTGGTTCGACCCCTGGATCTACCAGCTGGACGACGCAGACGGGCCCAGCGAAAGTGTGCTGCCCTGGGTGGCCGGCTTTGCGGCGGCGATGGACGCCTTTCCCGCCCTGATGGCGATGAGCGACACCGAACTGGTCGAGCCGCTGGCGCTGCTGTTCATGCACTTCGACCCCGACGACCTCGAAGACGCCGACGCGCTGCTGGAAGTGATCGAGACGCTGGAGCCGCCCGCCGACCTGGCTGAGGCGGTGCAGGACATCGTGCGTGCACTGATGCTCATGGCCGACGTGACGCGCCCTCGCGCGCCGGCACCACGCCCGGCGCGCACGCCCCGCCCGGCAAGGCGCCCCGGCGGCGCAGGCGGCGGGCGCCGGCCCCGCTGAAGGCCACGGCCGGCCCTGCCGCGCCGTCCCGTGGGGGGTGAAGACCGCATCGGCAGCAGCAGCGCCGTCTTCTCGATAGGCTGCGCGACACCGTCCCGCTGGAGCGCCGCATGCCCGCACTGTTCGCACCCCTGCTCGTTGCCCTCGGGCTGGCCCTGACCCAGGCCCCCGCGCTGTCCGCCGACACCCCCGAGCCCGAACCGCCTGCACGCCCTGCGGCCGACCCGCTGACCGCCGCACGCGGCCACATCGGGGGCGGTCGCTGGGCGGCCGCCCTGGCCGCGCTGCGGCGGTTGAACACCAGCGGCGACGCCGACTGGAACAACCTCATGGGCTACGCGCTGCGCAAGCAGGCACAGCCGGACCTCGATGGCGCCCAGCGCCATTACGACGCCGCGCTCAGGATCAACCCCAAGCACCTGGGTGCGCTGGAATACGCCGGCGAACTGGCGCTGATGAGGGGCGACCTGGCCACTGCCGAGACGCACCTGGCGGCGCTGGTCCGGCTCTGCACCACGCCCTGCGAGCCGCTGGACGACTTGAAGCAGGCGGTGGACGCCTACAAGGCCGGCAAGCGCTGAACGTCGCGGCTGGGCGCCGCGGGGCTGGACCTGCCCCGGATTCAGCCGCCGTAGACCACTCGGGCGTGCAGGCCCAGACCTTGCGCGACGCTGGCGAAGCGGTCGCCGCGCACACGTTCTGCCGCCGGAAAGCCGCCGGCGATGCGGTCGACCAGCGGGCGCAGACCGGTCGAGCCGCCGGTGAAGTACAGGACATCCACCGCCGCAGCCGGCACGCCGGCCAAACGCACGGTCTCGGCGGCGGCACGCACGATGCGCTCGAGATCGGCTTCGATCGCCGCCGCGGTGTGGCCTTCCTGCATGTCGGCATACAGGCCGCTCTCCACCAGGCCCAGATCGATGTGCGCGTGCCCTCGCAGCGCCACGTCGATCTTGGCCTGCTCGGCGGCCGCTGCCAGCGCGTGGCCCAGGCGGTCGTGCACGGTGCGCATCAGCCGCGCGTGGTGTCGCGGGTCGGCATACCAGCCCTTCATGCCACGCAATTCGGCGATGCGCGCCGGCGCGTAGACGGTGTTGATCAGGTGCCAGGTGGCGAGGTCGAAGTAGACGCCGCTGGGCACCTCGCGCGGCGCCTCGCCCGTGTCCTTGGCGCTGCGGGCCGGACGCAGCGCACGGTAGCCCAGCAGCGGCAGGATGCTCGCCAGCTCGACATGGCGGTCGAAGTCGGTGCCGGCCAGGTGAACGCCGTGGTTGGCCAGGATGTCGTCGCGGCGCTCGGCACGGCCGCGGCGCAAGGGGCCCACGCGCACGAGCGAGAAGTCGGAGGTGCCGCCGCCGATGTCGGCCACCAGAACGAGCTGTTCGCGTGTGACCAGGCTTTCGTGGTCCAGCGCCGCGGCGATGGGTTCGAACTGGAACTGCACTTCGGCAAAGCCCACCTGGCGCGCCGCCGCCTCCAGCGCCGCGGCGGCCTGGGCGTCGCGCGCCGGGTCGTCGTCGACGAAAAACACCGGCCGCCCCAGCACCACGCGCGCCAGCGCCTGGCCGGCCTCGGCTTCGGCCAGCGACTTCAGCCGGCGCAGGTAGCCGGTGACGACGTCGCGGTAGCGCACGCTGCGGCCACCGCCGATGTCGGTGTTCTGGTCGAGCAGCGACGAGCCCAGGATGCTCTTCATCGAGCGCATCAACCGCCCGTCCAGGCCTTCGACGTAGGCGGCGATCGCGGCACGCCCGTACAGGCGCTCGGCCTCCAGGTGCTGCGGCGGGGTGTCGGCGCGGTAGAAGACCGCGGTGGGCATCGTCGGCTGGCCGGGTTCCAGCGCCACCAGGCGCACGCCCTCGCCGGCGGGCAGCGCGACGGCCGAATTCGACGTGCCGAAGTCGATGGCGACGAAGCCGGCGCGAGCGGCCGGCCGGGCGCGCGGCGCGCGGTGGCCCGCAGGCGGTGCCGCCAGCGGCGCGGAAGGGGTCTGCATGCCGGTGGCCCGATGCCAAAGGGGCGCGATTGTAGCGAGCACGCCGCACCGCGATGGAACGCGTGAACTGGCACACGCTCGCCATGCTGTTGGGCAGGCACGCTGGCGCCGCGCAAGTCACACTCGGTTACCGAGCAACACCCCAAGGGTCCCTGCCATGTCCCATCCCAAGGCCCCTGAAGCGCAACGCTGGTTCAGCATCTGGCGCAGCGCCGACCGACCGGCGCCCGACACCGACCCGGCCGACCTGGGCACCGCATTCGGGCTGGAGATGAGCATGCTCGAGGCCCTGGCCGAGCCTGCGGCACCCGCCGCCGGCCGTCGCCCCGTCGGGGTGCGCCGCGTGGCCAGCCGCCGTCGCCCGGCCACCTGATCGGCCCGGCGGTCAAAAACCGCACTGTCGACTGCGCGACGCGCGGGTTCAAGCCGCGACGGCAACGGCTAAAATCGCCAGATGGCCAGATTGTCTTTCCGTGAACAGGTCCTGCGCGTGCGCGAGGATGCGATCGTCTCTTCCGTCAACCGCCTGCTCGCGGACAAGGGTTTCGACCTCATGACGGTGGATGAAGTCGCCGCCGACGTGGGCATCGCCAAGGCCAGCCTGTACAAGCACTTCGCGTCGAAGGAGGCCCTGGCCGCCGCGGCGATGGTGCGTCTGCTGGAGCGCCTGCTCGCCATCCTGGACCAGCAGGCCGCGCGTGCCGACGCCAGCGCCTTCCAGCGCCTGGAAGCGGTGATCCGCTGGGCACTGACGCAACAGCTCGCGGGCGAGATGCCCTCGGTGCCTTCGCAGAACTCCAGCCTGCGCGCCGAGCTCCTGGCCAACAAGGTCTACCTCGAACTGCTGTTGCAGGTCAGCGAGCGCCTGGGCAGGTGGATACAGCAGGCGCAGGCCGACGGCGACATCGACCCCGCACTGCCGCCCGAGATCGTGCTGCTGACGGTTTACGCCCGCGGCTGCGACCCGGTGCCCGTCTTCCTGAAGGCCAGCGGCAACTTCAGCGACGAGCAGATCACCGACTGGGTGATGACGGTCTGCCTGCGCGGCCTGCGGCCCGGGCGCTGAAAACACCGCCCGGCGGCGGCAAGCTCATCGGATCAGCAGCACCGGGGTCGTGCAGTTGGCCAGCACCTTGGTGGCCACCGAGCCCATCACCAGGTTGGCCAACGTGCCGTGCCCGTGCGAGCCCAGCACCAGCAGGTCGTAGCCGCCCTTCTTCGCCATGTCGGAGATGACCTCGGCGGCCGAGCCGACCTTGGTCACGAAGACCGACCTGAGGCCCTGCTTTTCGCAGAAGGTGCGCAGGGGCTTGAAGACCTTTTCGGCGGTGTCGTCGTAGTAGGTCTTCAGCGTGGCCTTGTCGATGACGGCGGCGGCACGCGGCGGCACCGCCGGCACCACGTTCAGCATGGTGTAGTCGTGGTGCGGGCCCAGCCATTCCTCGTGAGCAGCCAGGTAGGCCAGCATGCGGCGGGTGTAGGGGCTGCCGTCGACGGCGGCGAGGATCTTCATGTCGTCTCCTGCGTTTGCACGGCCCCGGCTGGGCCGCTCATGGCAAGTGTGGCACTGTCGTCCGCCCGCGCCTTGACCGGACGCAGCAGCGGGCCGTATGCCAGCCCGGCGCCGGTCGTCACAGGTCGACCGTGAAGAGCGGCTCGTGGCCCTCGGCTTCGCCCTTGGCGTCCAGGCCGCGCGCATGGCAGACCACCCGCGAGGGCTTCTGCCCGGCGCGCTCGACGCGAAAGTCGTGGCGGCAGTGCAGGTGGCCGTGCAGCCAGAGGTCGGCGCGCGGGATCAGTGCCTCGTCGTCGTTGCAAAAGCTGGCGCTGCCCGGCTGGCGGCCGTAGCGTGGGTCGGCGCAGCGCAGGCTGGGGGCAAAGTGAGTGATCACCAATGTTCTGTCCCAGCGGCCCTGCGCGGGGCGCGCCAGCGTGTCTTCCAGCCATGCGCGACAGCGCAGCGCCTCGGCGCGCACGGCGGGCGCGTCGAAGGGCTGGCCGTCGCGCGTCGTCGCCATCAGGCGCAGGTAGTAGGCGGCGGCACGTTCGGCGCGCTCCCGGCCGGCGGGGCCGAAGACGTCGAAGTCGCTCCAGCGTGTGCTGCCCAGCACACGCACGCGCTGGCCGTCGGCCGATGTGAGCACATGCTCTTCACACTCGAGGAAGACAAAACCGAGCCGCGCGCAGAGCTCGCGCAGGCCGTCCAGCGTGGCGTCGAAGTCGCGGCCGTCGAATTCGTGGTTGCCGGCAATGACGACCACCGGCACCGGCCAGCCGGCAAACCGTTCGTAGCCGGCCCAGCTGCTGTCGATGTCGCCGGCCAGCACCAGGGCTTCGGCGCCGGGCGCGGGTTCGGGGTCGAAGATCTCGGTCTCGAGGTGGAGGTCGGACAGCAGTTGCAGCTTCATGGGCCCGCGATGATGAGGCAGGGCCGCAAACGGCGACGCGCCCGGGCCACAAGCCCTGGGGGCGTCGTGCCGGGACGCGACGCCCGGCCGCGGCCGTGCTCAGCCCTCGGGCGTGAAATCGACCTCGGGCCTTAATGTGGAAGAACTCCCTGCACAGACGCGACAGGTCCTGGCCTGAAGCGGGCCGGTGCCTCGAGACTGACGAAGGTCAGGGGATCAGGCGGTGGCTGGCGCGGCGATGAAGCCGTGCTTGCGCAGCATCTTCAGCCA
>JAURZK010000099.1 GCA_030653505.1 Rubrivivax sp.
GATGCGCACCGGCACCGACAACCTGCCGATCCTGAACAACGTCGCCCAGGTCAACGCCTCCGGCCCGGCGATGCAGACCCAGCAGCCGCAGCAGCACAGCTACGAAGGCCTGAGCACGCCCAGCGTGTGGCGCAGCGCGCGGGCGCAGGCCAGTGCCAAGGTGGAGGCGTTGTCGAGCAACGGCATGGACGAGATCGAGATTCCGGCCTTCCTGAGGAAGCAGGCCGACTGAGGGTTCACGGCTGTCCCGCCGACCCAGCCGCGCACACGGTTGGGCCCGCCTGAAGAGCAAGGCCCGGCGGTGCCGGGCCTATGCCTCCGCTGCGTGGAAGTTGGGTGAAGCAGCCGGCAGCGTTCGGCCATGAAGCGACATCCACGACAGCCGGCTTTCGCGCCACTCGAAAGTGCGGTTGACATCGCCAGCGCTGTGGTGGCGTTGCCTCTGGAGTCCGCACCTCCTGGCGGCGTTGCAAACTGCCTTGCGGGTCTCGAGACCATCCTCGGCCCGAACCCACAGCCAAGAGTTCCTCAGACCTGCAGTCCGCGCAGCAACTCGCTCAGCCCATCCCACACGATCTGCACACCCAGGCAAAGCAGGATGAAGGCCGAAAGGCGAAGGAAGATCACCGTGCCGGCCTCTCCCAGCGGCCTGAGCAGTTGCTGGGCGTAGCGAAACGCCAGATAGAGCAACAGGGCAATGGCGAGCAGGGCCAGCACGGCGCCGCCCATGCGCGCCAGGGACAGCGACAGTCGAGGGTCGCTGAGGGCCGCCCCCACTGTGATGGCCGCGGCGATAGAACCCGGCCCACAACTGATGGGGAAGGTCAGGGGGTAGAAGGCCTGGCGGCGTGCCTGCTCGGGCGTGAAGGATTCGGCCAGCGCCGTGCGGCGGTCATCGCTGGCGTGGCTGGTGTCGAGCAGCCGCCACGCGGCAGCGGCCACGATCAGCCCACCACCCACCCGCACGATGGGCAGCGAGATGCCGAAGAACTCCAGCACGTAGGAGCCCAACAACATCGAGCCCACCATCAGCGCAAACATATTGCGCGCGATGCGCCGCGCCAGCAGGGCCCGCGTGCCGGATGAGGCTCCTTCGGTCAGCCCAAGGAAGATCGGTGCCGTGGCCGCCGGGTTGAGGATGGGCAGGATGGCGGCGAACACAAACAGGAAGCTCTTGCCCACTGCGATCAGAAGCTCAGCGGTCATAGAGCGACCTGCGTCATGCCACAGGTGGTTTGTCGACCAGGCTCTTCATGCGCCGGCGCAGGGCCTTGTCGCGACGATCTTCCTCGTTCCAGTCGGAACGCACGCCGCGCCACAGCGCCACGGCCATCAGCACGATCACCAGGGTGAACGGGAGCGCGAACACGATGGTGGCGGTCTGCACCGCCTTGACGCCACCGGCCAGCAGCAGGCTGATGGCGATGCCCGAGACCAGCACGCCCCAGACGACCTTCACGCGAGCGCTCGGGTTGGCCTGGCCGCCAGTGCTCATCATGCCCAGCACCAGTGTGGCGGAGTCGCCCGAGGTCACGAAGAAGACCAGCACCAGCACGGTGGCCACGCCGGAAAGCAGCCCGCTCATGGGCAGCGCTTCGAACAGGGCGAACATCGCCGTGGACACATCGGCACCGACCGCCTCGGCCATGGGCAGACCTTGCATGATTTCCTGATTGAGGGCGGTACCGCCGAACACCGAGAACCACACGAAGGCCGCCAGCGTGGGTGCCAGCACCGTGCCCATGATGAATTCACGGATGGTGCGGCCATGCGAAACCCGCGCGATGAACAAGCCCACGAAGGGCGACCAGCTCACCCACCAGGCCCAGTAGAAGACGGTCCAGCCGCTGATCCAACTGCTCTCGCGGAAAGGCGTCATGCGCAGGCTCATGCGAACGAAGTCGCTGATGTAGCTGCCCAGCGTGCTGGTGAAGGTGTCGATGATGGCCACGGTCGGGCCCATCACGAAGACGGCCAGCGTGAGCAGCGCGGCCAAGGTCAGGTTGATGTTGGAGAGCCACTTGATGCCCTTGGTCACGCCGGTGACAGCCGATGCGAGAAACAGCACCGTGGTGACGACGATGATGCCCACTTGCGAGACGCTGCCCACCGGCAAGCCCGTGAGCGCGTTCAGGCCGCTGTTGATCTGCAATGCGCCCATGCCCAGCGAGGCCGCCACGCCGAAGGCGGTGGCGATCACGGCCAGCACGTTGACCACCGGGCCGAGCTTCTTCAGCGGCGCCCACGGCAACGACTCGACCGCAGTGCTCACCAGTGCCGAGCCACCCTTGCGGAACTGGAAGAACGCGATGGCCAGCGCCACGATGCTGTAGACCGCCCAGGGATGCAGGCCCCAATGGAAGAAGCTGTATCGCATGGCGGCATTGGCCGCTTCGGGCGTATTCGCCGCGACGCCCGGGGGCGGTGCGCCGTAGTGCGAGATCGGCTCGGCCACACCCCAGAAGACCAGGCCGATACCCATGCCTGCGGCGAACAGCATGGCGAACCAGGAGCCGATCGAGAACTCCGGCTCGTCGTCTTCTGCGCCGAGCTTGAGATCGCCATAGCGGCTGAAGGCCAGCACGACCGCCAGCACCACCAGGCCCAGCACCACCCAGAGGTAGAGCCAACCGAAGTCGCGGGTGATGACGGCCAGCAGCGTGTCGAAAACCCCGCCGAGAGATGCGGGTGCCAGGACGCCCCACAGGACGATGGCCAGGATGAGGCCCGCCGATACGATGAGTTGCATGGAAGCTCTCTGCGGTCTTTCAGACGGATGCGGCCGCTTCGTTTCAGGCGACGGCCGATCGAAGCCGGACCATAAGGGTTCAAGGCAACCATGGCACCAGGGCGACTTGATTATTGCGGACACCACAGCGGTGAACCAAAGTCGAAGACGCCCTGCCGGTGGCAAACCGGGGTGCCATCCGACTCCCTCCGGGGCATCCTGCCGGCGCCGTGAACAAGGTGTCTACGAGCCGGTGAGCGCGCACGGTCTCGGGTCGCACGCCGCGCCTTCTTCGCCAACGGTGCCTCCCACCGGTAAGCACCATGCGTTGCGGCATCTTCAACGGGTGCGTGCATGCGGGACCGGCCGTCAGCTTTCGGGCAGCGACATCACAACTGCGGATGTCTCCTCAGGGTCACAACCTGCCGCCCGCCGGATAGCGGCAGGGCGCGCACTCCAGCGCTCGAACGGACAGCCTGACGGCTGCCGTTCAGCTCTTCGCTTCGCCTGATCGTCGTGCTCAACGAGAAGCTGCTCGAGGTGATGGGCGACGACGTGACGCAGGAGCAGGCCTTCGCGCATGCCAACGACGTGCTGCGCAACGCCGTGGGCGGCATCAGCGACATCATCCACATTCCCGGTCTCGTCAACGTCGACTTCGAGGACGTGAAGACGGTGATGAGTGAACCTGGCAAGGCGATGATGGGCACGGCCGTGGCCGGTGGCCCCGACCGCGCGACCAAGGCAGCGGATGCGGCGGTGGCCTGCCCGCTGCTCGAAGGCATTGATCTTTCCGGTGCACGCGGTGTGCTGGTGCTGATCGCGGCCAACAAGGCCACCTTCAAGCTCAGCGAGAGCCGCAACGCGATGAACACCATCCGCCGCTACGCCGCTGACGATGCCCACGTGATCTTCGGCACCGCCTACGACGAGAGCCTGGGCGACCAGCTGCGCGTGACGGTCATCGCCACGGGCCTCTCCAGCGCACGCAAGGCGGTGATCCAGCCGCCGCTGAGCGTGGTTCAGCAGCCCAGCATGCCCGTGATGCGCACGGGCACCGACAACCTGCCCATCCTGAACAACGTCGCCCAGGTCAACGCCTCCGGCCCGGCGATGCAGACCCCGCAGCCGCAGCAGCACAGCTACGAAGGCCTGAGCACGCCCAGCGTGTGGCGCAGCGCGCGGGCGCAGGCCAGTGCCAAGGTGGAAGCGTTGTCGAGCAACGGCATGGACGAGATCGAGATTCCGGCCTTCCTGAGGAAGCAGGCCGACTGAGGACGTGCGGACGTGCCTGCGCACGTCCGCGCGCCTCAGGAGGGGCCCGAGATCTGCGAATGCGCGCCCTGCAAGGGGACTGAGCGCCACCGGTGGCGGCGACGAGATCACATGCGCTTCACAAGCGACCGTCTAGACTGCAGCGGCGCTGATGTCCGTCGCGTCTTGCTGCTGTCGTGTCCTACGTCCCATGGAACAACCTCGAAGTTCGCGAATCCTGGTGGTCGAAGACCACATTGGGCTGCGCGCGCAGATCGTGGCCGTGTTGGTGGGCGCCGGCTGGAGGGTGGAGGAAGCCAGCGATGGCCGCCTCGCGTTGCAGATGGCGCTGGATGAACCGCCCGACGTGCTGCTGCTCGATCTGGGTTTGCCGGGACTGGACGGCCTGGCCGTGTGCGCGCAACTGCGCCAGCGCGCCGACCGCCATGTGCCCGTGCTCATGCTGACCGCGCGCGACACGCTGTCGGACAAGGGCCTGGGCTTCGCCGCAGGTGCCGACGACTACCTGCTCAAGCCCTTCGCGAGCGAAGAACTGCTGTGGCGCTGCCAGGCGCTCGCCCGCCGAGGCGAACTGGGCCGCAGCCCGGTGCTGGAGCGCGGGCCCCTGCGCATCGACCGCCGCAGTGGCGAGGTGCGCTGCCATCAGCGTGTTGTCGAGGTTTCCGGCCACGCCTTGCGTCTGCTGGTGGCGCTGGCAGAAGCCTGGCCCCGTACGGTCAGCCGCAGCGAGTTGCTGCAGCAACTCTGGGCAGACGAACCCCCGGAGTCGGACGCCCTGCGCAGTCACTTGTATACCCTGCGGCAGGGCCTGGGCCCGTCGCAGTCGCTGGTGAAGACAGTGCACGGCGTCGGGCTGCGCCTTGACGTGCCGACGTGACGCCAACGCCAGACCCCGGCGTCGCGTACCGACCGCGGCTGCAGCGGCGGCTGATGCTGGCCTTCTCCGGTTTCACGCTCCTCGTGGGCGCCCTGCTGAGCGCCATGGCGATCGTGTTCGTGTACGCCGTGGAAGACGCGTTCTTCTCCGCCACGCTGCGGTCGGAGGCTGAACGCCAGCGAGCCCACTTCGACGCGCATGGCCGGTTTGCGGCGCCGGCGTTGCCCTTCGTCCGCCTCTATCCCCAAGGTCGAGGTCTGCCCTCGGACCTGGCCTCGCAGCACGCCAGCCACCCCCGGCGGCAGGAGTTCGAAGGCGCAGAGGGACGGCATTACCACCTGCGCCCAGTGGGTAGCGACGGCACGCTGCTGGTGGCCGAGGTCAGCGGGCAGTTGGTCGTGCGCCCGTTGCGCAACGAATTGCTGATCTGGCTGCTGGCCGCAGCGGGCAGCCTGACGATGCTGGCGCTGCTGGTGGGCGGGTGGCTGTCGCGCCGGATCAGCGCGCCCCTTGCAGCGCTGGCGCATCGTGTGGCCACCAGCACGCCCGATGCACTGCCAGAGAACCTGGCCCGTGATCTGGTGCATGACGAGGTGGGCGAGTTGGCGCGCCACCTGGACCTCTTGCATAACCGGACACGCGACTTGATCGCACGCGAGCAGGCGTTCACCGCCGATGCCAGCCACGAGCTGCGAACGCCACTGGCCGTCCTCGGGGTCGCCGCCGACCGGCTGCATGGGCAAGCCACTGCCGAACAGCTGCCTCTCGTGCGGTCCCTGCAGGCTGCGGTGTGGCAGCTGCAGCAGACCGTCGATGTGATGCTGGCCCTGGCGCGAGAGGCGCCCGCTGCTCCGACCGATGCGCCAGAACAGCTGCTGCTGCCGATGCTGGAGAGGCTCGTGCTCGCGTACGCGCCTCTGCTGGATCGGGAGGGCGTGCAGGTCGAGCTCGACCTGCCCTCGACACTCACGCGTCCCTGGTCGCCGGCGTTGACGCACTTGTTGGTCGGCAACCTGCTGGCCAACGCCATCGCCCACGCGCAGGCGCCGCGGATCCGGATCGAGGCCGACGCGAGCGAGCTTCGCGTGCGCAATCCCAGCCCGCCGCCGCCGGCAGTGCTCTTGGGTGCAGATGCGGCCGGGCGTGAGCGCGGCGTCAAGGGCGCCGCCAGTACGGGGCAAGGCCTGGGACTGTCGATCGTGCGCCGGCTGGCCGAGAGGCATGCGCTGGCACTGGAGCTCAGTCATCACGACGGGCAAACCCATGCGACCGTTCGCAGGGCCAATTCGACTGCGAACCCCCATCCGGGCCACTGAGCGCTCCTCGCTCATCCTGACCCCGCTCCTGGCAGGCGCTTCGCAAGCGCTTCACGCCTGGGGGCCTAACTTTCGGTCCGTGGTGGCCTTCACCACGACGCCTCCTCCGACCGAAAGCGCAGTGATGCACGAGTTCACCCACCGACGAACACTCCAGAAGATCATGTTGACCCTGTTCGGCCTTGCCGGCGCCACCGGCGCCATCTGGTGGGCGGTCTTCGCCCTGAAGCCTTACGACATCTCCGCCGAACAACTGACTGCGCGCTACGCGCATGTCGGCGCGGCCACGCCAGGGCCACAAGTGGAGCTCGGCGCCGCAGAGCCGGTGACGGTGGGTGCCACCGTCGCTTGGGCCCAGGCCTTGCGATACACCAGCTTCGACGGCGCGTTGGTGCTTGGCCGCATCGTCCACCCCACGGACCCGGCACTGTTCGGCGCCGCACGGCCGGGGCGTCCCGTGCTGCTCGCGCTGCACGGCATGGGCCGTACCCATTGGCGCTGGTGGCAAAGCGAGTTCAAGGGTCGCCCGACCATCGAAAGCACACACCTCCTGGCCGAACGCGCATTGCAGGCGGGTCATGTCGTCGTGGCCCTCGACGCGCGGGCGCATGGCGACCGCAAGGATCTCCATCGGCCGCTGATTGCGCGCGAGATGATGCGGGACCTGCACCTGTGGGGCGAGCGCGAACCCTACGAGCGGCTCATCGTCGACACCGTCAAGGACTACCGCGTGTTGCTGGACTGGGTTGCCCGGCAGCCGCAGTTCGATGGCGGCCGCATACGCGCAGCCGGCTACAGCATGGGTGCACAGATGGCGCTGCTGCTGGCAGCAACGGATACGCGCGTCCTGAGCGTCGCAGCGATGGTGCCGCCCCACCTGGATCGCAAAGTGGCGGCGGTCGCGCCCTCGACCGTCGCGGCACGGCTGACGGACGTGGAGGTCTGGCTGTTGACGGGAGACGATGACGAGTACGCTTCGCGATCGGACAACGCGGCCTTGTTTGCTTCGCTGCCCGGGTCTGCAAAGAAGCACTTGACCTTCCCCGGGGGGCACATGCTGCCGCCGACCTACGTCGAGCAGTTGCAGCCTTGGCTGAGGCCCAAGGCCGATGCATCGGCATCGGCGAGTGCGCTCTCGGAGGAGCGGGCCACGCTTTGAGGGGGCGCTCGGTTGTTGCCACCCTCTGGCAGCTGCCCCACCTTCTCGCGGGCAAGCTGCGACTACATCGTCTTGAACCGGTACGCATGGCTGTTGGCCACCTGCAGCACCTCGTCACCCTGCTTCAACTGCACCTGCAGCCGACCGCGGTAGTCGCGCGTGACCGCGGCGATGGCCGCAGCGTTGACGACCGTGGATCGATGGATCTGCCAGAACTGCTGCGGATCGAGTTCGTCGAGCAGTTCCTTGAGCGACTTTCGTATCAAGGCCTCGCCGCCGGCGACGACCACCCGCGTGTACTTGTTGTCACTCTCGAAGTACAAGACCTCGTCGACCGTGATCACGCGCAGCGTGTTGCCCACCGAGGCATTGATCCAGCGCAGCGGCGCGCGCTGCAGGGGTGGCGCTGCCGTCCCGGTGGCCGCTGCCAGCGCGTCGAGCAGGGCGTGGGTCGGTGGCGGCGGGCCGGCCAGGCGCTCGCGCAGGCGGGTCAGCGCAGCAAAGAGCCGCGCCGGCACCAGCGGCTTGAGCAGGTAGTCCACCGCGCCGTGCTCGAAGGCCTGCAGCGCGTGCTGGTCATAGGCGGTGATGAAGACGATGTGCGTGCGACCGGCCACCTGGTGCGCCACTTCCAGACCCGTGGCGCCAGGCATCTGGATGTCCAGGAACAGGATGTCGGGACGCAACTCGTCGGTCAGCTGCAGCGCCTGCAGGCCGTCCGCGGCCTCGCCGACGACCGTCAACTCGGGCCACAGCGTGCCCAGGCGTTCGACGATCTCGCTGCGCAGCGTGTCCTCGTCCTCGGCGACAAGGGCGGTCGGGTGGTTGGCAATCATCGACTTGGGGTGCGGTTGTCCGAAGGGGGCGGCGCGTCGACCCGCGCCGGGAACGTCAGCGTGAAAGCCGTCTGGACGCCTTCGTTCCCGTCTTGATGCGTGCACGCCAGCGTGACCGGTGCGCCGTGCATTGCACTCGCGCGCGCGGCGAGCGTTTGCAGCAGCGTCGCGTCGGGGCAGGGCAACGCCGGTGCCGGGCCCAGCGTGATGACGAGGCGCAACTCCGCGACCGTGCCGGCAGCGGCCGCCTCGACCACGCCGGCGTCGACCGCCAGCCGCACCTCGTTCGGGCCGACGGCGCGGCCTTTCAACGCAGGTTGCAGCGTGGTCTGCAGCAGCGGCAGCAGCAGCATCGGGGGCATCGGCGCGGCGTCCAGCGCCGCGGGCCAGTGCGTGTGCATCGGCAGGGGCCGGCCCAGGCGGTCTTCGACCACGGCCAGCCAGCTCGCCAGCAGCCTGGCCTCGGCGACGAGCGTGCTGCCCGGCTGGCGCAAACGTGGCAGCGCCACGCGCAGGTGGTGGATGAGTCGCTCGATGCGTTCGCCGGCGTCGGTTCCGGATCGGGCATAAGCACGTTCGATGTCCACCAGCGTGTCGAACAGGAACTCAGGCTCGACCTGCGCCTGCAGCGCAGCCAGCCGCGCCGACATTACCTCGCGTGCCAGCCCGATGTGAGCCAGACGAACCTGCCGCAGTTCGCGCGCGCTGCGCAGCTGGCGTTCGTACGTGTCCAGCAGCCCGAAGGCCAGCAGCGCGGGCACGAAGGCCGAAAGCATGTCGCCGACCCATTGCCCCCAGTGCCAGCCGACGTACATCGGCAAGCCCTTGGCTGCGCGTCTGAGATCGGCCGCCGTGGGCCAGTCCAGCCAACGCGCCAGCGGCCACAGCAGCAACATCGCGGTCGCCGCGCCCAGCAGTGCGGCCAGCGCCAGGTACAGCAGGCGGCGTGGCACGGCGGCCTGGCTGCGCGAAGCGGGCAGCCAGAAGGGGATCAGCACCAGCGCGACGAACACCGGGGACAGCAGGTGCCGGCTGGCCGCCTGCAGCCGCGGGGCGTCGGCGGGCAGCTGCGTGACGGCCGCGACGTCGGTCAGGCCGTACAGCAGCCCCAGCAGCAAGAAGCACATCAGCTCGATCCAGCGCAGCGAGCGCCAGGCGCCCCACAGCTGCGCGCCCAGCGTCAGCGCGCCGGCCGCGGGGATGGTGAGGACCGCCGTGTTCACGTCGCGCCTCGGCCTTCGTGCAGCTGCCGCGTCAGCGCCAGCGCAGCGGCAGCGTCGTCCGCGTCGGCGACTACCGCCGCGTCCTGCTGCAGCGGCAGGCGCACCCGTGCCAGCACGCCGCGCGGCGGCGCTGCCTGCAGCTCCAGCGCCGCCTGTGCACCATGCAGCGCGGCCAGGCGAGCACGGATGTTGGCCAGTCCGACGCCGCTGCCGCCGCTGCCGGCGAAACCACGGCCGTCGTCCCTGACCTCCAGCACCAGCACCTGGCCCTCGGCACGTGCGCGCACGCTGATGCTTCCGCCCTCGGGAAGCGGCCCCAGGCCATGCTTGATCGCGTTTTCCACCAGCGTGGGCAGCAGCAGGGTCGGCAGCCGCGCGCCGCCCAGTGCCGGCGGCACGTCGATCTCGAAGCGCAGCCGCGGCCCCATGCGCATCTGCAGCAGCTCGAGGTAGCTGCGCACCACCGTGGTCTCCTCTGCCAGTGTCGTCACGTTGCGGCGCATGCCGGGCAGCGCCGCGCGCAGGTACTGGGTCAGCAGCATCATCATCTCGCGGCCGCGTTCGGGTGTGGTCTCGTAAAGGCGCTTGACGGTGGCCAGGGTGTTGAACAGGAAATGCGGTTCGATCTGCGCCGTCAGCGCCTGCAGCTGGGCCTCGATCTGCTGCGCCTGCAACTGCTGGCGCTGGACCTGTGCCTCGAGCAACTCGGCCTGTGCCTGCTGCTCGCTGCGCGCGGCCATCAGCAGCGCAGCGCCGATGCCGCCGAGCAGACTCCAGAGCAGCGTCGTCGATATCAGCCAGCCCGGGTCTATCGTGCGGGTGTCCATGCCCCAGTTCGCGACCCGGTGTCGCAGGTAGGCGCCGACCAGGGCACCGCCGATCACCGCGGCGGTGCGCAGCCCCAGGCGCAGCCCCGTGCCTGCGCCTGGCTGCGTTGCCGATCGATTCGCCTGCCGCGCCAGGCAGGCTTCGGCCAGGGCCAGCGCGAGCAATATGCACAGCCCGGTGATGAGCGTCTGCCGCGTATGGCGCACGAGGTCGAGGCCCCAGTCGCCCAGCGTCGAGGCCTCAGCCAGCCAGCCCATGGCGCGCGATGCCGCCATCACCAGGCAGGTGTAGAACACCAGCGCCACGGTGCGCAGGTTGAAGACCTGGACGAAGGCCACCATGTGCGCCCGTGCTCCCGGGCCCGCCAGCCTGCCGACGGGCCCAGGGGCAGGGGGTGCAGGCAACCAGGACATGGCGTCATTCTGCGCACCGTGGCGTGCCGATACCAGCACCGTGCGACGAACAAGGCCATCGGATGACGGCATGCACTACCGCGGGTGTGAAGTTGCCGTCGCCGACCAGGACCGGCCCCGGCAATGCGCTTGACGCCACAACGGCTTACCCGCGCCCTTCGCGCGCAGCCCGTGGACCCGCCCGAACCCGGGGTCGCCCAGCCGCGCGGCGCGCCCGATGACGGCGCCGTGATCGACGCCTTCGAGGACGAGCAGGCCTCGAACCAGCGACGACGGCAGACAGTCGACCAGGAGGGCGTCGAGATCCAGCCGACCCTGTTCGGCCAGCCTGAGCGCGCCCGCCGGCGGCGCCGCGGCCAGCAAACCCTGCATCATCGATTTCATCTCGCCTCGGTCTTCTTGTTCCTCGCGGGGCGGCAAGGCTTGAACAACGCGCGCAGCAAGACCTTTGCGGGTTGACGCCGGACGTGGTCGAATCAACGCGAGTTGCTGCGGGCCCCGGGCGACGGCGGTCCCTACGCGCGCTGATGCCGCCGTGCAGCCGTGCAGCCGAGCGCTTGTCGAATCTGCTTGCCTTCGGCCGTCGTGGCTGCATCAACAACCCGGAGAACCGAATGAACACTTGCCTGACCGCAACGGTGCTGCTGCTGGCGGCAGTGGCCGCCAGCGCTGCACCCACCACCTACGCGATCGACCCGACCCACACCTTCCCCAGCTTCGAGGCCGACCACATGGG